>NZ_JBMLSM010000159.1:0-1921 GCF_049240505.1 Novosphingobium sp.
GCGTCATCGGCATCGCCGGAGGCCCGGTGAAATGCAGCTACCTTGTCGATACGCTTGGCGCCGATGTCGCGATCGACTACAAGAGCGTCGATCTTGCGCAGCAACTGGCTGAAGCAGCCCCTGATGGCGTTGACGTGTTTTTTGACAATGTTGGCGGCGAAACGCTTGATATCGTGCTCGATAATCTCGCGCCGGCGGGGGCAAGGATCGCGATTTGCGGGGCGATTTCGCAGTATCAGAATCTCGACGATGTCCGCGGGCCGAAACTCTACCTGCGTCTGGCAGAGCGCAATGCGATTATGAAAGGCTTCGTCGTCAGCCATTACGAGGCGGACTATCCTGCGGCGATGGCTGAGATTTCCGCGCTGATGCAAGCTGGAAAACTGACATTGCCCGAACATGTCGTCAGCGGGATCGACCATTTCCCGGATGCCTTACTGATGCTGTTCAATGGCAGCCATCTGGGCAATCTGGTGGTGAAACCCTGACGCAGCGCCTTCGCGCGCGGCGGGGCGCCATGGCGAATTGGCCCCGTCGCGCGCCGTATCGCAAGGCTATGAAATTACACCGAACAATTTCGTATTGGACTCTAGGGCAGGCTAGTGGAAACCCCTCAGCAGAAACGAGGCGGCAACCAGCAGCCAGACTAGCACGACGACCAGCAGGGCAGCCGCCAATTCGGTCAAGGCCGTACTTTGCGTTGCATGGGCGAAATCGCGACGATGACGGAGATAAAGGATAGGACGAAAGCGCAAAAGGTAGCATGCGCGCGACGCCGATAGACCGGCAGATTGGCTTTGCGCGCAACCTCGTCCTGATTTTCCAGACTATTGAAGGGACCGCCGAGAAAGACAAGTGCAAGGGCGGCAAACGTTGTCGATGCGCTGACCAGATCGCCTGCGAGTTCGCTCACTTGTTCGGCTTCAGTTTGCCGGCGCGACGCTGCGGAAGGCGCCTTCGGACCACGTTACGGCCTCGAAACAGCGCGTGGTTCCATTGGCACCGCATCGGCTGCCGTGAATATCGAGCAGCAGGATCTTGGATCCGGCCCAGTCCATGGCCATCCACCCTCGGCCGAACAGTTCGATCGACTTGCCGTCCACAATTGCCGTAATCGGGCAGCCGCCAGTGCCGCAATAGAGCGACACAGCAGTGGAACAGGCGAACTTGGTTGCATCAACGATCTCGTCGGGCGTGCCGTCCCCCGATAGGTCAATCGGGGTGATGCTACCGGGCGATGCGTCGAACTGCCCCTTTTCCTTCGTGCATTCGCTTCGGGCAGCTTCGACAACCTCGCGGGCTGCAGGGCTTTCTGCGGCTGCCGGGCTCGCCCCAACAACCGCAAGCAACAGAATGGCGAAAGAACCGTTACGGACCATGGGCTTTTCTCTTCATATACGGGCAGTCTGGCAATCGACGGCCGGAACCCGAACCTATCGAACGCAAAAAACCTGACACCTGTTACAGAATCATGACTTGCGGACCTATCAGTTCTCCGAGCAAGGCCCATGAGTCTGATCCGAAGTTGAGTTGAGGGGTCACTGGGTTAACTTGACGCGGTCCCAAGTCGCTAATTCACGAGAGTCGCGAAACGTCCGGGGATCAATCTTGTGAACCGACAAGGCTCGAGCGCTTTATGCCCGTGCCGACCTGGCCTTTCCAAGCGATTTGACCGATGCGCCATGGGCCATGCTGAAGCCCTATTTCCGCCGCGGCATGCGGTAGGGCAGCATGAACTGCACCAGCGGCGAAGAGAACCGCTGCATGTCGAGGCTCTCCTGCACCGTCACCACTTCCTCGCCCATAAACCGCGAGGCGAGTTCGCTGCGGGCGTAGAACGGGGTGTCCTCCCACGTGCGGCGCACCTCGGCGACGCCGATGTCGGAACGGGTGCGGCGGGCGATGCGCCATTTGCTCGGCG
>NZ_JBMLSM010000160.1:0-11601 GCF_049240505.1 Novosphingobium sp.
TTCGAGAAGTTCATCGCCAAGGAAGGCCAGGAACTGATCGGCTGGCGCGACGTGCCGACCACGCTCGACGGCCTTGGCAAGACCGTGATCGAACAGATGCCGGTCATCCGCCAGTGCTTCATCAAGCGCGGGCCGAACACGCCTGATCAGAATGCGTTCGAGCGCAAGCTGCTGGCCATCCGCAAGCAGACGCAGAACCCGCTAGCGGCGATGGCTGAAAAGCACGGTCTTCCCGGCGTGACGCAGCTTTACATGCCGAGCTTCTCGACCCGCACGATCGTCTACAAGGGCCTGCTGCTGGCCAACCAGGTCGGCTCGTTCTTCGATGATCTGCGCGATCCCGATTGCGTTTCGGCCCTGGGCCTCGTCCACCAGCGTTTTTCGACCAACACCTTCCCAAGCTGGAAGCTGGCGCACCCGTTCCGGTTCATTGCGCACAACGGTGAAATCAACACCGTGCGCGGCAACGTCAACTGGATGAACGCGCGCCGCCGCACGATGGAATCGGAGCTTCTTGGCCCCGATCTCGACAAGATGTGGCCGCTGATCCCGCACGGCCAGTCGGACACCGCCAGCCTCGACAATGCGCTGGAACTGCTGCTGGCCGGTGGTTACAGCCTTGCCCATGCGGTGATGATGCTGATCCCCGAAGCATGGGCTGGCAATCCGCTGATGGATGCCAAGCGTCGTGCGTTCTACGAATATCACGCCGCGTTGATGGAGCCGTGGGACGGCCCTGCTGCGGTGGCCTTCACCGATGGCCGCCAGATCGGCGCAACGCTGGATCGCAACGGCCTGCGTCCCGCGCGCTTCTCGATCACGCGCGACGATCTGATCTGCATGGCGTCCGAAAGCGGCGTCCTGCCTTTCCGTGAGGAAGATGTCGTCCGCAAGTGGCGCCTGCAGCCCGGCAAGATGCTCCTGATCGATATGGAGCAGGGCAAGATCATTGAGGACGAGGAAATCAAGGCTGAACTCGCAGGCGCCGAGCCTTACGAGGAATGGCTGGATTCCGCGCAGTACAACCTGAAGAAGCTCGATGTGATCGAGCCTGAACTGGCCGCGCTGCCGGTTGAAACCACCTCGCTGCTCGATCGCCAGCAGGCCTTCGGGTACACGCAGGAAGACGTGACCAAGTTCCTTGAGCCGATGGCTGTGGCTGGTGACGATCCACTGGGTTCGATGGGCACCGATACGCCGATTGCCGTTCTGTCGAGCCGCTCGCGCCTGCTCTACGATTACTTCAAGCAGAACTTCGCGCAGGTCACCAACCCGCCGATCGATCCGATCCGTGAAGAACTGGTCATGTCGCTGGTCAGCATGATCGGGCCGCGCCCGAACCTGCTCGGCCACGATGCCGGCAGCCACAAGCGTCTCGAAGTCGATCAGCCGATCCTGACGAACGAGGAAGTGGCAAAGATCCGCTCGGTCGAAGCCGCGCTTGACGGCGCGTTCCGCACCGCCACTGTGGACGCCACATGGGATGCCGCTACCGGGGCCGATGGCCTTGAAATGGCGATCAAGGAAATGTGCTGGGCTGCCACCGAAGCGGTGCTGGCCGACAAGAACATCCTGATC
The DNA here is from genome assembly GCF_049240505.1 of Novosphingobium sp. GTDB lineage: Bacteria > Pseudomonadota > Alphaproteobacteria > Sphingomonadales > Sphingomonadaceae > Novosphingobium. The sequence continues at coordinate 1,579 of NZ_JBMLSM010000160.1, forward strand.
CTGTCGGACCGCGCGCAGTGCGAAACCCGCATTCCGATGCCCGCGGCGCTGGCAACGGCTGCCGTTCACCAGCACCTCGTGCGTCAGGGCCTGCGTATGCAGACCGGGCTTGTCGTGGAAACTGGCGAAGCGCGCGAAGTGCACCACTTCTGCGTGCTGGCGGGCTATGGCGCAGAAGCGATCAACCCCTATCTGGCGTTTGAAACGCTGGAACAGATCCGCGTGTCGAAGGAGCTTCCGCTCGAGCCGAAGGATGTAAAGAAGAACTACATCAAGGCCATCGGCAAGGGCATTCTGAAGGTCATGTCCAAGATGGGCATTTCGACCTACCAGTCCTATTGCGGTGCGCAGATCTTCGACGCCGTGGGTCTTTCGACCGAGTTCGTGAATGCCTATTTCACCGGCACGGCGACCACGATCGAAGGCGTCGGCCTCAAGGAAATCGCAGAAGAAACCGTGCGTCGTCACGCTACGGCCTATGGCGACAACCCGATCTACAAGAAGATGCTGGACGTTGGCGGCATGTACCAGCTTCGCCTGCGTGGTGAAGAACATGCCTGGACCGCATCGAACATCGCCAGCCTGCAGCACGCGGTACGCGGCAACACGCCTGAAAAATATCGTGAATTCGCCCAGTCGATCAACGACCAGTCCGAACGGATGCTTACCATCCGCGGGCTGATGGAACTGAAGAAGGCCGATCAGCCTGTCGACATTTCCGAAGTCGAGCCGGCGAGCGAGATCGTCAAGCGTTTCGCCACTGGCGCGATGAGCTATGGCTCGATCTCGTGGGAAGCGCACACCACGCTGGCCGTGGCGATGAACCGCATCGGCGGCAAGTCGAACACCGGTGAAGGCGGTGAAGACCCGGCGCGCTTCAAGCCGATGGCGAACGGCGATTCGATGCGCTCTGCGATCAAGCAGGTGGCCTCGGGCCGCTTCGGCGTGACGGCGGAATACCTCGTCAATGCTGACGACGTGCAGATCAAGATGGCGCAGGGCGCAAAGCCCGGTGAAGGCGGCCAGCTGCCGGGCGACAAGGTTGACAAGACCATTGGCAAGACCCGCCACTCCACGCCCGGCGTCGGCCTGATCTCGCCGCCGCCGCACCACGATATCTACTCGATCGAAGATCTTGCGCAGCTCATTCACGATCTCAAGAACGTGAACACCGGCGCGCGTATCTCGGTCAAGCTGGTGTCCGAAGTGGGCGTGGGCACTGTGGCTGCGGGCGTTTCCAAGGCGCGCGCGGATCACGTCACGATCTCCGGCTATGAAGGCGGCACGGGCGCATCCCCGCTCACCTCGCTGACGCACGCGGGTTCTCCGTGGGAAATCGGTCTTGCCGAAACCCAGCAGACCCTACTGCTCAACAACCTGCGCAGCCGCATCTGCGTGCAGGCCGACGGTGGCCTGCGCACCGGCCGCGACGTGGCCGTGGCCGCGCTGCTGGGCGCGGACGAGTTTGGCTTTGCCACCGCGCCGCTGATCGCTGCTGGCTGCATCATGATGCGCAAATGCCATCTGAACACCTGCCCGGTTGGCGTTGCCACGCAGGATCCGGTGCTGCGCGCGCGCTTCACCGGTCAACCGGAGCATGTGATCAACTACTTCTTCTTCGTTGCTGAAGAACTGCGCGCGATCATGGCCGAAATGGGCTTCCGCACGATTGCCGAAATGGTCGGTCGCGTGGATCGTCTCGATACCAACAAGGCGGTTTCGCACTGGAAGGCGCAGGGCGTCGATCTGTCGAAGCTGCTGTACAAGGTCGATCCCGTTGCGGGCACGACCCTGAACTGGAGCGAGACGCAGGATCACGGTCTTGAAGCCGCGCTCGATCAGGATCTGATCGCGGCCAGCGCCTCGGCACTGGACAAGGGCGAACCTGTTCGTCTCGAACGCAAGGTCATCAACGTCAACCGCACGGTCGGCGCGATGCTTTCGGGTGAAGTGGCGAAGAAGTATGGCCACAAGGGCTTGCCCGACAACACCATCCACATCTCGTTCAAGGGTGTGGCGGGCCAGTCGTTCGGCGCGTTCCTTGCGCATGGCGTAACGCTGGATCTCGTCGGCGATGCCAACGACTATGTGGGCAAGGGGCTTTCGGGCGGTCGGGTGATCGTGCGCCAGCCTTCGCATGTCGAACGTGATCCGACCGAGAACATCATCGTTGGCAACACCGTGCTTTATGGCGCGATTGCCGGTGAGGCGTACTTCAACGGTGTGGGCGGTGAACGCTTTGCAGTGCGCAATTCGGGCGCGCTGGCGGTTGTCGAAGGCACCGGCGATCATGGCTGCGAATACATGACCGGCGGCGTTGTCGTCGTGCTCGGACGCACCGGGCGCAACTTTGCGGCGGGCATGTCGGGCGGTGTGGCCTATGTCTATGACGTCGATGGCAATTTCGCCAAGCTCGTCAATGGCGCGATGGTCGATGTCGTCCCGGTTTCGGCAGAGCGTGACGAAGACGATGGTGCGGGCCGTCCGCAGCAGCGTGGGGTTGACGTCTACGACTACGGCATGGGTGACATGCTGCGTCATGACGCGGAACGCCTGCGGGTGCTGGTGGAACGTCATCACCTCTACACCGGCAGCAACCGTGCGCGCGAAATTCTCGACAACTGGGATGCGGCGCTGGGCAAGTTCGTCAAGGTCATGCCGCGCGACTATGCGCGTGCGCTCCGCCAGATGGAGGCCGAGCGCCTCGAAGCCGCGTCGGTCGCGGCTGAGTAAGGGTTAGATTACAATGGGCAAGGCAACCGGCTTTCTCGAAATCGACCGCAAGGATCGCACCTATGATGCGCCTGCGGAACGTTTGAAGCACTATCGCGAATTCGTGATCCCGCACGATGATTCCGGCCTCAAGGGCCAGGCATCGCGCTGCATGAACTGCGGTATTCCGTACTGTCACAACGGCTGTCCGGTGAACAACCAGATCCCCGACTGGAATCATCTGGTCTATGAAGGTGACTGGCGCGATGCGCTGACCAACCTGCATTCGACCAACAATTTTCCCGAGTTCACCGGTCGCATCTGCCCCGCCCCGTGCGAAGCAGCTTGCACGCTGAACATCGTGGACCAGCCGGTCACCATCAAATCGATCGAATGTGCCATCGTCGATCGCGGGTGGAAGGAAGGCTGGATCGAGCCGCAGGTTCCGGCGAAGAAGACCGGCAAGTCAGTTGCCATCGTCGGTTCTGGCCCTGCCGGCATGGCCGCAGCGCAGCAGCTTGCGCGCGCTGGCCATTCCGTGACGGTGTTCGAAAAGAACGATCGCGTCGGCGGACTGCTGCGCTACGGCATCCCCGACTTCAAGATGGAAAAGACCCACATCAATCGCCGCGCGATGCAGATGGAGGCCGAAGGCGTCCAGTTCCGCACGGGCGTCGAAGTGGGCGTGACCGTCTCGTTCGCTTCGCTGCAGGAAAACTTCGACGCGGTGGTGCTGGCGGGCGGTGCGGAAGATCCGCGCGGCCTCAATATCCCCGGTGCAGAACTGCCCGGCGTGCGCATGGCGATGGAATTCCTGACCCAGCAGAACAAGCGCAACGCAGGAGACGACGAACTGCGCGCCGCGCCGCGCGGCTCGCTTCTCGCTACCGGCAAGCATGTCGTGGTGATCGGCGGCGGCGATACCGGTTCGGACTGTGTTGGCACCTCGAACCGTCAGGGTGCGGCTTCGGTCACCCAGCTCGAAATCATGCCCAAGCCTCCTGAAAAGGAAGACAAGGCGCTGTCATGGCCGAACTGGCCGCTCAAGCTGCGTACCTCGTCCAGCCACGAGGAAGGCTGCGAGCGTGAGTTTGCGGTGCTGACCAAGCGCGTGATTGGCGAAAACGACGTTACCGGTCTGGAATGCGTCCGCGTGGAATGGGTAAACGGCCAGATGCAGGAAGTCGCAGGCAGCGAATTCGTGCTCAAGGCAGACCTCATCCTGCTGGCGATGGGCTTTGTCGGTCCGCGCAAGCAGGGTCTGCTCGAACAGTCCGGCGTCGAGCTTGACCCGCGTGGCAACGTCAAGGGCAACGTCGTCGATTACAAGACCAGCGTCGACAACGTGTTCTCGTGCGGCGATATGCGCCGCGGCCAGAGCCTCGTCGTATGGGCGATCCGCGAAGGCCGCCAGTGCGCCCGTGCCGTGGACCAGGCGCTGATGGGCGTGAGCGAACTGCCGCGCTGATTGTCAGAGCAAATTGAAAAGGAAAGGGGCGTCCGACAGGGCGCCCCTTTTTCGTTGCCTCTTAGGCGTCGCCTTCCGGCTCGACGACTTGCGCGGCTTTCTTGCGGCAAACCAGCAGCTTGTCGATCTTGCGGCCATCCATATCGACCACTTCGAAACGCCAACCCTGATCGGTGAAGTGTTCGCCCTCGTTGGGCAGACGCTTCAGCACCGAAAGGCAGTAACCCGCAGTCGTGGCAAATTCGCGATCATCGGGCATGTCGATGCCAAGCCGGTCTGCCAGCGCATCGGCGGGAAGCGCGCCTGCGATCAACAGCGAGCCGTCCTCGCGCTCCACCACCATCGGTTCGTCGCCCGCATCGGCGTGGCCAACGAAATTGCCCGCGATGGCGGCGAGAAGGTCTGCCGGGGTAACGATTCCTTCAAGATGGCCATACTCGTCATGCACCAGCGCCAGCGCCACTTCGGCCTGCTGGATCATGCCCAGTGCGTCCATCGTGTCGAGTTGATCGGGCACGATGGCAGGCTTCTTCATCAGCCGGCCAAGCTGCACCTTGCGCCCGCGCAGCAGGGTGGAAAGCACGTCACGCACTTTCACGACGCCCACGATCTTGTCTACCGATCCGTCCGCCACCAGCAACAGCGAGTGGGGTGAGTCTTCAATTGCCGCGCGCAATTCGGTTTCGGGTGCGCGGCGCTCGATCCAGTGGAGTTCGGTGCGCGGCGTCATCACTTCACGCACCGGGCGTTCGGCCAGCCGCATGATGCCGGTCATCAGCGCGCGCTCTTCCTCCTCGATCACGCCCGATCGCGTGGCCTCGGCAAAGATCATGTGCAGTTCCTCGGCGGTGACCTCCTGTTCGCTTCCCTGTTTCAGGCCCAGCAAGCGTATGATAAGGCTCGATGAATTGTCGAGCAGCCACACGAATGGCGCGGCCACTTTCGACATCAGCGCCAGCGCAGGGGCTGCGATCTTGGCGATCGGTTCGGCAGCGCGCAGTGCCAGTTGCTTTGGCACAAGTTCGCCGACGACGAGGCTGAGGTAGGTGGTCACTGCAATGACGATCGCAAAGCCCGCATCGTCGGCGTAGCGCGCCGGAACTCCCCAAGCGGCCAGCCGCTCAGCCGTCGGTCCACCAAGGCTGGCACCCGAATAGGCACCGGCAATGATGCCGACGAGCGTGATGCCGATCTGCACGGTCGATAAAAATTTTCCGGGATCGGAAGCGAGCGCCAGTGCGGTCTTCGCACCCTTGCTGCCCTCCTCCGCCGCCACTTTCAATCGTGCCGGACGTGCCGAGACGATTGCCAGTTCCGACATGGAAAACAAGCCGTTGAGCACAACGAGGCCCAGGATAACCAGGACATCAGACCAAGGATAAGGTGTCACGAAACGGCCCCTAACAGATTTCCCGCAAAAGGCGAATAGGCACGCAATTGTTCCCCATCACGTACCCTGTCACAGCAATGACATTTTACGTTCGGGAACCGTTCAGCCAAACCGGGCGTATTTTGACCTGTCATTACGACGTCCTGTCGCTAAATTCGGGGCAGGAAGCCGGTCAAAGGGGACAGGAAATGAAAATTCGCCGCATCATGATGTCAAGCTTGTGTGCAGTTTCGCTGGTCAGCCTCTCTGCCTGCGTTACCGATCCAAACACCGGAGAGCGCAAGGTTTCCCGCACCGCTATCGGTGGCATCGGCGGCGCGCTGGGTGGCGCACTGTTGGGCGGCCTGATCGGTGGCAAAACGGGTCGTATCGTTGGTGCAGGAATCGGTGGCGTTGCCGGTGGCGTGATCGGCTACCAGAAAGACAAGCAGATTCGCGAACTTCGCGAACAGACTGCAGGTACCGGTGTGGACGTAACCGAAACCGATGGCGGTAACGCCATTCTCGTGAACCTGCCGAACGGTGTGACGTTCGATGTGGATAGTTCCACTGTGAAGCCTGCTTTCGGCGCAACGCTTGATCGCGTCGCCCAGTCGCTGGTGCAGTATCCCAATTCGTTGATCGACGTTTATGGTCATACCGATTCCACCGGATCGGACGCCTACAATCAGGCGCTTTCGGAACGTCGCGCTCGCGCTGTGGCCGATTACCTGACCTCGCGTGGGGTTGGTTATGCCCGTATCCGCAGCCAGGGCTTTGGCGAATCGCAGCCGATCGCATCGAACGATACCGAACAGGGCCGTTCGGCCAACCGCCGTGTCGAGATCAAGATTGTTCCGATCAGCCAGGATGATGTGAACGCTGCGCGCAGCGGCCAGTAACCGTCACTTTCACAAACAAGCGGCGCTGCTCTCCCTTGGGGGCAGCGCCGTTTTTGTTGTCATCCTTCCGTTTCGCGGTTGACCCCTGTCGGCGCAGGCTGGCATCGGCGTGGCACAAAGGAGATTGCCCATGCCGATTGAACGCCGCTCTATCAACGGACGCTCTGTAAATCCCGTTGGCCTTGGCTGCATGTCGCTGAGCTGGGCTTATTCTGGCAGGCCGAGTGAGGAGGATGGCATCCGCCTGCTCCACCGGGCGATCGATATCGGCTACGATCATTTCGATACCGCGCGCCTTTATGGCCTTGGTCACAACGAAACGCAGGTCGGCATTGCGCTGAAGGGGCGGCGCGATCAGGTCTATCTCGCGTCGAAGATGGGCATCTTCGCCAGCGGAGAGAAACGCGGGGTCGATTGCCATCCCGATACGATCCGCAGTGAACTCGAAATTTCGCTCAAGCTGCTGCAGACCGACCACATCGACCTTTATTACATGCACCGGCGTGACCGGAACGTGCCAATCGAGGAATCGGTCGGCGCGATGGCGGACCTTGTGAAGGAAGGCAAGATCGGTGGCATCGGCCTGTCGGAAATGTCGGCTGATACGCTGCGCCGCGCTGCTGCGGTTCACCCCATCGCCGCGATGCAGACCGAATATTCGCCGTGGACGCGGCAGGCGGAAATTGCGGTTCTCGATGCGTGCAGCGAACTTGGTACAACCTTCGTGGCCTTTTCGCCGGTCGGACGCGGGGTGCTCGCCAATGGTTTGCGCGATCCTGCCGCGCTGCCCGATGGCGATATTCGCAAAGCCATGCCGCGTTTCATGGGCGATAACTGGCCGAAGAATCTTGCCCTGATCGACCAATTCAACGCTATTGCCGCGCGTGAAGGCGTTACCCCTGCACAGCTCAGCCTCGCCTGGGTGCATTCGCGCGGGGACCACATCGTCACGATCCCCGGCACCGGCAAGATCGCCCATCTCGAAGAGAACATCGCGCGCTGGGATTGGGAAGTGCCCGCCGCTGTCGCCGCAGAAGTCGATGCGCTGATCAACCAGCAGACGGTATCTGGCCACCGCTATGCCGGAGCGATCCTCCCCACCATCGACACCGAGGATTTTTAGGTCCTGACCCTAAACCATTTTGGCGGCGCGGTCGGCCAACCGGTCGACCGCTGCTGCGTGAATCGCTGGCGCAGTCACCAGCAATCCGAATGCACGCGGATCGCGCTTGTTATAGGCCAAGGGCTGCCCGAAAGCATCGCTGACCGATGCACCTGCCTCGCGCGCGATCAGGCTGGCAGCCGCGATGTCCCATTCAAAACCCCAGCGCAGTGTTGCCAGCAGGTCGGCCTCGTTCGCGCCGACCATCGCGATGCGCAGCGCGATGGAATTGGGCTTGTCCACAACAACAAGATCGGCATCGGCTTTCGGCAAACTGTCAGCCGGAACGCGCGAACCGGCCAGTACCGTGCGCGTGCTGGCCTGTAGTGGCACATCGTTGCGCGTCGCACCCTTCCCGGCAACCGCTGCCCAATATTCGCCGCGCGCCGGTGCGCTCAATGCGCCGATCAGCGGCCGCCCTTCGCTCACCAGCGCCACCGAGACAGACCAGCCGGGCCGCCCGCGCACGAAATCGCGCGTGCCGTCTACCGGGTCGACCAGCCAGCACAGGCCCCGGTCCAGTCGGTCAGGATGGTCTACGGTTTCTTCTGACAGCCACCCGGCCGATGGCAACAATGCGCCCAATTCGCGCTTCAGAAAGGCATCGACGGCAATATCCGCATCGCACACCGGGCTGCCGGGAGTCTTTTCCCATACCTGCGGCGCGTGGCCGTGACCGGGCCAGAGGGCGAGCGCCATTTCCCCCGCAGCGCGGACGATAGCGTGAAGGCGGTCATAGTCGATCATCGCGCGCCCCTGATCGTGACGGCTCTATGTATGGTTCTGCAATTGCGAGTTGTTATCAAAGATAGGTGGATACCTCGCATTTACGCCCCTTTTCAAGCCCTGCTTGCTGTGCTTAAGGCATAGCGACTCAAAGCGCCATCGGGGGCGCATACCTTTGCGCCGATGGTGGCGCGCCTGTCGGTTTTCCGGTCAACGCCGGAACGCCATTCAAGTCGGGGATCACGCATGAACGTCCATGAATATCAGGCCAAGGAACTGCTCGCAAAGTTTGGCGTCGGCATCCCGGCCGGCATTGCCGCGCTCACCGTTGAAGAAGCCGTTGCCGCTGCCAAGCAGTTGCCCGGGCCGCTTTATGTCGTGAAGGCGCAGATCCACGCCGGTGGCCGCGGCAAGGGCAAGTTCAAGGAACTGCCTGCTGATGCCAAGGGCGGCGTGCGCCTCGCCAAGAGCGTCGAGGAAGTTGAAGCATTCGCCAAGGAAATGCTCGGCAATACCCTCGTCACCGTGCAGACCGGCGAAGCTGGCAAGCAGGTGAACCGCCTCTACGTGACCGATGGCGTTGATATCGCCAAGGAATACTACCTCTCGATGGTTGTCGATCGCGCCACCAGCCGCGTCGCCATGATCGTGTCCACCGAAGGCGGCATGGACATCGAAGAAGTCGCCCACGCCACGCCGGAAAAGATCGCCACGATCACCATCGATCCGGCAGAAGGCTTCATGCCCCACCACGGCCGCGCCGTCGGCTATGCGCTCCAGCTTTCGGGCGATCTCAACAAGCAGGCCGGCAAGATCGCCGAGCAGCTCTACAACGCTTTCGTAGCGCTGGATTGCGACATGCTCGAAATCAACCCGCTGGTGGAAACCAAGGACGGAAACCTGCTCGTCCTCGACACCAAGATGAGCTTCGATTCGAACTCGCTCTACCGCCACCCCGATGTCTTCGCTCTGCGTGACGAAACCGAGGAAGATCCGGCGGAAATCGAAGCCAGCAAGTATGACCTCGCCTACATCAAGCTCGATGGCAACATCGGCTGCATGGTCAACGGCGCAGGTCTGGCGATGGCCACGATGGACATCATCAAGCTGAATGGCGAATTTCCCGCCAACTTCCTCGACGTGGGCGGCGGCGCCAACAAGGAAAAGGTAACGGCTGCCTTCAAGATCATCCTCAAGGATCCGGCAGTGAAGGGCATTCTCGTCAACATCTTCGGCGGGATCATGAAGTGCGACATCATCGCTGACGGCATTGTCGCCGCAGCAAAGGAAGTGAACCTCTCGGTTCCGCTCGTCGTCCGCCTCGAAGGCACCAACGTCCAGCAGGGCAAGGACATTCTGGCCAATTCGGGTCTGCCGATCGTTCCTGCCAACGATCTGGGCGATGCCGCCAAGAAGATCGTTGCCGAAGTGCGCGCGGTCGCCTGATCGCCAGGCACCACGGCAAGATTGCAAAGGGGCGTCGGGCAACCGGCGCCCCTTTTGTTTGTGCTAGTGGCTGAACGATGGCGCATCGCGGATAAGGTAGCGCATGGCTGCAAGTATAGTTGACGTTTACGTAAGCGCGAATTATGCCGCACCCATTGGTTTTGGATGAAAGGACGCCTCGCGATGAAAGCCCTGGTGTGCGTGAAGCGCGTGATTGACTATAACGTGAAGCCTCGTG
>NZ_JBMLSM010000161.1:0-3893 GCF_049240505.1 Novosphingobium sp.
CCACGATGGACGGCCGCGACAAGCAGATCGCCGACGACCTTGCCGCTGCCGAAGCTGCACGGGCTGCCGCCGATGCCGAGGAAGAGGCATGGCGCGTTCAGGCGAACAAGCAGCGTGCCGAAGCCCAAAGCCTGATCGCTGCTGCCAAGGCAGACGCGGCCAAGGCGACCGACGCAAAGCTCGCCGCTGCTTCGGCTCGTATTGACGAGACCGTGACTGCTGCCGAAGCCCGCATTGCCGCTGCCCGCGCTTCGGCGCTGGGTGAAGTGGAAGGCGTTGCCGCAGAAGCCGCGCAGGACATCGCAAGCCGCCTTGCCGGCCTGTCGATCCCCGCTGCAGACGCACAAGCCGCCGTGAAGGGAGTTCTCGCAAATGGCTAATCATGCCGAGACGACTGCCGTCGTCGAGCACGAACCGGCTGGCGGCGAACACCACGTCGAACCTTCCGCACTGGGCCTTGGGCCTAGCGCATGGGTGGCGCTGGCCATGCTTATCTTCCTTGGCATTCTTGTCATGAAGAAGGTGCCCGGCGCGATCGTCGGTGGTCTCGACAAGCAGATCGGCGCGATCCGCAAGCAGCTTGATGAAGCCAAGGCGCTCCGCGCTGAAGCCGAAAAGCTGCGTGCAGAATACGCTGCCAAGATCGCCAACGCCGAAAAGGACGCGGCGGCAATGGTAGAGCACGCCAAGAGCGAAGCCGAAGCCATCGTCGCCAAGGCCGAAGCCGACGCTGCGACCACCATCGCCCGTCGCGAAAAGATGGCATCGGACAAGATCGCCGCCGCCGAACGCGCTGCGGTCGATGATCTCCGCGCCAAGGCTGCCGAGGCTGCTACTGCTGCGGCGCGCAACCTCATTGCGAAGAACCACTCCGCCGGAGCCGACAAGGCGCTGGTCGATGGTGCCATCGCTGGCCTGGTGAACTGATCCGCTAACCGCGCGTCAGGGCTGACCAACAAACGAAACCCCTTCCGGCCAACAGGCCGGGAGGGGTTTCGTTTGTTGGTTGTCGTCCATTGCTGATAGGAAGCAGCCGCGTTTTCTCGCGGAGCTGAAATGGCACTCTACGACACGATCGGTGTGGACTACAGGCGATTGCGCCATCCAGATCCTCGTATTGCGCGTCTGATTGACGATGCTCTTGGCCGTGCGCGCACCGTATTGAATGTTGGCGCGGGAACGGGGTCATATGAACCGGAGGGCCGTCTGGTGACAGCGGTTGAGCCTTCGGCAGAGATGATCCGCCAACGGCCTTCCGGTAAGCGGTCAGCGGTTGTTCAAGCCAACGCTGAAGCGCTTCCGTTTGCCGATAATATGTTCGACGCTGTCATGGCAGTGTTGAGCGTGCACCACTGGACGGACCAGGTGAAGGGGCTCAAGGAAATGCGTCGTGTGGCGCGCGGCCCCGTGGTTCTTCTGACATATGATCCCGACCATCGTCCGTGGTTGACGGACTATCTGCCCGAACTTGTCGAACTCGATTCGCGACAGATGCCGCCAATTGCTTTCTATGCCGAACATCTGGGCAAAGTGTCCGTTACCCCGATACCCGTTCCGCATGATTGTACCGATGGGTTTCTTTATGCATTCTGGCGGCGTCCGAGAGTTTATCTCGATGCTCGGTACAGGAGCGGAAGTTCTTCCTTCTGGGCACTTGGCGATACGATCAATCCCGGCTTGGCCCGGCTTGAAGCGGATATGGGGTCCGGTGAATGGCACCGGCGCTATGGCCATCTTGCAGGGCTGGAAACGCTTGATGTGGGATATCGGTTGATCGTCGCCACGTAAGATTTGGCGGGCTAGGCCCGAGTAGACCCCCGGATCACCAGCCTCACCGGCACCCGTCGCCCGGACCCTTCCGTCCCGTTGATCTTGGCAAGCAACTGCTCCACCAGCAGCCCGCCTGCCATCTGGAAGTCCGGCTCGATCGAGGTGAGGGGCGGCGTGGACCAAGCGCCCGCGCGGATACCGTCAAAGCCGATGATGCCGACCTGATCGGGAATGGAATAGCCCCGCACGGTCAGTTCTTTCAGCGCGCCAAGTGCCATCTCATCGCACACGGCAAAGATCGCGTCGAAGGCCACGCCGCTTTCCACCAGCGCAATGGCCGCACGTCGGCCCTGCTCCTCACGGGCAAGGCCACTTTCCACCTGCACCAGATGCGGTTCATGCCCGGCAGAGCGCATCGCCTCGGCATAGCCTTCATACCGCTCCTGAAACTGGCGCTGCGGCGATGTGGCTGATCCAATGCACACGATCTTCTGGTAGCCGCGTACCAGCAGGTGTCGCGTCGCCAGCGTTGCGCCGGAAAGGTTGTCGCTGCGCACCCACGGCATGTCGTTGTCGGGCGATCCCCAGCAGGTCCAGTGCGTGCCCTGCGGCATATCGCGGAAATAGTCCCACGCCGCTGTATTGGTGGTCGTGCCGATCACGATCATGCCATCGGCCTTGCGCCGTTCCTGAAAGTGCCCCCAGAAGTTCTCGGGCGCATCCTGAAACGCCACCAGCGTTTCATAGCCCCGCGCTGATGCCGCAGCGCAAGTGCTGCCCAGCAGCGAGAAGTAGAAGGGGTTGATGTCCTTGCGGTCCTGCGCTTCCCGGCAGATCATCACCACCGCCAGCGTGCCCGTGCGCCCGCGCCGCAGTCGCGCCGCGTTTTCGTCCACCTGATAGTTCAGGCGCCTTGCGGCTTCCATCACGCGCTGGCGCGTTGGTTCACTGATCGATGTGTCGCCGGCCAGCGCGCGGCTCACGGTCGATTGGCTCACGCCCGCCGCTTCGGCCACGTCGAACGACGTTACGCGGATGATTTTCCTGTCGCTCGGCAATGCGCTTCCCCCAAGGTCAACTGACGCTTTAGCAGGATCGGCGTCAGCGGAAAGTGTCCTTGGCGGCCCGTAGTGCGGCAAATGTCTGTTCGGGCGACGACCCGCCCCATCGCGCCGCCATATCGGGATCGTCAGACCGCAAAAAGGGATTGGCCGCCAGCTCCGCGCCAAGCGTTGTCGGCACGGTCCATTCGTCGCGCTCCCGTCGCGCGTCCACGCTCTCGGCATAAGTCCGCAGCGCCGCATTGTCTGGATCGGCAAACACTGCAAACCGCGCGTTCGACTGCGTATATTCGTGCGCGCTGTAGAGCGTCGTCTCAACCGGCAGGGCTTTCAACCGGGCAAGGCTGGCCCAGAACTGGTTGGGCGTGCCTTCAAACATCCGCCCGCAGCCCAGCGGAAACAGCGCGTCGCCCACGAACGCCACCGCGGCTTCCGGCAGGTGATACGCGATATGCCCCAGCGTGTGTCCACCCACGTCGATCACCTGTGTCGAGAACGCCCCTAGTGCCACCATATCGCCCTGCGTCACCGCTCGATCAACGCCCGCAATCTTGCCCGCATCCCCCGCAGGTGCAACGACCACGCACCCGGTAGCCGCCTTGATCGCTTCATTCCCACCGGCATGATCGGGATGCCAGTGCGTGTTCCAGATCTGCGTAATCCGCCACCCCTTCGCGCTCGCCTCGCGCAAGTAAGCATCGGCATCAGGCGTATCGATACACGCCGTTTCGCCGCTCGCCGGATCGTGAATGAGGAATCCGTAGTTATCGGACAGGCACGGGAACTGGTGGATTTCTAGCGTCATGCTCCAGCTTTAGCGCCGCCCCATCACAAAGCAAAGCGGACCACAAAGCAAAAGCCCGCCCGGATATCTCCGAGCGGGCCTTGCTTTTGCTTGTCTCTTGCGGGAGCGGCAGTCTTAGTTGCGAGCCTTCAGCGCCGCACCCAGGATGTCGCCCAGCGAAGCACCGGCATCCGACGAGCCGTACTGTTCCACTGCTTCCTTTTCTTCGGCCAGCTGGCGGGCCTTGACCGAGAAGTTCGGCTTCTTCGAACGATCGA
>NZ_JBMLSM010000162.1:0-4570 GCF_049240505.1 Novosphingobium sp.
GCGTACGCTCTCGCGGGCAGATTTACAGTCTGCTGCCATTAACCACTCGGCCACCTGTCCACACCAGTGCTGCCGGTGCCGGATTTCCCCGAAAGGAAAGCCGATTTTTTGATCTCCGAGGAGACCGTCCGGCCGAGAGGCGGCCCCTTTGGCGAAGGGAGACTTGCCTGTCAATGGGCAGGCTGGCAAACGCGGCACGAATTTTCCAACAAGCTTGCAGAAAAGGTGCGCCAATGCCCCGTCACGACGATCAACCCAAGGGCCGCGCACTGCGCGGGCGCGCCGGTCGGAACAAGGGCGGGCGCGGCTCCGGCCGGGGAAGTTCGGGCGCTATCCGTCTGTGGGGCCGGCACGCCGTGGAAGCCGCGCTGACCAATCCCGACCGCGACGCAAAAAAGCTGTGGGGCACGCGCGAGGCGATTCAGGCCATGCTGGACGATCACGATGCGGAACTGCCATCTTCGCTGCCGGTCGAATATGCACAGGCTGCCGATCTTGCGCGGCTCGTCGCAAAGGACGCCCCGCATCAGGGGCTCGTGCTCGATTGCGCTCCGCTCGATGACGTAGCGCTCGATGATATTCTCGAAGAATCGGAAGGCCGCGCCATCGTCGTTCTCGATTCGGTTACCGATCCGCACAATGTCGGCGCCATCCTGCGATCATGTGCGGCGTTCGATGTGGCAGCGCTGGTTACCCAAGATCGCCATGCCCCGCCCGAATCGGGCACTCTGGCGAAATCGGCATCCGGCGCACTGGAAGTCGTTCCTTGGGTGCGCGTGGTGAACCTGTCCCGCGCGCTCGAACGCATGTCAGAGGAAGGCTATTGGCGCATTGGCCTTGATGGGGATGGCAAGGCCGTATTCCCCTCGGCCCTTCCCGCTGGTCCGGTCGCACTCGTGCTAGGCGCAGAGGGTGAAGGCCTGCGCCATAACGTAGCACAGCACTGCGATGCGATTGCACGGTTGCCCATTGCCTCGGCAATCGAAAGCCTTAACGTTTCGAACGCGGCCGCAATCGCGCTCTATGCCGTGGCGACACGCGAAAGCTTAACTGGGCGCGAAGCTTGAGCAGGCAAGGGAGGGAACCCATGAATCGTTCGATCAAATTTGGCGCGGCTGTTGCCGCTCTTCTCCTGCTGGCCGGCTGCCTGCTGATGCCGGGTCGCTTCACGTCGGACATCACATTGCGCAAGGACGGCACGTTCAGTTTCAGCTACAAAGGTGATATCCACGTCCTTGCGCTGTCCAAGCTTGCCGCTGACGAACGCGAACGGAAAAACGCCAGTGCCACGTTCGAACCATCAACCTGCTATGACGATGACACGAGTGACGAGCGCGAATGCACCGCTGACGAACTGACCGAACAGAAAAGGGTCTGGGAAGAGGATGTCGCTGCCAGCAAGGCTGCTTCTAAAGCCAAGCAGGATTCCGATGATCAGATGATGAAGACCATGATGGGCGGCATCGATCCTGCCGACCCGCAAGCCGCGCAGGAATTTGCAGAGCGTCTGCGCCGACAGAAAGGCTGGAAGTCCGTCATCGACAAGGGCGACGGACGCTTCGAAGTGGAATACGCCGTCACCGGACGGCTAGATCACGATTTCAACTTCCCCACCGTCGAAAAGCTGCCGATGATCACGCCGTTCGTCACCATGATACGCCGCGCCGATGGCAGCGTGCGGATTGACGCGCCTGCTCTGACTTCCGCGTCAACAGGAACGCCGTTCATGAGCATGGCCGCAGCGGCGGCAGACGAAAAGAGCGAAAAGGTTGGCGGGAATGGAATGCCCGTGCTTGATGGTGTGTTGACTATCGTGACCAACGGCGAAATTCTGGCAAATAACACTGATGAAGGCCCTGCCGCCGGTCCTGCCGGCAAGACTCTGCAATGGAAGGTCAATGCCCGCACCAAGGAAGCGCCAAGCGCACTCATCCGCATCGCGCCCTGATTGACCATAATATTCAGAAACCACAAAAAACCGCCCCGGTCGGCCTGACCGGGGCGGTTTTTCATGTTGGCAGCTTCATCCCGCTGGGCAGGAAAAACCGATGCCGTTCAGTTTACCGCGTCTTTCAGGCCCTTGCCGGCCTTGAACTTGGGCTGGGCTGATGCCTTGATCGACATTGGCTCGCCGGTGCGCGGGTTGCGGCCCGTGGACGCCTTGCGCTTTGCAACTGAGAAAGTACCAAAACCGACCAGGCGCACTTCGTCGCCCCCGGCCAAGGCACCTGAAATCGATTCGAAAACCGCTTCAACAGCCTTCGTCGCGTCACCTTTGGACAGGCCACTGACTTCGGCAACTGCGCCGATCAGATCGTTCTTGTTCATGCGGAAACCCCCTAAGTATTTTTTCTTGGGCCAAAATCTTACGATTGAGAAACTTCGGGATTGAATCGCCTATTTGCGTGGGCCGAAAGAGAGCGGAGAAAATCTCGACTGTCAAAGGCTAAAGCGACGGAATGGCCCCATTTTGCCCGTAATTTCGGCATGTTGGCCGACAGGCGAAAGCCTTGCGCAATTTCCTTGCGCAAGGCCTTCCGTCAATTGCTGGTCATGCTTGGGTGGTCTTAGAGCACTTTCCGACCAATCTGGATCATCGTGATTGCGATAGGAAGCTCACTGGCAAGGCGCAGCGTGCAGCAAGGGCTGGTTGCCCCTGCAAGCGATGCAACGCTGTCCAGCGAGCTTCCTATCGCAACCGCAAAGCGGCGGGCCGAATTTGCTCCAGCGCAGCGTTGCTCGTCAGTCACAATGCCTCAGCATTGCTCCTTCCTCGCGCCTTGCCCTGAAACAAATTCGGCTCCGTCACGGTGAACCAGATCGGTCGGAAAGTGCTCTAATGCGCCGTGGGCGAAGTCATCGTCCCCGCAACTGCTGCCGTTGGTTGCGATGCAAGATCGTCCGCCTCGGTCCATTCGATCGATTGCGGCGCGCTGACCAGAGCACGTGCCAGAACTTCATCAACGTGCGCGACTGGAACGATCTCCAGCCCTTCCTTGATGTTGGCCGGTATTTCAGCAAGATCCTTGCGGTTCTCCTCGGGGATCAGCACCGTCTTGATGCCGCCGCGCAGAGCCGCGAGAAGTTTTTCCTTCAAACCGCCAATCGCCAGAACGCGACCGCGCAGCGTCACTTCGCCGGTCATGGCCACATCGGCTTTCACCGGAATGCCGGTGAGCGTGGAAACCATCGCAGTGACCATGCCGATACCAGCGCTCGGTCCGTCCTTGGGCACTGCGCCTTCGGGCAAGTGGATGTGGAGATCCTTGCGGTTGAAGATCGACGGCTTGATGCCATAAGCAGGGCTGCGCGCCTTAACGAAGCTGAACGCCATCTGGACGCTCTCGCTCATCACCTCGCCCAGCTTGCCGGTCGTCTTGACCGCGCCCTTGCCCGGCACCGTCACGCTTTCGATCGTCAGCAGTTCACCGCCGACTTCGGTCCACGCCAGGCCGGTAACGGCACCTACCTGATTTTCCTCGTCGGACATGCCGTGGCGGAACTTGCGCACGCCTGCAAAGTCCGAAAGGTTTTCGGGCGTGATCGTCACGCTCCTGGTCTTGCCTTCAAGGATCTGGCGCAGCGATTTACGTGCCAGACGCGCCACTTCGCGTTCCAGCGTGCGCACCCCCGCCTCGCGCGTGTAGTAGCGGATCAGATCGCGCAAGGCTTCGGTTTCAAGGGTGAATTCGCCCTTTTTCAGCCCGTGTGCCTCTACCTGTTTGCGGATCAGATGACGCTCGGCAATCTCCACCTTTTCGTCTTCGGTATAGCCTTCGAGCCGGATGATCTCCATGCGATCAAGCAGCGGTTGCGGCAGGTTGAGGCTGTTCGCCGTGCAGACGAACATCACGTCCGAAAGATCGAAGTCCAGCTCAAGATAGTGGTCCTGAAACTTCGCGTTCTGTTCGGGATCAAGCACTTCCAGCAGCGCAGACGCAGGATCGCCGCGAAAATCCTGCCCCAGCTTGTCGATCTCGTCGAGCAGGAACAGCGGGTTTGCGGTGCCGGCCTTCTTCAGGTTGGTCACGATCTTGCCCGGCAGCGAGCCGATGTAGGTGCGGCGATGGCCACGGATCTCGGCCTCATCACGCACGCCACCCAAGGACTGGCGCACGAACTGGCGACCGGTTGCCTTCGCGATCGATTTGCCGAGCGAGGTCTTGCCGACGCCCGGAGGACCGACGAGGCACAGGATCGGGCCTTTCAGCTTGTTGGTACGCGCCTGAACCGCGAGATATTCGACAATGCGATCCTTGACCTTGTCGAGCGCATAGTGATCGGCATCAAGGATGGCCTGAGCTGCCGGAATATCCTTCTTCAGCTTGCTGCGCTTGCCCCACGGCAGACCCAGCAGCACATCGAGGTAATTGCGGATGACCGTTGCCTCGGCACTCATCGGCTGCATGGTCTTGAGCTTCTTCAGCTCTGCCTGCGCCTTGGCCTTGGCCTCCTTTGAAAGCTTCAGCTTGTCGATCTTGTCCTGCAACTCGGCAAGTTCGTTGGCTTCCTCGCCATCGCCGCCGCCCAGTTCGGACTGGATCGCTTTCAACTGTTCGTTGAGGTAATA
>NZ_JBMLSM010000163.1:0-18748 GCF_049240505.1 Novosphingobium sp.
GATCGCCCTCCAGGCCATCGCCGACACCCGCTTCGTGCCCGAGAAGGGCCGCAACCGCATCGGCGCGATGGTCGAAGGCCGCCCCGACTGGGTGCTGTCCCGCCAGCGCGCTTGGGGTGTGCCCATCACGCTGTTCGTCGATCGCAAGACCGGCCAGTACCTGAACGACGCGCAAGTCAACGCGCGCATTGTCGCCGCCGTCATGGCCGAAGGTGTGGATGCGTGGGACGAGGAGCGGGCGCAGGAGTATCTTGGCGCGAACTACAAGCTCGAGGATTACGAGCGTGTAACCGACATTCTCGACGTGTGGTTCGATTCTGGCTCCACTCATGCCTTCGTACTCGAATCGGGGCGTTGGCCCGATCTGCAGTGGCCCGCGAACCTCTATCTCGAAGGGTCTGATCAGCATCGCGGCTGGTTCCAGTCCTCGCTGCTGGAAAGCTGCGCTACGCGCGGTCGTGCGCCCTATGACGCGGTGCTGACGCACGGGTTCACGATGGACCAAAAGGGCATGAAGATGTCCAAGTCGCTCGGCAACACGATCAGCCCGATCGATCTGATGCGCGATTACGGCGCGGATATCCTGCGGCTCTGGGCGCTCTCGGTCGATTTCACCGAGGACCACCGCATCGGCAAAGAGATCCTGCAGGGCGTTGCCGACCAGTATCGCAAACTGCGCAATACCTACCGCTACCTGCTGGGTGCGCTGGAAGGGTTCACCGAGGACGAGCGGCTGCCAGTGGCGGAAATGCCGGAGCTTGAGCAGTACATGCTCGGACTGCTGGGCAAGCTGGACGCCACGTTGAAGCAGGCTGTCGAGGACTTCGATTACAACACTTATGTCCGCGCGCTGACTGACTTCTGCAACGAGGACCTCTCGGCGTTCTTCTTCGATATCCGCAAGGACAGCCTCTATTGCGATGCGGTGACGGACCCGAAGCGCCGCGCCTATCGCACCGTGCTCGACATGCTGTTCCACGCGCTGGTCCGCTATGGCGCGCCGGTGCTGGTGTTTACCGCGGAAGAAGTGTGGGCCTCGCGTTATCCGGGCAGTGACAGCGTGCATCTGCTGGAATGGCCGGAAGTGCCGGCGGTTACCGTGGACGAAGCCCGATGGACCGAACTGCGCACGCTGCGCCAGACCGTGAACGAAGCCATTGAACCGTTGCGCCGTGAAAAAGTGCTGGGGTCGGGCCTCGAAGCCGTCGTCACCGTGCCCGAAGGCGGCCCTGACGCCGATCTCGCAGAGCTGTTCATCACCGCGACAGTAAAGCGCGGGCAGGGCAGTGAGGTGACCGTGACACGCTCAACCGACCACAAGTGCGGCCGTTGCTGGCGCCTGCTTCCCGAAGTGACGGAAGACGGTGCGCTGTGCGAGCGGTGCGAAGATGTGGTAGCCGGGATTGACGCAGGTGCTGCGGCCTGATGTTCACCCGTCCGCGCATTGAAGGCCTTGGTCTTGCGCTGCTGATTGCGGTTGTGGACCGTTTGGTGAAAGCCGTGATGGTCGGCCCGCTGGCTCTGCGGGAACGTGGTCTGATCGAACTGCTGCCGTTCTTCGATCTGCGCTATGCGGAGAATTACGGCGTTTCCTTCGGGATGTTCACGGCCACATCGGTCGAGATGCGGTGGGGCTTGATCGGCATGACCGCGCTGATCGCCTGTGGCGTGCTGGTATGGATCCTGCGTGAAACCCAGCGTGGCGACATACTCGGGCTGGGCCTCGTTCTGGGTGGCGCTGTCGGCAATATCTATGACCGGCTGACATTCGGTTACGTGATCGACTATGCCGACCTGAACATCGGTGAATGGCGACCGTTCCAGATATTCAATCTTGCCGACGTGGCGATCACGTTCGGCGTCCTGATACTGCTTGCCCGCTCGTTCAAATCGCGCGAAAAGCCTGATGAAACCGGCGACGATACCGCCACGGAGAATGCATGATGCGTAAAGCTGCCGCCCTTGCTCTGGTCGTCTCGGCGGCGACTCTTCTGTCCGCCTGCGGTGGCGGCGGTTCGCTGTTCAACCGTGATCGCCCGGATGAAATGGCGGTAACCCGCGCCGCGCCACTGATCGTCCCGCCGGATTTCGCGCTCACGCCGCCCAGCCCCGGCGCGCCGCGCCCGCAGGATTCGGAAACCGGCAAGCAGACGCTCGAAACGCTGTTCGGTGGCCCCTCGGCCCGCTCCAGCGTTGAAACAGACGCCCTGAACCGCTCCGGCACCGCTGCTGCCTCGATCCGCTCCACCGTGGGCGATCCGGGCACGCAAACGGTGGCCAAGGGACAGGTCGTGCGCGATATCCTTGCCGCGCCTGAAGGCGATGGGCAGGCTGCTTCGGCTTCGATTCCCGGCTGATTTCAGCCGTGACTGGATGGTGAAAAGCCCCGCTCCGGCGGGGCTTTTTGCGTCATGGATGCCAGTCTATCGTACCGCGCCCATTTGCTTCCAGAAAAGCATTGGCCTGGCTGAACGGCCGGGAGCCGAAGAACCCGCTGTAGGCGGAAAGCGGGCTGGGATGCGGGGCTTTCAACACGAGATGCGGGCCGTTCGACAGCGCAGCCACGCGCGCCGCTTTTTTCTGGGCATGGCTCCCCCACAGGATGAACACGGTTGGTTCGGGCCGGGCAGCGACAGCTTCAATTGCGGCATCGGTGAAAATTTCCCACCCTTTGCCTTGATGCGAACCGGCATTGGCAGCTTCCACGGTGAGCGCGTTGTTCAGCAGCAACACGCCTTGCTGCGCCCAGTGGCTGAGATTGCCGTGGGCGGCGCGCGGGATGCCCAGGTCTGCTTCCAGTTCCTTGTAGATATTCACAAGGCTGGGCGGCACTTTGATCCCCTGTTGCACGGAGAATGCAAGGCCGTGGGCCTGCCCCGGACCGTGGTATGGGTCTTGCCCCAGAATGACCACGCGCACCGCATCGAGCGGCGTCATCTCCAGCGCGGCAAGGCGGGAGCCGCGTGGTGGATAGATCACCTTGCCGGCGCGCTCTTCGGTCTGCAGGAAGCCCCCCAGCGCTCGCAGCGGTGGGGATTGCAGGATGGGTTCCAAGGCGGGACGCCAGCTTTCGGGCAAAGAAGATGCAGTCATGTTGCCGCAAGGTTAGCCGTTTAGGAGCGCCGTTCGCAAGCAGGGTTCCGGGATGGCGCGGTGCTTGCTAACAGCGCAGGGCTGTACGGAGTGTTCGAATGAAGATCGCAATGGTTGGCTCGGGCTATGTCGGGCTGGTGTCTGGTGCCTGCTTTGCCGATTTCGGGCACGATGTGGTCTGCATCGACAAGGACGAGAGCAAGATCGCCCGCCTGCTGGATGGCGTAATGCCGATCTATGAGCCGGGCCTGGCTGAACTGGTGGCCGCAAACGTCAAGGCCGGACGGCTTTCGTTTTCGACCGATCTGACCGAAGCGATCGAGGGTGCGCAGGCGATTTTCATCGCCGTCGGCACGCCTTCGCGTCGCGGCGACGGTCACGCGGATCTGAGCTATGTCCATGCTGTTGCGCAGGAACTGGCTGCCAGCATCAAGACGCCGACTGTGGTCGTCACCAAGTCCACCGTGCCGGTCGGCACGGGTGATGAAGTGGAGCGCATCATTCGCGAAAGCGGCACACAGGTACAGTTCGCGGTCGTCTCAAACCCTGAATTTTTGCGTGAAGGCGCGGCCATCGGTGATTTCAAGCGGCCCGACCGCATTGTGATCGGCGCGGAAGACGAATGGGCACGTGGCGTGATGAAGGAAGTCTACCGCCCGTTGTTCCTGAACCGCGCGCCCATCCTGTTCACGTCGCGCCGCAGCAGCGAACTGATCAAGTACGCGGCCAACGCCTTCCTTGCCACCAAGATCACTTTCATCAACGAAATGGCCGACCTTTGCGAGAAGGTGGGCGGCGACGTGCAGGATGTAGCACGGGGCATCGGTCTTGATGGACGCATCGGCGGCAAGTTCCTGCACGCGGGGCCGGGATATGGTGGATCGTGCTTTCCCAAGGATACGCTGGCGCTGCTCAAGACCGCGGAGGACTTCAACAGCCCCGTTCGGCTGGTCGAAGCGGTGGTCAAGGTCAACGACAGCCGCAAGCGCGCGATGGGGCGCAAGGTGATCGAGGCGCTGGGCGGCGACGCGCGAGGCAAGCGGGTGGCGCTGCTGGGCCTCACGTTCAAGCCCAACACCGACGATATGCGCGATGCGCCGTCAATTGCCATCGTGCAGGCCTTGCTGGATGCCGGGGCCGAGGTGGTTGCCTATGATCCCGAGGGGATGGAAGCGGCGGCCGCGCTGTTGCCCGACGTGCGTATGGTCGGCAACACCTATGCCGCTGTGGAAGGGGCCGATGCGGTGGCACTGGTGACGGAATGGGACGCTTTCCGCGCGCTCGATTTCGCGCGGCTCAAGAAACTTATGAACGCGCCGGTCATGGTCGATCTGCGCAATGTCTATGACCCAGCCGAAGTGCGCGCGGCAGGGTTCGAATATAGCAGCGTTGGCAGAGTGTGAGCTTGGATCGGGCGGTTGCGCTTGCAGCCACCGGCATGACCGCCTAAGCGACAGGGATGGCCGTATTCTTTCATGAAAATGACCTGCCCGAAGGCGTTCTTGCGCCCGGTGCGGTCGCTGTCGACACTGAAACGATGGGGTTGATCACCCCGCGCGATCGTCTGTGCGTGGTCCAGATTTCCGATGGCAGGGGGGATGAACATCTTGTCCGCTTTTCGCCGGGGAGCGATTATGCCGCGCCCAATCTCAAGGCCGTTCTTGCTGATCCTGCGCGGGTAAAGCTCTATCACTTCGCCCGCTTCGATCTGGCGGCAATAGAGCATTATCTGGGTGTGGTTGCCGCGCCGGTGTTCTGCACCAAGATCGCGTCAAAGCTGGTGCGGACCTATACCGATCGCCACGGGCTGAAAGATCTGGTGCGCGAACTTCTGGGCAAGGAAATTTCCAAGCAACAGCAGTCGAGCGATTGGGGCGGGGCGGTGCTTTCGGACGCGCAGCAGGAATACGCTGCTTCCGACGTGCGCCATCTGCACGCCATGCACACCATTCTGGTCGAACGGCTTGAGCGTGAAGGCCGCACCGCAATGGCGCAGGCGTGTTTTGATTTCCTGCCCATGCGCGCGCGGCTCGACCTTGCGGGTTGGGCGGAACAAGACATTTTCAGCCACGCTTAAGGTTGGCAGACGCAAGGCTTGGCCGATGACTGTGCAGGCTGACATGATCCGAACCCGGCGACGCGGCTTTGCTGCGCCCGGTGGTTTTCATGATCGGCTTGTGCAGGTTCTTGCGCGCGGATTGCCAGCGGCGGTGGGCGCCATGCTGGCGGTGATGATCATTGCGCCGCTTTCGCCGCGCGGCGAAATCAGCTTCCTGCTCGACCGGCGCAAGGTCGCCGTGCTGGAAGACCGGATGAAGGTTTCCAGCGCGATGTATCGCGGACAGGATGATGACGGGCGCAATTTCTCGATCACCGCAGGCTCTGCCGTGCAGCGAACGAAGACGCGCCCGCTCATCGAACTGGACCAGCTTACCGCACGCATCATGCTCGACGATGGTCCTGCGCAGTTGACGGCGGGCAACGGTGCTTATGATTTCGGTACGGAAATCGTCGATATCGTGGGTCCGATCAATTTTCAGACGTCTGACGGCTATCGCATGACGGCCACCAACGTGGATATCGATCTGGGCAGGAAGCGCCTGCAGAGCCGCGGGCCGGTGGAAGGCCGCATTCCGGCAGGAACCTTCTCTGCCGACCGGATCAGTGCCGATCTTTCGGATCGCACTGTGACCCTTGACGGAAACGCCCGCCTCCGCATGGTGCCGGGCCAGATGAAGATGCCCTGATCATGAAAAGGCAGCCACGCATGACAACGCTCGAAATCATCCGCGCCGCCCGCCCGCTGCGCTGGGGCGCGCTGGGCTTTGCCGGTTCGGCGGCGCTGATTGCAGGCGCGCAGCATCTTTCAGCGCAGGGCATCGCCAACCACGATAGCAATGCGCCGGTGAACTATGCGGCGGACCGCATCGAGGTGCAGGACAAGGCCAAGCGTGTGGTGCTTTCGGGCAATGTCGATATCAACCAATCGGACCTGCGCCTGAAGGCCGCGCGCACGACCGTGGCTTACAGCGACGCTGGCGACATTCAGATCGACCGCATCGATGCGACCGGAGGCGTTCAGGTGAACCGCGGGGCAGAGCAGGCGCGGGGTGATGTGGCCGTCTATGACTTCAACCGTAACGTGATCACCATGACCGGTAATGTCGCGCTGCGGCGCGGCACAGACACGCTGAATGGCGGGCGGCTGGTGATCGATCTCGATTCGGGCCTGTCCAGTGTGGATGGAAGGTCCGGTGGCGGTAGCAATAACGGCGGGCGTGTGACCGGGACGTTCAAGGTTCGCAATCGGGATTGATTGACCTGTAATCAGTCCTTTTGCCGACACTGATCGAGCAAGGGGACGTCCTTGGCAAAGCCGTTTTCGAGATAACGCTTTTTCAGCACTGTAGCGGTCTGGCAATTGATTTCCGCGCCACTGCGCAATGCGGCATTGACGGTGGCTGCAACGTCAGGGCTGAAGCCCGACACTGCACCGCGCAGGAAAGCGCGTGTCCAGTAACCGCCAGTCACAAGCGCTTCTGCCATTGCCGTGCGGCCTTGGGGTGTTTTCAGCAGATTGTCGGTCATCAACTGGAGCGGAGCTTGGGTATCCTGCAAGCCATAGAGCGCGGCCAGCCGGTGCGCGGCTTCGGCATGATCTCCGGCTGACAGCGCAATGTCATACATTGCGCGCTGGGCGATCGGGTCACGCCAACCGCGCTGCGCTGCGCGCTGAATGGCCAAGGCGCTGGCCTTCTGATCGTTGTTCCTTGCCAGGGCGACAGAAAGGAACGTGAAGCTTTCCGACGGAACCGGGCTGCGCTCTATCAGGGTTCTGGCTTCAAGCACTGCCTTGGCGGGCGGCGCGGAACGCACGCTGCTCATCGTCAATTGCCATTGTGCAAAGTTGCGGAACATCGGGGGGACCACCGGGGCAAGTGCAGGCTGCCGCCGAACAGCGCGGTCAGCCTGAGCACCGACCGCGCCAAGTGCCAGCGCGACCATCAATCCTGCCCAGACGGCGCGTCCCATACCTTTGCGGATCATGCTGCCTGATCTCCATCACGGCGTGAGGGCGTGGCTGCAGTCTTTCGCATCCCGATTGGCGGAGCGATGAGAACGATGGAAAATGCAGCAACACAAAGCATGGCCTGATTGCGAAGCGGGAATTCCAGCAGAGATTGCAGCGCCGCTGCGAGCAACACACCGATGCCAGCGAGCGCGGGCCAGCGCCGCTCGGTGTCACGCAATGCGCCCCAGCCTGCGTGGAGAACCCACATGGCCCATGCGGCAACAAGGATCAGCGCAATGGGACCAGCCTCGATCGCCAATTCGAGCACTTCGTTGTGCGCACGCCCCGCACGACGGGCGCTGATGTGTTCCAGCGATTCATCCACCTGGAATACTTCGTCGAACGTACCCATTCCTGCGCCGACCGGCCAGAAACGTTCTGCCGAAAATCGTGCATCTTCCCATATTTCGGGACGGCGTTCGCCATCCTGTTCGAACCGGGCCATCACGGCTTCAAGCCGTGACCCTGGCACTGCCGCCACTGCGCCGAGGCTTAGGGCAGCCATTGCCGCAGCGATCACGCCGATCTGAAGCGGGCGTGGAAGTGCACCGGTGTTGGATTGGCGGATGCCGCTGTTGGCAGAAGTGTAGGCATAGGTCTTCAGCAGAAACAATGCGGCAGGCAAGGTGAGCAGGGCGATGCCGCTGCGCGACTGTGTGAGAACGACGCCTGTAACGATCAGCACCGCTACCGCAAACCTTGCAATCCAGCGTGGAGAAAGTGCTCGTTGCGGTGCAAAACACCCGATCAGCAGAAGGAGGCAGGATACGAGGAATATGGCGACTGAATTGCGGTTGGCAAAAAAGCCGAAGAGCACACCTGGCAACGGGTTCTCAGGGTAGAGCAGGCCTTCCTGATTGTTGCCCATCACCTGAACGACACCTAGCAGCACGCTAGCGACACCGGCAGCGACAAAAGTGAAGGCAATGCGCTGCCGAACCTGGACTGAAGCGAACAACCCGGCGACCAGCACAGCCAGCGGTGCAATCAGGCCAAGGAAGGCGACAAACGTTCTTGAAGTGTTGACCGTAAGTGGCCGCCAGCCTGGCTCACCGAAAGACTTGATTGCCTCTGTCACCAGTTCCCGTCCGGGCAATCCCATCCAGAACGCTGGGGGCAGCGGCACGAGCTGCAGCAGGGGAAGCGCAAGTGTTAATATCACCAGCGCAACAAGAAACCGTGATCCTTGCGTGACGAAGCGTGCGACGAGTTCGCCGTTAAGGGCAAGAACTGCAATGGCAATCAATTGCACCGCAAGATTGGACAATCCGTAGGCGACTCCACCCCCGCCAAGCAGGCAGGCGGCAGTGACGATTGCCAGAAGCATGATCGAGAGGTTTTTGTGCATGTTCGGGTGATTGAGCCGCTTGGCTGGAAGGTCAAGCCCGATACGTGCCGCAGGTAGCCTGCACGGCGATGGGCAAGAAAAAACCCGGCCGCCTTTCAGCGACCGGGTTTTTGAAACTGCAACTGATCAGATCAGTTTGCGCCGTTCGTGCCGTTATCAACCGCACGGGAAATCCCGTAAGTTGCAGCGCCGACTGCGAGGATGATGATGATCCAAACGAAAGGCGCCAGATTGTTTTCCGCGTTAACGGCGGTGGTTGCGCGGCTGGCCGAGTAGCTGGTAGCCGGATAAACCGACGAGCTGCTGGCACGGGTGCCGGCTTCCGCAACAACGGGAGCGGCCATGAGAGCCGTGGCGGCAAGCGCCGAGGCAATGCGTGCAATCTTCATGCTCAAATCTCCTAAGCAGTATCGCTTCCGTGTACCGCCCTCTCGCCGGTCGAATACCGCAATGCAAAATGATTCGCAACCAAAACTAGGTATTAACCCTGATTTGGAGTGCTTTTTCCCTAACCAAAGTCAAGGTTGAAGCATCTACGTTCGGCAGGATTGCGTAAGACTTTAGCGCGATACCGCGCAAAATGCGCGATGTCGTCTTTAATGCATATTCGTGCAGATCGTGCCAATCTGGATTTTGCAGTGCAACGCAACTCATCCTGAAATTGGTGCGTGTTATCAGATTTCCTGTGATTTTCGGAAGTTGGACATGCAGTTTGGGAAGGCTCAATCGTTGCGCAGCCAGCGCAATGTCTCGACTTCCTGCACGGCGCTTTCAGGATCGATTTCAGCCCGCCTTGCGGCGATGTAGGCCCTGCCCCGCAGGAATAGCCAGAGCGGATAGGCCAGCCACCGCAAAGGATTGTCACCTTTGACCCTGAGAAGCCCCGCGAGTTTTAGAGGAGCCGGTGTCAAAGCCGAACGGATCGCCGCCGCCCAACCGGGGGCCTGACCTTTGCGCAATGAAATGCCGCGCAACATCGATGCGTGTTCGGCAAGACTTTCATCGCGCAGCATTGCTGCCGTGCAGACATCGAGATGGTCTGCCATGTCGGCCTGAGGCTGCTGCAAGGCTTGTGGCACCCAAGTGGCGCCGTGTGCGAGCGCTAATGCAGCGATCAACTGCAAGGCACGTTCCAGCCCCATGCCGCGCGCCTGCGTGATCAGCACCGGCCAATCGACATTGCCGGTTTGCGCGGCAAAATGCAGATCCGCCAAGGTAATCGGGCCGTTCTCGAACATGTGGTGAAGTGTTGCGTGCTCCACCAGGTGAAGGAAATTGGCGTGCATTGAAGGCACCTGTACATTGGTGCCTGAAAGTTCAATCTCTTCTGCCTGTTCGAAGACCATTCGGACAAGCTTCGGCTCGTCGGTCCAGTCGCGTGCGTTGAGGCGGTGATGGATTTCGATGCTGATACCATGCTTCCGGTCGACCAGTTCGGGAAGCTGGTGACCGAAATCGAGGCCATAGTATTCTGCCCACGGCGCGAGTTCATAATTCCCACTGGAGATCAGTAAACTCTGGGCCTGCTCTGCCATTTCTGCAGAAACGAGCAGGTCAAGGTCGCGCAATGGGCGTAAGCGCGCATCGGGATAGTCGCGGTAGGCGAGCCGGGCGCCTTTGAGCGCGACTGCGGGAATGTTGTGGGATTTTAGAAAAGTAACCGTATCGCTGAGGGAGATCATGTGGCCAAACGCCGACATGGCCAGTCGCCGCTTTTCATCGACCATTGCTTTGCGGCAGCTATCGGGAAGACGCGCGAAACAGCCCGCCCTCTGCAGCGAGCGATCAAGCAGCGCGGCAACCCGCTTGGGAATGGCCTGTTCAATCAGATCGTACCAATCTTCATCATCAAGATTGGCAAATTCTGCGGTCAGATCAGCGTCAGGTGCGGCGCAAAGCCGCAAAAGCACGCTAGCGGAGGAGGAAAGCGCTGTGCGATCCCCAGTCAATGCGCCATTTCGGCCACCAGTGTGGCCGGATGCCGTCGACGGTGTTGTCCGGGCGAGAAAATCTTTCAAATCGGTCGCTTCACGGCTCACGGACATCGCTTCTGGATGGTCTGACCCTATGGGGTTTCCGGCGTGGCGTAAAGGCAGTGAGCATCCCTATCGCAAGGGTAACCGCCTATCTCGAATTTTCGCTGATGACCCCGCCCGCAATGCGCACCTTGCGATCTGCGATGTCCTCTAGCGCGCCGCCGTGAGCGATGACCAGCACGGTGCAGCGTGTACGCAGGGCGAGGACTGTACGCGCGATCGCAGCATCGTTTTCACGGTCGAGCGCATTGGCGGCTTCATCGAGAATCAGCAGTTCGGGTGCACGGAGCATGGCGCGAGCGAGGATGATGCGCTGACGCTCTCCGCCGGAAAAATGGTGGCCATGTTCGCCCACTTTCGTATCCAGACCGTGCGGCAGGTGAAGCACGAACTCTGCCGAAGCTTCGGCCAACGCAGCCCGTAAAGCGCTGTCGTCAGCGTTGGGGCTGGCCCACAGCAGGTTGTCGCGCACGGTGCCGCTGAAAAGGATTGGGACTTGCTGTACATATGTGACGCGCGATCGCCAAGCGCGCCGCAATCCCAGATCGAGTTGCTGCCCATCAAGCAGGAGATGACCTGAATCGGGAGTCAGCAAGCCGCCGATGACGTCTGCCAGTGTGCTTTTGCCGGCGCCTGATGGCCCTGTCAGCGCGGTGACAGTATGGACGGGCAGATCCATGCTGACCCGATCAAGCGCAGGGGCAGCGCGGCCTTCGAACTGGACGGTGACGTCGCGCAAGCCGATCGTGCGGGTCGCCGAAGGTAGGATGATGCCTGCGTCTGCCGCAGGTTCGGGCGATGCTTCGGCCCTGGCAATCATTGCGGTAGTGGCATCCACAGCAGGGCGGGTGTAGGCAATATCCTGTAGGCAACCTTGCAGAGTGAGCAGAAGAGGCAGGCCGCGCGCGAACAGGACGATCATCGGCAGCATATCCATCACGTCGAACTGCCAGTATTCGAGCGCTACCCAAACCACCACCGCGAGGAATGCCGCATTGCCAACCTGCATGGCCAACTGGCCCAATTCATTGTCGCGTCGGAAGTCGCGTTCTGCCTGGTGCAGCACACTCAATTCGCGTTTGAGCCGGTGTTCGGTCTGCGCTTCGGCCCCAAAACTCTTGATCACCCGCAGTGCCGAAAGACCTTCGGTCAGTTCGGCATGAATACGATCGTAAACGCTATCCAGGGCAACGCCGAGACGCATCGCGCGGCGGCGCATCCCGCGATAGGCGAATATGACGAGCGTGCCACCAACGAGCGCACCCGCCGTGAGCAGGGGCGAGATTGCCAGCGCCGCAATCCCGACGCCTGCGAGCGTTATGGCCGTAACCCACATCGTGATGAGCCGCTCGATCCCATAGCCCGCACGGTCCAGCGTGGTCAGAAGCAAACTGGCGTTTTCGGTCTGACGCATTCCTGAAAGAACACGCCAGTCGCAATGAAGCAGAGCGCGCCATGCCCGCAGGCGCAGACCGTCGACCAGCGCTCGCTGTACCCGCAAACTCACCAGAGTTCGGGCGAGGTTCAACGATCCCCTAAGACCGATCAGGACGACAAACAGAGCAAGCATCATGCCTAGCCCCTCCCTCCCACCCAGTCTTGCAACGGCATCACCAAGAACACCGGGCATCGCCGCCTGTCCGGTCATCACGGCAAGTATGGGCACGAGAAGCATCAGTCCGATGCTTTCCGTGGCTGCCGAAGCCAGAGAAAGCCCAAGAAGCAGGGCAGCGCGCCGCTTGTCGATCTGGCTGGAGACGATTTGCAGTGCGGTGGTCAGAAGATGTCCCCGATAGGTTCGTGTGGGGGTAGGGGTTTCAAGGTTGCGGACGATCGCCAAACGCTGCGAAGTCGGCAATGTCGCCGCCTGTCACGACAACCTCTCCGACCGAAAGCCATGCGTGAGCCAGCAAAGCATCGTCAAGCCCGTCGCGCGTCTCCCGCTTGACGCCAATCTGGATGCGCGCGGGAATACCGAGTGCGGCGAGCCAGCGTCTGCCTGCAAGGCATTGCACCAAGCAGTCCGATCGCCACGGAACGCGGGGCACCGCGATTGCGATAGCCTTGCTGATCCGGGCTATATCCGCCCGTTGCCGGTGATCCGGCTGAAGCGGCAATGAAGGGGCTGGCGAGAGGTCCGGGATGCCAAGCTGCCGCACCGTTCTTCTTGCGAGCAAAACGCGTGCAAAAGCCAGTTCGGCCGTCGCACGCGCGATATCGAGCGCGCGTGCCGGGCCAGCCGTTGCAAGGACCGGAAGTTCGCGCAGTATTCGGGCAAGCGGCACCTTGGCCTGTGCAGGGCGCTGCAACCGTGCTGGCGTGGTGTCATCTGACACTTGGTCTGGCATCGGTGAAAACAGGTCCGGTAGTGATCCGAGCCGATCGCGGATACATCGATCTTGCTAAAGCGCGGGAGGTGGTGAATCAATCCCCGCGTCGGATTGGCGCGGACTTGGCCGCCGTTCGGTGGTTTCTGGCGCGGTGCAAAGGGTGCGCCGCCGGCATTTCTGCCCAGACATTTTTCGTTGTGGAGCAAGAGTTTGAGCGGATTTGCAGCGATCGTTCGGTTTGACGGACGCCCAGTAGACGAAGCTGCGATTCGGCGGATGACCGCTGCGATGGACTTTCGCGGGCAGGACGGAATCCATCACCATTTGGCCGATGGCGTGGCGTTGGGGCATTGTGCGTTTCATACAACGCCCGGTTCGTCCGAGGCCACGCAGCCTTGGTTTAGCGCAGACGGGATGCAGGGGCTGGTGATGGATGGCTGGCTGGCCAATCCCGACGAGTTGCGCGCAGAACTTGTGGCGCGGCGCGCAAGGCTGCGTAATCATTCGGATGCCGAACTGATCCTTCATGCCTATGACCAATGGGGCGAGGATTGTGTCGACCATTTCGAGGGCGAATACGGCGTTGTCATCTGGGACGGACACCGCCGCAAAGCCATGTGCCTGCGCGATCATCTGGGAATGCGCCCACTGCACTATCATTGGGATGGGCAGCGGCTTCTGGTGGCGACGGACGTTGCAGGCGTGCTGGCCGCCGGAGATTTCCCGCATAAGCACAATGCTTATCGCATGGCCGAAAATCTTGCGAGCGAGTTCTATTCGGACGATGAGACGGTATGGACCGGAGTCATGCGGATGCCGTTGGCTTCGGCGATGCTGGTCGATGCATCGGGGCTGCGCCTGTGGCAATACTGGTCGCTGCCACTGGACCTTTCGGTCCGCTACAAGCGTGACGAAGATTACTACGAACATTATCGTGAGCTGCTGATGGACAGCGTGCGGCGCGCCTCGCGTTCACAGGTGGCGATCGGATGCGAGGTTAGTGGCGGGCATGATTCTTCGGCGATCTTTGCGCTGGCGCGGCGGTTGAAAGAAAGCGCGCGGCTTCAGGCGCCCGACGCGCTGGGCTTTACCCTGTCCGGCATTCCCGGCACGATTTCCGACGAGATCGACTATGCGCGCGATGTCGGGCGGTTTCTGGGCGTGCCGATCCACGAAAGGGCACGGACTTGCGCCGATGTCGGGTGGTTCGAACAGAACATCGCGATGGATCTCGACATGCCGTTCTTTCCGAATGCGCAATCCATGTTTTCCGAGGCGGAAATGTTGCGTGAACACGGCTGCCGCGTAGTTCTCGATGGCGAGGGTGGCGATGAGTTTGCCGGAGGATCGGCCTATTTCATTCACGAACTGTTGTGTGCAGGCCGGTGGGGGGATCTCGCGCACGAATTGCGGTTGCTCGGCAGGCGCAATGGTGCGGCATATGCGGCACAGAGGCTTTTTCGGTACGGGTTGCGACCATTCGCGCCGCAGTCGTTCGATGGGATGATGCGCTACCTGCATCGTCATCGGGAGCCTTGGCCGTTCTATCTGAAAAAGGGGCCGCACTGGGTGGCCCGCCCTTTGCGGGATCAACTTGCGGAACGGCGCGAGGAACGCCGCAAAGCCGATATGGATTGGAAAATTCGCAATCCTTCAAAACGCCGACTCTGGCGTGAGATGCGCGATCCCGGCTTTCAGGTGCTTCGAGATATGAGTGCGCGGATGCTTGCGCGACTGGGCGTGGAGATGCGGACGGCCATGTACAGTCGCCAGTATTTTGAATTCATCAGCGCCTTGCCGGAGAACCTTCTTTATCGTGAAGGCTATGGCAAACACATACACCTGAAGGCCATGCAGAATGACTTGCCACGTTCGGTACTTGACCGTCGTAGCAAGGCAGAGTTCAGTTTCACATTTGAACAGCAGTTCAACCAGCTTGCGCCGCTGTTCGAACATGAAATTCCATCAGTTGCGCCGGATGAGATCAGTCTGGATGGCTTGGCAAGCCTTTGGAAAACCTATCAGGCAGGTGGCGGCGGGGTTTGGGAACTATGGCGCATTTTTGGCTGGTATCGGCTGAACGCGATCACCAGTGGCTGACCCAAAAAGCTTCGCTTCGTCAACGCGCGTTGCATTGCAGCAATAATGTCGCGGGGTGCCGTTCTCTGACGCTCGATTCAGAAGCATTTTTTATCCAGTCATGCGAATCAGCGCTGCTCGATCGCTGTCGATAGTCCGGGCAGGCGCAAGATATTTCTTTGGGTTAAACCAAAGGTACAAATTCAAAGTAACTATATAAACTTACGATATAATCTAAAGTAATTTTCCTGGTTGTTTAGAGATAATAATACATGCATAAAACTGGGCCTAGCCGCATAATTTATGATTGTGAATCATGTGCTTGATTGGCGATTGTGTGTTTGTGGCAAGTGTCTGCGCAATCTTGTGCGCCGCAAAAAATCTTGCCAAAATGGTGTTATCGTTTACTTCCGCGTTAACGCTCTTTTTGTTCTCGGCGCGCTGAATTCGATCTGTCGGAACGGGCAAATCGGTTGAAAACGCAGGGACTTGGCCTGGAGAATGGATGTGACCGACCGTAACCCCAACGCCCGCAATGTTGCTGCCCGTCGTACTTACGCACGCCCGGCGCTGACCGTGTATGGTTCGGTCCGCGAACTGACTGGCGGTATGTCGGCAGGTGGTACCGACGGGATGCTCATGCTCAACACGATGGCCTGATCGGCTTTTACGCTTTTCAGATACAGTACTGACCAGTGTCCGGCACACTTTCCGAACACCGTGGCTATCTGGTCGATACACGTCGCGTAGCACGTTATGGCGACGCAATTGACCGGGTGGTCTCGCAGGGCGATACCGTAGTCGATCTTGGTTGCGGCTTTGGCATCTTGGGGCTTATGTGCCTGAAAGCCGGAGCCGCCAAGGCGTGGGGCATTGATGCCACCGACGCTATTGATATTGCTCGCGAGACAGCAGGCCGTGCTGGTCTGGGTGATCGCTACCATTGCATTCACGATCAGACCTTCAGAGCAGAACTGCCCGAAAAGGTCGATGTCCTGATATGTGACCATGTTGGTTATTTCGGTGTCGATTATGGCATCGTGCTGCTTATGGCTGATGCGCGTCGGCGCTTTCTCAAGCCGGGCGGGCGTATCATCCCCGAACGTCTGGAGCTTTATCTTGTCGGCATCCGTTCGGGCGGATGCAGGCAGATGCTCGATGTCTGGGAGGTCGATGACGTTCCAGCCGACTACGCATGGCTTCGCAGTTATGCGGTTAATACCAAGCATGTTGTCGATCTTGTGCCTACAGAGATCGCAACTGCGCCAGTCGTTTCGGGCCATGTGGTGTTGGGGGAGGATGCTCCTGAAACACTTGTCTTCAAGGCAATGCTCGAAATCGACGAGGACGGCGCGCTTGATGGGATCGGCGGCTGGTTCGCGTGCGAACTGGGCGCCGGCATCAGTATGACCAATTCGCCGTTGGCACGCGATGCTATCTGCCGCCATCAGATATTCCTCGGCTTTGAAAAGCCGCTGGCCGTGAAGGCGGGCGACAAGGTTGAAGTATCGGTGCGTTTGAGCCAGCGTAGCGGTGTGATCGCGTGGAGCGTGCGCGATCCTGCAAGCGGTCGGTTGCAGCGCTATTCTAGCTGGGCGGCTATGCCCATGTCGGCTGGAGAACGCCTGAAGCCTCATTCCACACCGCGCCACCTCAATGATCGCGGACGCGCTCTTTCAGTTGTGCTGGGTTACCTTGATCAAAGCTTGACCGGGCTTGAAATTGAAGAGGCAATTCTCAGGGAGCATCCGGCGCTGTTCCCCAGTGCAGACGAGACGGCGCGTTTCGTGAAGGATGTCCTAGCGGACTACACCGCATGAATTACGCGCTTGTGTGGCGTCCGGCGCGGCACATGGAAGAGATTGTCGAGCAGCCCTTCGACGTCTGGCGTGACGACGATGGGGGGGCATCGACGATGTTCCATCGCACCTCCACCGGCTTTCTGGTCCGGTTCATTGACGGTGGCGATTTCCAAATAGACCTTGCGGCTGGCCGGGTATTTGGCACACCTGTGCCTGAAGTTTCCGAAGATTATGCGCTTAACCTGTTCACCAACCAGATCCTCCCGCTGGTGTGGACCTATGACGGAACGCCCGTCATGCACGCCAGTTGCGTAGTGATTGATGGAAAAGCCTATGGCTTTCTCGGCAGGAGCGGGCGCGGAAAATCAACTCTTGCTGCTGCGTTCGCGCGGTTCGGCCACTCATTTCTGACCGACGATGGCATGGTGATCGAAACCGACGAGCATGGCGTGCGGGTGAAACCTTATCTCGCCTCGATCCGGTTGCTGCCCGACAGCCAGGGTGCGCTGCTGGGTGAGGAAAGCGTCGATGTGAACGAGGATGACGGTTGGGTGCCCAAGGCGCGCATTCCTGCCAGCGCGATGATCCCCCACGAAGCCAATTCCGCCCCGCTGGCTGCGATTTACCTACTTGATGAGCCAAAATCGGATCGCGTGACGTTCGCGCAGCTGTCTGTTCCGGCGGGCATTGATGCGCTGTTGCAGCACTCTTTCCTGCTCGATTCACACGACAGGGCAAGGGTTCGTACGCATTTCAGGTCGATGGCGGAACTGGCAGAATCCTGCCCGATGTTTGCCTTGGATTATCCGCGCGATTTTGCGCGGCTTGAGGACACTGTTGCCACAATCGCCGCACATGCAAGAGCACATGCAACACAAAGGGGTAATTGACGTGGAACTGACCGGCTCCTTCACACTTTCGGAAGATGTCGTCGCCCGCGAAGTGGGCGAGGAAACGATGCTTCTCGATCTGGCGAGCGGAACCTATTTCGGCCTGAATCCGGTCGGCGGCCGGTTCTGGCAATTGCTGGAAGAGGGCCGCAGCGCAGCAGAGGCGCGCGATTGCCTGCTTGATGAATTCGAAGTCGAAGCAGATATTCTCGACGCAGACCTTTCAAGCCTGCTGGATGAACTTTCAGCGAAGGGCCTTGTGGCCGCAGCCTGAACTTCCAAGCGAGTTCAGACTGCCAATTCGATGCCTTTGATCGCCGCAAGTTCCGGCACATCAAACAGCCGCGCCCAGTTGCGCGGTTGAACGAGTTCCGACGTGCCTGCCGGAATATAGTGAAAGAACAGCAGGTCGCAAAATGTGCGGCCTTTTGCAGGCGCGATCGGATCCCGCCAGTGCCACTGGCTTGCGCCTGAGAAAAGTAGGGCATCTCCGGCCTCCAGCGCCAGAGAGCGCACCGTATGATCCGATCGCCCTTCCTTGACCGCGCGCCATTCATTGACAAGAGCTTCGCTGGTCTCAGGCCAGTCGATGATCGATGTGAAGCTGATCGGCCAAGGCTCGCTCTGATCGATGCAGATGTCGAACGTCCATTTGGCTGAAGGCGTGTCCAGATGCGTTTCGCACACACCGCGCCGGGCATAGAGCGACAGGAAATTGTAGCACGGTTCGAGTTGTTCGCCCGCGAGTTCCGATACCCTGCCGGTGATCTCGGCCTGAAGTGCGGTGAACGGTGGCCAATCATGGACGACAAGCCGACCGAACTTTTCCAGCTCGTGAAATTCGAGCTTATCGCGCGGAATTGCGGTGACGGTTTCCTTGATCGATGCGCGCATATCCTCGTCAAGGAAGCCCGGAACGTATTTGACTTCATAGGAAGGATCGGTTTTGAAGACGGCCATCGCGGCGTCAAATTCAGCGAGACGGGCCGGAGCCACGCGACTGATAACAGCTTTCGCTTCGAAATAGCGGCGAAGCCAAAGGGATGTCAATGGACACCCAGTTTTACGAGCTAAGGCGACACCCAGTGTTACGAGGTG
>NZ_JBMLSM010000164.1:0-5883 GCF_049240505.1 Novosphingobium sp.
GCTGGCGCTGCCATTGCCGTAAGGGTTGTGGGCCAGAGCCATCTGCCGGTAGGCGGCCGGCTTATCGAGCAGGCGGCTAGTCTCGGCGACAATTCTTGCCGCATCCGCGCCGACCAGCCGCGCCGTTCCGGCAGCGACCCCTTCGGGCCTTTCGGTGGTATCGCGCATCACCAGCACCGGTTTGCCGAGGCTCGGCGCTTCCTCCTGGATCCCGCCGGAATCGGTGAGAACAATGTCGCAGGCCGCCATCATGGCCACGAAGTCGAGGTAGTCGAGCGGGTTGATCAGCGCGATGTTGTCATGGCCCGCCAGCGCCGGTCGCATCACTTCGGCAACGTTGGGATTGGGGTGCAGCGGATAGATGATCGCGACATCATCGCGCGCCGCAAGTTCCTGCAAAGCTTGTGCAATCTGCACCATCCCCGCACCGAAATTCTCGCGCCGGTGGGCGGTGACGGCAATAATCCGCTTCCCCGCAAACCGCGCCTTGAGCGGGGCTATTGCGGGCGCAAGAGTGGGGTCGGCCGCGACCTTCGCCTGCGCGAACATCAGCGCATCGATCACGGTGTTGCCGGTGACGTGGATCGATGTTTCCGCCACGTTTTCAGCACGCAAGGCCGCAGCCGCCGTCTCCGTCGGAGCGAAATGGAGGTCGGCGACCACGCCTGTCACCTTGCGGTTCACTTCCTCGGGCCAGGGCGAATAGATGTCGCCGCTGCGCAATCCGGCCTCGACATGGCCGACCGGAATCCGCCGGAAATAGCACGCCAGGGTCGCCATCATGGTGGTCAGCGTATCGCCATGCACCAGCACACGATCGGGCAACAAGTCGTCCAAGACCGCACCAAACCGCACAATGAGGCGCGCACTGAGCGCATCAAGCGACTGGTCGGGCCGCATCAGATCGAGATCGACGTCCGGAACCAGATCAGCCAGAGCGAGCACGGAATCGAGCAATTCGCGATGCTGTGCGGTGACCACGACCTTGACATCGAATTGTCCGGTCTCGCGCAGCGCGGCCACCACCGGGAACATCTTGATCGCTTCGGGCCGGGTGCCGAAGGTCACCAGGATGCGCGGCTTAGCGCCTTTGGAGATCATCGTCTCAGCATGCCCCGCGTGTCGAACACGAGCTTGCCCGCCAGATCCTGCGGCGAAAGATATTTGAACGCGGTGTGATCGACCAGCACCACGACTATCTCGGCCTGCCGCAGCGCGGCGTCAAGCGTCACCAGATCGGCGCCGGTTCCGGCAAAGGCCTCGGGCAATTCGTCCGTAAACGGTTCGACCACGAGGATCCGCTCGCCATGCGTGCGGGAAAGCTGCTGCGCGATCTCGAGCGCCGGGCTTTCGCGGAAGTCATCAATATCGGGCTTGAAGGCAAGGCCGAGCAGCGCGACCTTGCCATCGGGCGCCGCATCGAGCAGCGCGCGGATCCTGGCCTGTGTGTGCACGGCCTTGTGATCATTGACCTCGCGCGCGGTGCGCACCAGCCTGGCAGCCTCGGGCGCGCCGGCGACCAGAAACCACGGATCAACCGCGATGCAATGCCCGCCCACGCCGGGGCCGGGCTGGAGGATGTTGACCCGCGGGTGGCGGTTCGCAAGGCGGATCACGTCCCACACATCCACCCCGATCACATCGGCGATCATCGAGAGTTCGTTGGCGAACGCGATGTTCACGTCGCGAAAACTGTTTTCGACCAGCTTGACCGTCTCGGCCACGCGCGCGGTGGTATAGAGGCAGTCGCCCTTGACGAAGCTGGTGTAGAGCTCCGCGGCGCGCTCGGCACAGGCCGGGGTGACGCCGCCGATCACGCGGTCATTATGCACCAGCTCGTTGACGATCCGGCCCGGCAGCACGCGCTCGGGGCAATAGGCCAGCGCAATGTCAGCTACTTCGGTGGCGCCGTCGCAAGGGACCACCAGATCAGGGCGCAAATCGGCGATGATCTGCGCGACCCGCTCGGTGGTGCCGACCGGCGAGGTGCTCTCGACGATCAAGCAGGCACCGGGAAGGATCTTGGGCGCGATCGCGCGCGCGGCGGCCTCGACATAGGAGATGTCAGGCGCGTTGTCCGGTCCCAGCGGGGTGGGCACGGCAATCATGTAGAAACTCGCGGTCGGCACCTCGGTCGAGGCGACCAGCGTCTGCGCCGTGATCGCATCGTGCACCAGCTTGTCGAGATCGCGTTCCTCGATATGCACGCCGCCGGCATTGACCGTTTCGACCACAGCTTGCGAGACATCCACCCCGCACACGCTCCAGCCATAGCTGGCGAGCAGCGCGGCGGTCGGCAAGCCGATATAGCCGAGTCCGATCACCGCGATCTGATGGTCGGGCACGGTCAGGTTCAGCGCATCATTGCCGAGCGCCGAGGTGGCATCGAATGGTGCGTTCATGAAATCACGGTCCCGCTCATCGCGAGAGCAGCACTGGCCGCAAAGCCCTTAAAATCGCGTTAGGCTTGCCGAGCGTTTCACCATTAGGCTTGCCCTGTTGCAGGTCGTGCCGGCTTCTGGTCCCTGGCCGCCAGAATTGGACCATTTGCAGGAAGAGTGTTCCGACCGAGGTTTGCTTGGCTGGACGAGAAGTTGCGGCATAAGAGCATCGAAGTTCTCGGACGCGCAGAAAAGCGTTCGTCATCAAGCAGGGCTTGGAGGGAACGCCGGTGGCTGAGATTGCCTCATGGCGGGGATCAGCCAGGCGACCCACTTCAACGGGACGACAAAATACGCAGGGTTGATGTGGTCAGAGCGGCGGCCGCTACGTGAGCTTCATTTGATGTCAATTGCTTGTGCCAGCAGCGGGCTTGTATCGTGTGCGGAAGTTTTTGGGGTGCCCTCGATGCAGAGCTGCCAGTTATGTTGACATGAATCGGCTACCACGGTTCATTTCGGCGAGTCTGCACATTCTGCCCGAGTTGCTCAAGGCAGGGAATGAGGATCGCCGATGACACGGAACACCGCGCCTGATGCTGCATCACGCACGAGATCAACTCGCTTCCCGTTCCAGTGATAGTCAAGGTGTCGACCCTGCACTGGGCTTGATGCGCAGTTAGGATAGAAGAGTGCAACGCAAGTTCCCTCTGGATGGCGGACACTGCGGTATACGATGCCATCTGATCCTGTCTGCTTCAGATTTGCAGCCAGAGCTTGGGATGCGGCATAGCTATCGGGGTTCAGTTCGAGCGAAAGTTCCGGTTTTCTCGATTGCAGATCGTGAAGGTCGGCGCTGACTGTCAGGATGATTTCCCGGAACTGGGACGTCCAGCCTGCGGCCTCCTTGGTTCTCGCCATGAAACGCGCATGATGATGGATTGTCTCGAATAATGCGGTTTCGAACCGATCACCGACATAGAGCACGCCGTAGCTCCCATCGCTGAACCGGCTTGGGCGGTCAGGGCTGACATGGGTAAATGGCGCCATCAGGTAAGTGGCGCCTAGTCCACCTACCCTTCGGTCAATTGGTACCAGGTCGAGATTGCCGATCGTTACCGCGATACGAGGGTTGGTCTTCTGCTCCGCAGAGATCAGCAGCGGCCAGTCAGCTGGGTCTGCGATGTCCTCGAACAGGTCGATAGGCGGGAAAGCACTCCGGACGATCCGGACAGCGCCTTTCCACTCAACCTTTGAAATCGGTATGCCTAAGGCGTCGGTCACCAGCCGCCACGTTCAGCGTCGAGGTAGCGACGCACGCGCATGATGTCGGTGAGTTCACCTCCGAGCATGACGTCTAGCGCACTGGCCCCTGCGAATGCATCGTTGGTCGCCTTGACCCAGGCATAACCAAGGGTTGCTTCGGCAAATATGAGGCGTAGCGCCTTGTGTATGCCCATTAGGTTGGAAAGTCGCGCACGACCATCCCGTGAGATGCGGCCGGGTCCTTCCGCCTTCCAGCGCCGGTAGGAACGCACCGGCATGTCGAGCAAGGTTGCCGCCTGCTCGTCGGTCACCTCCCATTTGCCGAACAGGCTGTGAACCGCTCTGAACATCGCGGCGGCCTCGTCCTGGGTGATGGGTTCCGGACGAAAAGCCGGAACGGTCGTATCGATTTGTTGCAGAGCGAGCACTGCGTTTCTCCTTGTGATGCGAGATAGCAGCAATATTGCCATTTGGCAATAATTTAGAAATTAATGCCTTTTGGCATTGCCGGCCCGACAGCCAGTCAGGCGAGACTATCTGATGGTAAGGCGGCCATGGCCGCGCCGGGTGGGGGTGTGGAAATGGGGCCTGCAGATTTCCGGTTTTCGCTAAGGATGGGCTGATTTGGGCAGGCTACGATATCACCCGTTTCCAATGGCGAACAGGAATGGGGAGGAGCAGACGGGAGACCTCCTTGCCGGCATGAGTTTTCCAGCGGCGATCTTCTTTTTCGCGCCTTTTTCGGGATTGATGCGGCCCAGATCAAAAGCGCATGCTCGCCATCAGCCAAATGCGTGTTTGACCGGGCTGCTCACAGTCAGGAGCTGGCTTCTCGGCCTCATGTCCTGTCGGGGCTGGCCTGCCTTGTGGATGGGCAAAAGCGATGGGTTTGCAGACCTGTCCATCGCATAGCGGCAAGAGCAGAAGGGCATGGATGCTCGCCTTCGCGAGGATCGCCGGCTTGGCTACGTCGCCGTTTCCGGTCTTTCAGTCATCCGTCAGGAGCAAATGAGCGCACGGCAGCGCAAGGGAATCGCTGGTGCCTGAGAGCACTTTGCGCGCTTGGCTTGCCGGTGCGCGCTACCAGCCGCGCGCTTCTTGCGCCAGACCGTTACAATTCATGCCGAAACAGCTTCAGAAACAAGTGAAAAACCGTTAAGGCGCCGTCTCTTGCCAAGTGAGATTTTGTCAGCAGAGCAAGCCGACATTTGAGCCATGGCAAGGGGGCGCTCCCGAGGAACGCAAGATGTCCATTCCAATGGTTAAGGAGCTTAGCAAAGCTCGTGATGAGATCGACAGGACCGGTGAGCTCATCTGCGCAGCGCATGTCCAGCATGTGATCGACACACTGGCGAGCCGGGGCGTCAATGCCGGCTAGTGCGTTTGGGCTCGGATCACAGGTGTAATGCCAAGGCATTGACGACCTTTACCTTGCCGCCTTCGGTCAATTTGACCATCGATCGGCGCTTGTCTTCGTGATCCTGCTGGCGCTTCACGAGCTGCAGACTTTCCAGCGCCTGGAGCCATCGCAAGGCCGTAGTCGGGGGGCATGCCGCACCGATACAAGCGCTGGTGACCGAGATTTCCTTGCCCATGTTTTTGGCCTGATACAGATCCAGCAGGATGTCCCATGCAGGGCTGACTGAGAACCCGGGCACGCCGAAGATTTCGTCAACCTTACGCCGCGCCGAGTAAATCTTCCTCGCCAGAGCAAAGAGTGTCCCTTCGGTGGGGACGGTCTGCATCTCATCATCTGAAAGAGAGCGCAATTCGATCGCGAGAGCCTCCATGCGATCAGCAATCGCCTGTCGGTTCTCGCGCTGCCCAACCGAAGCAGGATTGGCGGGTTCGGAGCCATTATGTGCGGCGAAGTCTGTCTTCAACGAAGCCTCCTGATCAGTAAGAGAAGTTACGTTCCGTGTTTCAACTAACTTGACAGCCTTAGATTTCTACAAGTCGGTAATCGAATCGTAAGTCGCGGCGTATACGTATTTTTACTTATGCGCGCTTTCGCCGACCGGAGCTTAGGATCATCCAAGCAATAGAATGAAGGGCTTGTTGACTTGATGCCAGTGCAATCAGGGTCCAATCCCCATGATTTTTTGGCAAAATAGCATAACAAATTTGCGCAATTTTATTGCGGCCATCGCGTGCTGTGCCCTAAAAAGTTTCGGGCGACTGGGCCTAGCACTACTTTGGCAGATATTTGCGGATCATACGTCGCCATCGTCTACGGCAG
>NZ_JBMLSM010000165.1:0-4997 GCF_049240505.1 Novosphingobium sp.
GAAGCGCGCGATCGAGGCCGAGATCGGCGAATGGCCGGCGACGAGGTCGCGCACCATCGCTATGATGTCGGTCGGAAAGTCGTCTTTCAAGATAAAGCCGGTGGCGCCTTGACGGATCGCTGCGATGACGCTCTCCTCATCCCCAAGGATCGAGATCACCATGATATCCGTCCCGGGATGGCGCTGCCGCGTCTCCCGGATCAAGTCTAGGCCAGAGCCGTCGGGGAGCTGCAGATCGGTCAGCAGCACGCGCGGCGCCGCCTCGAGCAGACGGGTCCGGGCCTCCGTGACGGTCGCAGCGGCCGTAACGGTGAATTCACCGGTGGCCTCTAGCGCGTTCAGGAGGCGCCAGCACGTCGTTGCGTCATCTTCGACCAGCAGCACCTCGATCATGCGTTGACTTGCTCCCCCGCCCCGATGGGCGAGCCACCAAAAATGCCTTGTTTTAGCCTGTGTCGGCCTGTGGTGACAGCCCATATTCATGGGGCTTGTGCTGTCAGACAAACTGAAAAGGCCTCAGAAACCGTCCCAACCCATCATCAGTCAGGCCACGCAGAGCTGACGCCAAGCAGTTTGTTTCGATCTCGTTTGCTGGACCGCAGGCGGCCAGCGTTGCCAGCCCTCATGCGTCAGTTCGCATTGAGGCAGTTCACGTGCTCAACTAATCAACGTCAACGAGACGCTGGCGAGACAAGGGGTCGGCAACGATGGCAAGGAAAGACTGTGAATTGGAGTGCGCTCCTGTCGGTGGACACGATCAGGCCGCAGTTTTGACCCTGGGCGGGCTGTCGATCACGCGGGCGAGGTGCTCGAAAGCTTCGTGACGAAGCGCCGCGACAAGAAGGCTGCATTGAA
The DNA here is from genome assembly GCF_049240505.1 of Novosphingobium sp. Taxonomy (GTDB): domain Bacteria; phylum Pseudomonadota; class Alphaproteobacteria; order Sphingomonadales; family Sphingomonadaceae; genus Novosphingobium. The sequence continues at coordinate 856 of NZ_JBMLSM010000165.1, forward strand.
ATGCTTACGACAATCGCTTCGAAGGCATGGCTCGGTTGAAACGATCGTCACAGATCGTTTGGCGTCATACGGTGTGGCGTTGAAGCAGATCGGTGCCATCAACAAACGCGAAGTCGGCCGTAGGCTGAACAACCGCGCCGAGAATTCCCACCAGCTATTCCGAAGACGTGAACAGGCATGCTCCGGTTCATGCGGATGCGAAGGTTGCGGAAATTCGTAGCCCTCCACGGCTCCATTCATAACCAGTTCGCTTCGCGGCCCTTCAGGTCAATCAGGAACGCACCCTCACCTATCGGACCATTTTCAAGGAACGACGCACAGCTGCTCTCAACGATTGGCGTCAACTCTGCACGGCCTGACCAATGCTGGGTTGGGGCGACTTTTGAGACTTTTCGGTTTGTCTGACAGCACCCGCCCTGGCCCCTGCAATCCGACAGCCGCCCGGTCGCGCTCGTGATCGGGCGGCCAAGGATTTTCCTCAGAGCATTAAACCCAGGACGCGATCGGCAAGTGCGCCGAACGGAGCGCGCATCATTCCGGCCATGCTGAGCCGCGACTGGATGAAGACGCCCTTGGCGTGGCTAAAGGTCTTGAAACCTTCCTCGCCATGATAAGCGCCCATGCCGCTCGGTCCTACCCCGCCGAACGGCAGATCGTCCTGAGCAAATTGCAGGATCGTGTCATTGACCACTACGCTGCCGCTGGTCGTACTCGACAGCACTCGGTCGACGACTGCCGGCCGATCGCTGAACACATAGAGCGCCAGGGGGCGGTCGCCCGCGTTGATTCGCTCAATTGCTTCATCGAGGTTCCGATAGGCGACGACTGGCAGGACCGGCCCGAAGATCTCTTCCTGCATAATCTTCATGTCGGGCGTTGCTCCGACGACGATGGTGGGCGCCAGAGTGTTCGGTCGGCCAATCTTGGGCTGGGAGCCGATCTCGACGACCAAGGCGCCCTTCTGGCGCGCGTCGTCAATCAGGCCGACAAGACGGTCGTGATGGCGTTTGCTGATCAGCGAAGCATAGCCCTTGTCAGCTTGCCCCAGCGGGTAAGCTTTGCGGGCTTCGACTTCAAACGCTGCGGCGAAGGAATTAACCTTGTCCTCGGGAACGAAGGCGTAGTCGGGGGCGATGCATGTCTGACCGGCATTGCTGAGCTTGCCGTACACCAGCGCCTTGGCTGCGCGCGGAATTGAAAAGTCGTCATCGACGATAACCGGCGACTTTCCGCCCAGTTCGAGCGTGACCGGCACCAGGTTTTCGCTGGCCGCGCGCATGATCGCCTTGCCGACGCTGGTGCTGCCGGTGAAGAACAAATGATCGAAAGGCAGCGCCGAAAAGACTGCACCGATCTCCGGACCGCCTGTTACCACCGCAACTTCGTCTTCGGCAAAGATATCGGCCAGCATCTTGGCCATCAGCGCTGTTGTCCGCGGCGTGTACTCCGACGGCTTGATCATCACGCGATTGCCGGCGGCAATCGCTGTTGCGAGCGGTGTCAGGGACAGCGCCAGCGGATAATTCCACGGCGACACGATTCCAACTACGCCAAGTGGCTGCATCACAACCTTCGCACGCGCTGGGCGAAACTGCATGGCAACGTGGCGCGACTTCGGTCGCGCCCAGCGACGCAGGTGTTTCCGCAGATAGTCGATACCCTGGGTCACGGGCATGATCTCCATAACCGCGGTCTCGAATCGCGAGCGGTTGCCGAAATCGGCGTTGATCGCTTCTTCGTATTCCGAGCGAAGCGCGAGGATCGCCTTCTTCAGCTTAGCCAGACTGGCAAGCCGCTGGTCGAGCGCCGGCGCGCCCACCGCCATGAAAGCAGCACGCTGCGTGGCGAGCACGTCTGACAATGAGACATCGGCTGTGATGTTTGCTTGGGTGTTCATGCTAGCCTCTAACGGTTTGGGTCGACCCACCGCTCAGTGGCTTTCCGTCGCCGAGCTAAGTTGACGCTGTCCATATACGCGGGCTAAATTGTCACTGTCAACATTGAAATATCCGATGACCGTCATCGGCTCGGTAAGGCCAGTGGTCCGCTAGCGTGGATCGGCAGATGCGCCGCGCGTAACCGACTTTCGCAGAAGGGATATTGGCACAATGTGGGCGTTGTCAATATTGACGCGGCTTGCTATTAGGATGGTATGAGTTCACCCATAACATCCGCTGCTGCGCGCAAATATCATCACGGCGACCTTCGACAGGCGCTTATCAGCGCTGGCGTTGCGATCGTCACCGAAGAGCAAAACTGGAATTTCTCCCTGCGGGAGGTCGCGCGCCGCGCAGGCGTGTCGCACAATGCGCCATACAATCACTTCGCGGAAAAGCGTGACCTTCTCGACGCCGTTGCAGCGGTGGGCTTCGACACCCTTCGGGTCGATATGAGCAAAGCGATGGAGGGCGCCACCGATGCCTGCGTCGCGATGATCGCCATTGCACAGGCCTATGTAGCCTTTGCGGCGAACAACCCGACCCTTTATCGACTCATGTTTGGTTCGGCACTCGCTGGACCTGACGGAGCGCGGCCTGCACTGGCGGAAATCTCGGGTGCGGGCGCCAAAGCCGTTCTGCGCGACGTCATAATCCGTGGCACAGACGACAGCATGTTCATCGCATCGGCGGACGACGAGATGTCGATCGCAATGTCCGTTCTATCTGCCTGGTCGGCTGTCCATGGACTTTCGATGCTGATCGTCGACAACAAATCGGATGCACGGGCTAACCCCGAAGTCCTTGTAGAAAGCGTGATGACGCATTTTCTCGAAGGCCTGCGCCGCCGCTGAGGGCAATCGACAGAATTGCAGAGATCAGCGTAGGTTGGTTTAGAGTTACGGGGGCTTGGGGCACTGGTTGAGGAAAACCTGTGAATCGGCTTAGGTATTTCACCCCTTTAGGCGTGCAACACTGACCCCGATTCTTCCGCAGTTTGTTGCATAGCATCAAGTGCTTTCTGGCATTTGGGTAGGGTCAGCCTTCAGAGCCGATTGTGGGTCAAATGGCGTGCCGGTTCACAGCATCGGTGATCTACAGCGCTCGCTGGTCCGGACCGGGCTCTCTCGGACGACCAATTGTCTGCACCAAACAACGCTCACCGCCCCAGCGAGAGCGTATCGATGGCCAGTGCGCTTCTGAGAACATCCTGATCGATATGCGGCAAGATAAGCTTGCGGAAGGCCTTGTCGACCTGCTCGAACTCCTCAGCGCACCCGTCCGCACGATCAACTGGCAAAGCACCGCGCTGGACAGCTTCCTTGAACAGCTCGGGGCTTGCCCCATAGGCAAGACACAGTGTGTTGTACATGCGCTGCAGCGGTGTGCTGTGCACGTCGGCATGCTGCTTGTTGTCGACCAAGCGCAGTCGCTTGCGTTGAACCGCCGAGAAGTTCCGGACACCCGCTTCGTTCAAGTAAACATAGACAATGCCCGCCACGAGATGTGGGGTGTCTTTTCGTCCTAGACTGAGCAGCATATAGGCCGCCATCTGATCAGCCGCATCCTCTTCCCGACCCAGGATCGGAATATCGAGATAATCGAACAGAGCATGTGCACCTTCGTGCAGAATGACGTCGATCAACGCGCCGCTGATGGCGTGATGCTCGCTGACCCACGAAGGGCGCCTGCGGCTTGTGGCGCTTTCGATGATGTAGGCGATGTATTCATAACATATGGTCACCGCATCGGCTTCGAACCAGGCGTTGATTTCGCCATCGCACCCAGCAGTCCTGAATGTCAGCGGCTTTGGCAATCTGAACGGAGAGAGGGCGGTCTGAACGCGCTCCAGAATGTTTTTTTGCTTCAGGGTGTCGTGAATGTCCTGGTGAGCGCTGGTGGACGGCGCTGCGTACTCGATCCTGATGCGGTTGGGCTCTGGCGCTTGGGCCTTTGCCAAGCTGACCGACAGACCCAGCACGACGAGACAGAACGTGGATTTGAAGAAGCCAAGATTGAACGTCATGGTCCCCGCCAAAGTTTGGCGACATAGGTGAGAATGCTGTTGGACCGACCCTAACACGTGCACATCGGCATGGGCCAGTTTGATCCCTGTCCGGCAGATTGATCTGCCCCCACGAAACTGAACTATTCGGAGCTGGAATTTTCCAACAAGGATCCCGCGATCGGGACAAGGAGAGTTCC
>NZ_JBMLSM010000166.1:0-5650 GCF_049240505.1 Novosphingobium sp.
GAAAAGGCCGAAGCCGCGCTCTATGCCGTGGCCGAAGGCGCGCAGACCGGCAGCGAGGCGCAAAGCTTCGCCCAGGCCACCCGCGCCTCGCTGGAAATGATCGAAAAGGCGCTGCTTTCGGGCGGCCACATCTCGGGCAAGACCACGGGCCTCACCTCGGTCAACGAAAAGATCGGTGGCCTGCACGATTCCGACCTTATCATCCTCGCCGGACGTCCCGGCATGGGCAAGACCTCGCTCGTCACCAACATCGCTTTCAACGCCGCCGATCGCCTCCGCCGCGATATGGGCGATGGCATCGCGCTCAAGGATTCGGTCGGGGCAGGGGTTGCCTTCTTCAGCCTGGAAATGAGCGCGGACCAGCTTGCCACCCGCATCCTTGCCGAACAGTCGGGCATCAGTTCCGAAGCCCTGCGCATGGGCCGCATCAGCCGCGAGGATTTCCAGCAACTGTCCTTCGCCAGCCAGCGCCTCGCCGAACTCCCGCTCTATATCGACGACACCCCGGCACTCACCATCGGATCCTTGCGCGCCCGCGCCCGCCGGTTGAAGCGCCGCCACGACATCGGCCTGATCATCGTCGACTACCTGCAGCTCCTCCAGGGCTCCGGCCGCAGCGACAACCGCGTCAACGAAATCTCCGAAATCTCCCGCGGTCTCAAAACCTTGGCCAAGGAACTCGCCGTCCCGGTGATCGCCCTGTCACAGCTCTCCCGCGCGGTCGAACAGCGCGATGACAAGCGCCCGATGCTGTCGGACCTGCGCGAATCCGGCTCGATCGAACAGGACGCCGACATGGTGTGGTTCGTCTTCCGCGAAGACTACTACGTCGCCGCCAAGGAACCCAAAGTCCCGCAAGGCAACGACGATCCCAAGGTGCAGGAAGCCCACGCCGCCTGGCAGGCCGAAATGGAGCGGGTCTATGGCCTTGCCGAACTCATCGTCGCCAAACAGCGACACGGCTCCACCGGCAAAGTGCGAATGCGCTTCGAAGCCCGCATCACCCGCTTCTCCGACCTTGCCCCGGATGATCTGCGCGCCGCCTACAGCAATGACGAATAAGCGGCGCGTCCATACCAATCCTTGACTTTTCCACACCCTCGGCCTAGCTGCGGCTCTTTCCAGATCCTTTTGCTTATCGGAGTGCCCGGATGGCGCGCGTTACCGTCGAAGATTGCGTCGACAAGGTTCCCAACCGTTTCGATCTCGTCCTGATCGCGGCAGAGCGTGCCCGCGCAATTTCGGGCGGCGCCGAACTCACCGTCGACCGCGATCGTGACAAGAACCCCGTCGTCGCCCTGCGCGAAATCGCAGAAGAAACCGTGCGCCCCGCCGTGCTCAAGGAAAACGTGATCCAGTCGCTCCAGCGCGTCCTGCCGGATGACGATGATGAAGTCGATGAAATCGGCTCGCTCTCGCAATCGGCCGAAGCGCTGCGCATCACCGCCGCAGCACCGGTGCGCAACACCTCGCTGGGTGCCGATTACGACGGTTGATTCACCACAGAATCAATATGTTATGAAAAGGCCCGCAGCGCAAACTGCGGGCTTTTTCATGTGTTCTCCAGTTGCACCGCCATCAGTTCCCAAACCTTGTTGATGGCTTTCAGCGGTCGCACCATCACTTTGAAGTCCACGATCCGGCCTTCCAGATCGAAGCGGATCAGGTCGATGCCGTTGACCTTCAGCCCATCCATTTCGCATTCGAACTCCAGGCACGCTTCCGGCCCGTCCACCAGTTCACGCACATAGCGGAACGTGCCGTTGCCAAAAACCTGACCCGCAGCGGTCAGATACATCAGCACCTTTTCGCGGCCCGCTTGCGGTGTATGCACCACGGGCGAATGAAATACCGCATCATCAGCCACCAGTTCATCAAGCAGCGCCGCATCGCCGCTCACCATGTACCGGTGCCACGCTGCCAGACCGAGTTTCATCGTCATTCTCCCGTTGCCTGTTATCGTTGTTAGGGCAGGGGAGCTGCACCGGCCTTGATCCGGCGCAACTCCCGCCAGATCAAAGATGCTGCGCAAAAAAGTCCCGGGTCCGCCGGTCGGCCAGCGCCGCGCCGTCTTCATCGCGGCGGCTGCCCATCTCGGCGGCAAAGCCGTGATCCAATCCCTCGTAATCGAACAGCGTTACTTTGGGGTGGGGATCGAGCGCCTCGTGAATCGCGGCCTGCGCCTCCGGCCCCACGAAATGGTCGGCAGTGGGAATGTGCAGCATCAGCGGATTGGCAATGGCGTGCGATTCGCCCAGCATCTGGTCGATCATCACCCCGTAATATCCCACCGAAGCGTCGATATCGGTCCGCGTTGCCGCCATATAAGCCATCCGCCCGCCAAGGCAGAACCCGACCAGTCCCACTTTGTCGATGCCTTCGTATCCGCGCAAAAACCGTATCGCGGCTTCAATGTCCTTCACGCCCTTGTCCGGGTCGTATTGCCCGAAATATCCCAGCGCTTCCTGAAACTCATCGGGCACATCAGGATCAAGCTGCACACCGGGCGCAAACCGCCAGAAAATGTCGGGTGCCAGCGCTATATAGCCCTGATCGGCCCAGGCCTCGCACTTGTGGCGGATGCCCGGATTCACACCGAAAATCTCCGGCACTACGATGATCGCCGCGCGGATCGGTCCATCGGGCGTCGCCAGATAACCCGGAATATCGCCTTCGCCGTCCAGTGCGGCAAACGAAACTTTCTCGCCCATCGTCATTCATCCTGCGATTCAAAGGGTTTGGTCGAAGCCATGTTGGCCCCGCCGGTGGACTTTGCCAAGCACACATGACAGTCTTGGCCATTACGCGAGGGAAGAGGCATTCATGAAAGTCACCGTCGAAGTCGATTGCTCCCCCGAAGAGGCCCGCCGCTTCCTTGGCCTGCCCGATGTGTCCAAGGCCAACGACGTCTACGTCGATACCGTGGCCAAGGCGATGCAGGGCGCCAGCAATATCGACCAGCTGCAATCCTTCGCCAAACAGATCGCCCCGATGGGCGAAATCGGCCTGAAGCTGTTCCAGAACTTCATGGAGCAAGGCGCGATGGGGGCGATGGGAAGCAATTCGAAAAAGCCCAAGGACTGACGTTTCGGTCGAACATGTGTAGGAGAGGGGCGTGACCGACACGATCTTCGCCCTCTCTTCCGGCCAGCCCCCCGCTGGCATCGCCGTCATCCGTATTAGCGGCCCGCAGGCAGGTGACGCGCTGCAATCGCTGGCTGGAAAACTTCCAGTGCCGCGCCGCGCCGCGCTAGTCACGCTCAGCGCACCGGCAGATGGCACGCACCTTGATCGCACGATGGTGCTATGGCTTCCCGGTCCCGGCACCGCGACAGGGGAGGACAGCGCCGAACTGCACCTTCACGGTGGCCGCGCCGTTGTTGCAGCCGTCGAGTCAGCGCTTGCCACGCTGCCCGGCCTGCGTCGCGCGCAACCCGGAGAATTCACCCGCCGCGCTTTTGCAAACGGTCGCATCGACCTTGCCGAAGCCGAAGGGCTGGCCGATCTGCTCTCTGCCGAAACCGAACTGCAACGTCGCGCCGCACTGGCGATGGCCGAAGGCGCGCTTTCACGTGAAGTCGAAAGCTGGCGCACCGCGCTCCTCCAATTGTCCGCCCGCCTCGAAGCCGCGCTCGATTTCTCCGACGAGGATGATGTCGGGGAAGGGGAGACCACACTTCCCGCAGGTTTCACCGCCGATTGCACCGCTCTCGTGCAAAGTCTCGAAACCTGGCTCACCCGCCCCCGTGCCGAACCACTGAAGGAAGGCTTCCGCGTCGTTCTCGCAGGCCCACCCAATGCCGGAAAGTCCACGCTGTTCAACGCCTTGGTCGAACGGGAAGCCGCAATCACCGCAGCCGAACCCGGCACCACGCGCGATGTGCTGACGCACGCCTGCGCGCTTGATGGCGTGCCATTCCTGTTCGTCGATACGGCGGGCCTGCGCGATGAGGGTGCAGGGGAGGTCGAACGCATCGGCATCGCCCGTGCCAGAGCCGCCGCAGAAAAAGCCGACCTTATCCTCTGGCTCGGTCCAGAAGGTGAGGGACCGGGAAGTCGCGCCCTTTGGGAAGTCTCTGCCCGTGCCGACGATCCGGCCTCACCCCGCAAATCGGCAACTGCACTTCACCTCTCGGCCCGCACGGGCGAAGGCATGTCCGTCCTGCGCAACGCTCTCGTTGCCCACGCCTGCCAATCGTTGCCGGCTCCCGGAGAAGCCGCGCTCAACCAACGCCAGCACGCTCTCCTGAGCGAAGTGACGCAAAGCCTGCACCACGCCACCATCGAACCTGACCCGCTCCTCGCCGCCGAAAACCTCCGCCTCGCTCGCCGCGCGCTCGACGCCCTGATCGGTCGCACCAGCACCGAAGACATGCTCGACACCCTGTTCGGCAGGTTCTGCATCGGGAAGTAGGTGTTCCACGTGGAACACAAATCGGTTCTCTAAACTTTCGTCATTCCCGCGCACGACAAGAGGAACTCGATTCCTGCCTGCGCGGGAATGACGAAAAAGCCCCCTCCTCTTCAGAGGAGGGGGTTGGGGGTGGTGGCTCTCCAACCAAAACAAACGTTCCACGTGAAACACACTAACCGCGAAATCTTTTGACGATCACATAGATCGTAAACACATATCGTCATTGCGAGGAGGCGAAGCCGACGAAGCAATCCAGAGCGGGACCAAGTCGCTCTGGATTGCTTCTCCTCGCTACGCGAGGCTCGCAATGACGATTGCCAAAAGTGGGCTTTCGCGAAGGATGCAATCCCAAACCTTTGACGCGAATCCCCAACTCGCGTATCGCGCAGCCATGCACCAATTCGACATCATCGTGGTCGGCGGCGGACACGCCGGCGTCGAGGCTGCCGCCGTTTCTGCCCGCATGGGCGCGCGCACGGCGCTCGTCTCGTTCGACCCTGCAACCATCGGCGCGATGAGCTGCAACCCTGCGATTGGCGGCCTTGGCAAAGGCCATCTCGTGCGCGAAGTCGACGCCTTCGATGGCTTGATTGCACGCGCCGCCGATGCGGGCGCGATCCACTACCGGATGCTCAACCGGTCAAAAGGCAGCGCGGTGCAGGGGCCGCGTGTGCAGGCAGATCGCAAACGCTTCAAGGCGGCGATTCAGCAGATGATCGGTGCGCAGCCAAACCTCACTGTGATCGGTGGAGAAGCCGCCGCGCTTCACATGGAACAGGGCACCGTCGCCGGGATCGATCTTGCCGACGGCACCCGGTTGCGGGGCAGGGCGGTTGTCCTCTGCACCGGCACCTTCCTTGGCGGGCGTTTGTTCCGTGGTGAAGAGCGGATGGACGGCGGACGCATCGGTGAGGACTCCGCTCACAAACTCGCACAGCAATTGCGCGAAGCCGCACTGCCGATGGCTCGTCTCAAAACGGGCACACCGCCGCGCATCGATGGCCGCACTATCGATTGGGCGCGCCTGCCCGAACAGCCGAGCGATGCAGACCCTTGGGTCATGTCACCACTCACGCCTTCGCGTCCACTGCCGCAAGTCTTCTGCGCCATCGCTCGCACCAACGAACGCACGCACGAAATCATCAGGGGCGGGCTTGATCGCTCTCCTCTGTTCACCGGGGCGATCGGTGCGCAAGGTCCGCGTTACTGCCCATCGATCGAAGACAAGATCCATCG
>NZ_JBMLSM010000167.1:0-3418 GCF_049240505.1 Novosphingobium sp.
TGTGGATGCCGTTGCGGGCGCCGAAGATGTACGGCTTCATCCGCGGGTTCCAGCGATGGGTCTGGTGGCCGAAGTGGGCGCCGGCTTCGATAAGCTGGTGCATCGTGACGACAGGTGCCGCCATAGGGGAATTCCTTTCCGGTTATGCCTCCGGGATGCTGGAACCGCGGCGGAGATCCCGCTGACGGCACCGGTGAAAGTGCATCCCGTGTGGATTGCCGCGCTCGTTCACGGACACCTTGCCCGCAAAGCCCTTCGGCGCGGCGCCCTTAGATCAGCGCAGGAACAAAATCCAGCACCGATTTGCCGGAATTGTCAGCAAATTGGACGTTCCACAAATGCCAACCACAGCGACGCCCGCGTTTTCCGCTTGACGCATCGGAACAAAAAGAGAACATTAGCTCCATATCCGAATCACTCTTCGGACTGACAGGAACGATATCGCAATTCACAGGTTTTCCACAGGTCTTTCCGGCAAGTGTCGGAAACAGGCTGAGGGGAGCCGGAAGTCAAAGGATACGCGCAATGCTCGCTCTGGTTTGCACGCTCGTCTTCGCCGCTGCTGCGGCTTTCGCGATGTTCACGATTTTCGTGACGATGCAAGGACGCAAAAGCCAGATCGCCACACTGTTTGCGGAGTATCGTTCGCTGCAGCGTGATCGCGACTACTTGGTGCGCATCACCAGTCACGAAGCGCAGGCTCCCCGCGCTTTCGCTGCACCGCAATTGCGCCGCACGGTTCGCCGCATGATCAAGTCTGTGGAGTCGTCTCGCCCCGCAGCATCGCTCCGCGCTGCCGCCTGACTTTGGCATAGCGCCAGATTCCCACTGGAATCAGCAGCAGATAAACGACGCAGATTCCCGATAACGTGAGCCAGGGCTCAGTCAGCAGGGCAGCAATCACCAGCCCGACCAGCGCCATCAGTTCAAGACGCACGCTTCGGCGAGGACGCAAAGACGTCCAACTCAAGGTTGCCAGATTGGAGATCATAAGGAAGGCAATCACAACCAGCCACGGCCCGACCAGCAAAGGTTCGCGGAACAGCGGATTGCCCGTGGCGATCCACAGGTAAAGCGGAAGGAATGCCAGCCCTGCCCCGACAGGCGCAGGGACACCGGTCAGAAAACCCGCGGATTTATGGGGCTGCTCTTCAATATCAATACGCGCATTAAACCGGGCAAGCCGCAAGGCGCAGGCAATCGCTACGGCCAGCGCCGCAAACCAGCCGATGCGCGGCGCTTCCTGCAGCGACCACAGAAAAATGATCAACGCTGGCGCAACGCCAAACGAAACGTTATCGGCCAGACTGTCAAGCTCGGCGCCGAAACGGGATTGTGCATTCAGCAGGCGCGCGATCCGTCCATCGATGCCATCGAGCATCCCGGCGATGATGACCGCGGCCACTGCCTTGCGCCAATCTTCCGCCACAAGCACCGGATCGGTACCCGAAGCGGCGGTTACGGCAAAACGGATGCCGGTCAGCCCTGAACACAGCGCTGCAGTGGTGATAGCATTGGGGGCCATCGCCCGCAGGGTGAGGCCACCCGGCAAACGCCCACGGCGCTGCTGCGCAACCTCATCCCCGTTGCTCACTGGCCGATGCCCTCAAGCATCGGAGCCTCGCCGATTTCGGCAAGGATCGTCTCACCGGCCACGGTCTTCTGCCCCATCAACACTTTGGGCTCGGTGCCAGCAGGAAGATAGACATCCACGCGGCTGCCAAAACGAATCAAACCAACGCGCTGCCCCACGGCCACGATATCGCCGCCTTTCACGAAAGGTACGATGCGACGCGCCACCAACCCTGCGATCTGGGTAAAACCAATCTGCACGCCATCGCCACGCTCGACCAGAAAATGCTGGCGCTCGTTCTCTTCGCTCGCCTTGTCGAGATCGGCGTTGAGAAACTTGCCGGGAATGTAAACCACACGCCGAATCGTCCCGGCGACGGGCGACCGATTGATATGAACGTCGAACACGGACATGAAGATCGATACGCGCGTGACCGGCTCAGCGCTCATCCCGCGCACACCGCTGCCATCATCGGCACAGAGTTCACGCGGAGGCGGAACCTTCTGGATCAGCGTGATCAAACCATCAGCCGGAGCAATAACGAACCTGTCGTCACGCGGCGTAACGCGCACCGGATCGCGGAAAAAGGCGAGAATGCCAAGCGTAAGGAACGCCAGAGGCCAGGCAATGGTCTCCCACGCCATGAATGCCGCGCCTGCGCAGATAGCAGCAGAGATCAGGCCGAACTTGCGGCCCTCGGGGTGAATGGATGGCCAAGACCACCCGGCGGTGCCGCGACCACGGTTATCGAGAATTTCTCCAGACATTGATACCATCTAGGGGCTGGGTGCCGCCGGGACAAGCAATCTTGCCCGGTTCTACCCAGTCATGACCCCGGCGGGCGGCATTACCCGTGCGAGAAAGGCGATAACTGCGGCGTTGAACTGATCATTGCGATCCCCGGCGACCATGTGCCCGGCACCACCGATATCGACGACCTCCAGCTGGCCCAAGCGCTCGGCAAGATCGGCCACGCCCGCGTCGGTCACAATATCGGACTTCATCCCCCGCACCAGAAGTGTCGGCACACGAGCAGTCCAGTCGGCATTGTCGAGCAGGTCGATGATTGAGCCATGTTCGCGTCCACCCGTGAGAAACTTCGGGTCCCAGTGCCAGTGAAACCGCCCATCCTCGCCTTGTCGCAAGTTCTTGCGCAACCCGTCGAGACGGGCGGGACGGGGCCTATCGGGATAGTAGGCCGATATCGCATCCGCCGCATCTTCCAGAGTGCCGAACCCATCGGGATTGGCAGTCATGAAACCGACGATCCGCTCGACGCCCTCTTCCGAAAGACGCGCAACCACATCAACCAGCACCAGTGCATCGGGCCACACACCGTGGCACGCTGCTGCCATTGCCGAAAGTCCGCCCAATGAGGCCCCGACAAATGCGCAACGATTACTGCCATATTCCCACACCCGCGCGAGATCGGCGGCGCGGCGTGCAAACGAATAGTCGCCATCCGGCTCCCAATCGCTCTCGCCGTGGCCAAGCAGATCGTAGTTGATAACATGATAGCCCGCCGCGGCGAGGTCTATACCGGCGCGATCCCAGCTATGTCGTGTCTGGCCACCACCATGCCCAAGAATGACCGTTGGCGCGCCACGCTCGCCCAGTTCGTCGGCCACGATGTGAAGGCCGTTATCGACCGGAATGCGGATCGTCCTCATGCTGCGCAGCGTTGCGCAACAGGCGGGCGCTTGCAAGCAAGTTTAATCGCTCATTTAAAGCGGGGTGTTGATAAGACTTTGAATAAGGAGTTGGTGGTGGACAGGGCTGGATTCGAACCAGCGTACGCTCTCGCGGGCAGATTTACAGTCTGCTGCCATTAACCACTCGGCCACC
>NZ_JBMLSM010000168.1:0-5359 GCF_049240505.1 Novosphingobium sp.
GTCAGCTTCAGCGATTCACCGATGCCCATCGCCTTGTCCTCCTTGTGGAGGACGCCAAGGTCGAACGCGGTAAGTGCAACCACAAGACCAAGGAAAGCCAGCCAGAACCACGCGGGCGTTCCCAGCCAGTCTGCGAAAAGAAATTCCATCTATCGTCTCCGCACCCCGCCGTGCCCGCAATGCGCGGGGAACGGCGGGGTTCCTCTATTTCACAGTGTTGCCAGAACCGCTTCGGGACGGCGCAGGAACAGGTGGGAGAGGCGCGCCTTCACCATCTGCTTCATCGCTGCGAGGCGCACGGCCTCGAACGGGTCGCGCGCGATACGCAACGCCGCGTCCAGCTTCTGGTGGCGTTCGAGCAAGCGGAAATAACGATCAGACATCAGGATAACCCTTCGAAAGCATTGCGATCGATCGGGGATGCCGCGCTTCAGGCCCACAGGCCCGGAAGGAGGGGGTACAAGACCCGGACCCAAAGCATCGGCATCACCCGATGCGGTCCGACATCACGAGGCGCTTTCCCGAATTGGCAAAAGCACCGCGCCAGAGGGGCCCGGTCCGCTCAGGTAAATTGGAGTGATTCGGTCTTTATTGCAAGTGAAATCGGAATCGCTTGCCGCCATCACTCGATTTGATATTAAATTGATATCAGATTTAAGGGGGTTAGTTCGATGGCTGATTCGAAAACGCATTCGGCAAGCGTGGAAACCTCGGCATGGTCTACCAATGGGTACGCCATGCTGATCCTCATGATCGTACTGGTGGTCCTGACAGCAGCGCGCGTGCTGGGCTTTGCCTCCAGCGAACCGGGCGAATCAGAGGTGCTATCCTTCCTCTCCACGATCTTTCTCGGCCCCGTGGCCATCGTGCTGATGGCGTCGGGCTTCTACATGATCCAGCCCAATCAGGCGGCCGCGATCATGCTGTTCGGGTCCTATCGCGGGACTGACCGCAACCACGGCTTGCGCTGGGTCTGGCCGTGGATGAGCAAGACCAAGATTTCCGTCCGCGCAAACAACGTCGTGTCCGAAAAGCTGAAAGTGAACGACCTGCGCGGCAATCCCATCGAAATCGCCGCCAACGTCGTCTGGCGCGTGTCAGACACCGCACAGGCGCTGTTCGACGTGGACGATTACAAGGCCTTCGTCTTCGTGCAGATCGAAAGCGCGGTCCGCTCCATCGGTTCGCGCTACCCCTATGACGATATCGAACATCACGAGGTTACGCTGCGCGGCCACCACGATCAGATCAACGCCGAACTGCGCGCCGAACTGAACGCGCGGCTGGTGCTGGCCGGGATCACCGTCGACGAATGCGGGCTGACGCACCTTGCCTACGCCCCCGAAATTGCCGGGGCCATGCTCCGCCGCCAGCAGGCCGAAGCCGTTATCGCCGCACGCAAGAAGCTGGTCGAAGGGGCGGTTTCGATGGTCGAACTCGCGCTCGATCAGCTTTCTGCCAAGAACGTGGTCGAACTCGACGACGAACGCCGCGCCGCGATGGTATCGAACCTGATGGTCGTGCTGTGTGGTGAGCGCGATACCCAGCCGGTCGTCAATACCGGCACACTTTACCAGTAAGCCAAACCCGTGGCAGCCGCTCCCAAGAAGGCTTTCCCGCTGCGCATCGATCCGGCGCTCTTCGCCGCGATCGAGCGCGCGGCGGCAGCCGACCTGCGTTCTGCCAATGCCCAGATCGAAGTGCTGCTGCGCGAGGCTCTGGCAAAGCGTGGCGTAAAGCTGGCCGATGCAGAGCCGGTACGACGGGGGCGCCCGCCCAAAGACTAACCTTTAGGCCAGCCGCCGGAACGCAAGGGCCTGTCAATCATTTCGCGCTATCCCGGCACCAAGAAAGCCGGGAGCGGATATGCGAATGATGAACCCTTTTGCCCTTCGTGAACGCCGCCATCATGGCCAGCGCCTTGCCGTGATGCTGCTCGGCGTCGCAGTTGTGGCTGCCATTCCGGCAACGGCACTATTTGCGCAGGGCAGCCAGCGCATGCCCTACACCGTCGTCGAAACCGGGCGCAGCTTTGCCGCCTTGCAGGATGCGGTGAACGCTATCGGCGAAGGGTCTGGCACCGTCCAGATCGAACCCGGCGTCTATCGCGATTGCGCGGTGCAGGGCGCGGGCGATGTCGGCTTTGTGGCCCAGGTGCCGGGGCAGACCGTGTTCGATGGCGCCGCCTGCGAAGGCAAGGCGACGCTGGTCGTGCGCGGCCGCTCCACCCGTGTCGAAGGGCTGATCTTCCAGAACGTGCGCGTGCCCGATGCCAATGGCGCGGGCATCCGGCTTGAGCGCGGCAATCTGACCGTGCGCCAATCGTGGTTCCGCGATAGCGAACAGGGCATCCTCTCTGCCGACGATCCCACCGGCGCGGTGCTGATCGAACAGTCCACGTTCAGCCGCCTCGGCCGCTGCGACCGGGGCCTGTCCTGCGCGCATTCGGTCTATTTCGGCGAATACGGCAGCGTCACCATCCGCCGCACCCGGTTCGAAGCCGGACGCGGCGGCCACTATGTGAAGACCCGCAGCGCCCGCGTGGACGTATCGCAATCCAGCTTTGACGATACCGGCGGCAAGACCACCAACTACATGATTGACCTCTCCGCCGGAGCCACCGGGCGGATCGCTGATAACGTCTTCGTCCAGGGGCCGGACAAGGAAAACCACAGCGCCTTCATCGCCGTGGCCGCAGAAGGCCGCGCGCACAGTTCCGCCGGGCTGCTGGTCAGCGGCAACGACGCCCGCTTTGCGCCGGGCGTGCGCTGGGGATCGGTCTTCGTGGCCGACTGGTCGGGCGATGCGATTTCCATCGGACCCAACGCGCTTGGCGGCGGACTGACCAAGTTCGAAAAGCGCTGAACTTGCCCTTGGCGGCCCCTGCCCCTACCTTAAAGGCGTGCTGAGCCGCCTTTCCCTGAACCTTGCCGGACGGATCTGGGCGCTTCTCCTTGCCCTGACCGTGCTGGCACATGCTACGGTGCCGTTCGAGGCACCGCTGCAGGCGCGCGCCGGATCGGCGTTCAGCGCGGCCACGGTGGATCTGGCGGTCGCCCCTGAACGCAAGGTTCAGGTGCAGCGCGCGATGGTGCCCATCACCCCGCCAAGACCTGTGATGGCCCCAGCGCCCGCAGCGCCGGTCATGGAGCGCGCCGAACACCTCTGGCCGCCCCAAACCGCGCCGCCTGCGCCAGCGCCGCTGCTGCTGCGCCCCGCGCCAAGGGCACCGCCCCTCACCTGAACTGCCGCTGCGTCCCGCTGGGCGCCGATCAAACGCATTTCAGGAATACAACAATGGCAAACAGTTCAACCATCACGGCTGCGGTGGACGCGCGCCGCGCGCATGTCGAGGCGCTGCTCACCGCCTATCCCGATGTCACCCCCGAAGAGCACGCCCTGCTGATAAACTGGTTCAAGCGCGAAGCCAGCGCGCTCGATGTGGCGCTGGTGGCCAGCAATCCGGCGGCGCAGCGCGGATACCGCAAGTTCCGCGCCGAACATGTCGATCGCTTTACCACGAAAGACATGGTTCGCGCGCTGCTGTTCGTGGCGGTCGTCGCCGGGCTGGTGCTGGTGACCGTGGCAGGCGCACCTGTCTAGGCCCGTATGGGCGGAGATCTTGTTGTAGGCAATTCTATCGTTTGCAACCACAACTCGTCATTGCGAGGAGGCGAAGCCGACGAAGCAATCCAGTGTTGGCCAAAACCGCTCTGGATTGCTTCCCCTCGCTACGCGAGGCTCGCAATGACGAACGCAAAAAGTGTGCGCTTGCGATCTGCTTTACCTGAGCAGATGCCCCGTCCGGTCACGCTTGGTTTCCAGATAGCGCTGGTTGTGCGGGTTGGCGGCAAGCTGATGCGCTACCCGCTCCACCACATCCAGCCCCAGCGCCTGCAACGTGGCCACCTTCTGCGGATTGTTGGTCAGCAGGCGCAAGCGGCGCACGCCCAGCAGATCGAGCATCCGCGCCGCCACCGGAAAATCGCGCGCCTCGCTCGGCAGGCCAAGGCGTTCGTTGGCGTCCACCGTGTCAAAGCCCTGGTCCTGCAATTCATAGGCGCGCAGCTTGTTGATGAGGCCAATGCCGCGCCCTTCCTGCCGCAGATAGAGCAGCACGCCCCAGCCGCCCGCATTGGCTTCCTCGGCCATGCGCGCCAGCGCCGCGTCAAGCTGCGGGCCGCAATCGCACTTCAGGCTGCCCAGCACGTCGCCCGTCAGGCATTCGCTGTGCAGCCGCACCACGGGCGGACGTTCACTGGTCTGCGTGCCCAGCACCAGCGCCACATGTTCGCGCAAATCGTCCCGCGCGCGGAACGCGATGATTTCGGCATGTTCGCAAGCGTGGACCGGCAGGCGCGCGCGCGCCTGAATGCTGATGTTCAGCGGGTCTTTGAACGCGGCCAGATCGGCGGTGGAAACCTCCGCCGCAATGTCCACCCCGGTCGAAATCATGAACGCGGGCAGGATACCCGCCAGACGCGCCATTTCCATCGCGGCGGTGGCGGCATCGTGCGCCACGATGGGATCGGCCTTGAACGGACCGCGCAAGGGACTGCGCAAATCCTCGGCAGGGTCGGCCAGATTGCGCGCGGCAGAAAGGCTGAACGGCTCCGCCCCGTGGATCATCACCGGCGCTTCCGGCACGGCGGCATCGCGCTGGTTGGCCAGCTTCAGCGTGGCGGCGCGCGCGGCGGAAATCAGCAGCCGCGCAGCATAGATTCCGGGCTGAACGAAAGCCGTCTCCGCCGGAAGCAGATCGAGCGCGCCCTCCGCCCCGGTCACGCGGATAGCCCAGCCGTGGCGCAGCGCGTCGAGCGCCCGCGCGACGTTCCGGCTTTCGCTCACAGATCCAGCTCGGTGATCAGCGGGATATGGTCGGAAGGCTGCTCCCACTTGCGCGTCTCTTCCACGAAGCGGTGCGAGCGGGTCTGCGCGGCGGCTTCGGGCGAGGCCCACATATGATCAAGGCGGCGCCCCTGATCCTTTGCCCGCCAATAGGAGCGATAGGACCACCACGAATAGTTGCGCTCCGGCGCAGGGATATGCTTGCGCCCTAGGTCCACCCAGCCATGCGCATCGGCAAAACGCTGCAACGTCTCCACCTCGATGGGCGTGTGGCTCACGACCTTGAGCAGCGCCTTGTGATTGTAGACGTCGCACTCCAGCGGCGCGATGTTGAAATCCCCGGTGATCAGCGTAGGCCGCTCGATCTTCTCCGCCCAGCGCGTCATCCGCTCCAGAAAATCCAGCTTCTGGCCGAACTTCGGGTTCACTTCCCGGTCGGCCACATCGCCGCCCGCCGGGATATAGACGTTCTCGACGATCAGCCCGTTGCCCGGCCCCAGCAGTTCGACGC
>NZ_JBMLSM010000169.1:0-5300 GCF_049240505.1 Novosphingobium sp.
TAGCACGCGAGGTCCATCAGACGCTTGATGTTCATCGCCACTTCGCGGCGAAGATCGCCTTCCACAGTGTGATCAGCATCGATCGCTTCGCGGATCTGGAGCACTTCAGCGTCCGAGAGATCCTGCACGCGGCGGGTATGATCGATACCCAGCTTGTCAGCGATCTGCTTGGCCTTGAACGAGCCGATACCGTGAATGTAGGTCAGCGCGATGATAACGCGCTTGTTGGTGGGGATATTGACCCCGGCAATACGAGCCACTTGCTTCTCCGTTTGCTCCACAGGCCGCGCGAATCACTCACGCCGCCTATCTCATCGCGAAAAACACTCAAAAACACCGGGATTTCTGCGAAGTTTCAGGCGTTTAACCCTGACTCCACAAAACATGCCCGATTGAGAGTGAAAGGCGCGATTAGGCGGTTTCGATAGTAACGTCAACCGCTGCGCAAACGAAGATCGCGGACGACACGCCATGCCCGGCGCGGTCCTGCTCCATTACGGACGTATCATATCCCAATTCGCCGCGAAGGTCAAAACCATCACGCAAAGGCTTCTCCCTGAACCGTCATTGCAATGACTTCGGAATATTATTAGAAGTTAAATTCTAAAAATATATGGGAGAGAATGGCGATGGCTGGACATGGCAGGTTTGCGCTGGCGCGACTGGGACTGATTGTGGTGCTTACCGTGCCCCTTGCGCTGTTTCATGGCTTCGTGGGCTGGCACAAGGCATTCTCAAGCCATGCCGAACTGGTGCAGCACAAGGCCTGGACCGCTCACCTGCCGCTAGCCCTCGGCCGAGCTGTAGGCTGGCTGGAACTGGCATTAACGGCGGCCCTGATCATTGCCCTGCTGCGTCCGCAACTGGCACGCATGGGCGCGGTGGCCTGCGGCGCGCTGGCTCTTCTTGAGGCGATTTCGCTGCTGACGCACCAGATCATGCAGGACGGTGCCCCTGCCCTGCAGAATGTGGCGACCATTGTTGTCACCGCCTTTCTTGGGTGGCTCTATGCAGGCCGAGCCTCCGCCGCTACCTGAACGGCGATCGGCGCGGCGAAGCGCCGGAACCTTCCTCACACTTGCGGATAAAGGCGACCATGACTCACGAGATCGAAGTCGCCGTGCGCCTTGACTATACGATGCGCGAACAGGCCGCAGTGCTGATGCAGATCGGCGCGGCGGCGCTGCCGGGACAGGAGGTGATGGACAGCACGCTGCTGCTGACCCCGCCAGACGC
Source organism: Novosphingobium sp. (assembly GCF_049240505.1). Classification (GTDB taxonomy): domain Bacteria; phylum Pseudomonadota; class Alphaproteobacteria; order Sphingomonadales; family Sphingomonadaceae; genus Novosphingobium. The sequence goes on from NZ_JBMLSM010000169.1 coordinate 1,237, forward strand.
GATGCGCGCCGTGGCCGGGCATGGCGGCGTGGGAGAGCGCATCTGGTTCGAACCGCGCGACACCTTCACCGTTGCCTATGACGCGCGGGTGCGCGTGACGCGCGAGGCGTCGATACTGGCCGCGCTGGCCGCCGATCCCCTGCCCGCGCTGCCCCCGGAGCACGTGGAATACCTGCTGCCCTCACGCTACTGCCCGGTCGATACGCTGCACGCGGCGGTGATCGACCAGTTCGGCGGACTTGATGGCGGCATGGCGGTTTCGGCGGTGACCGAATGGATCGCCGGACACCTCACCTACGTTCCGGGATCGAGCCACGGCGGCACCACCGCGCTCGACACCTTCCATTCGCGCGAGGGCGTGTGCCGTGACTATGCCCACCTGCTGATAGCCCTGGTGCGCGGTCTTGGCATCCCGGCCCGCATTGTCAGCGCCTATGCACCGGGCGTGACCCCGCCCGATTTCCACGCACTGGCCGAAGTCTGGCTGCAAGGCGGGTGGCATCTGGTCGACGCCACCGGCATGGCTGACCCGGCGCAGACCGTGGTGATCGGCGTGGGCCGCGATGCAGCGGATGTGGCGTTTCTGACGATCTTCGGCGGGGCGGAGTTGAATGCGCAGTCGGTGGGGGTGGGGTTGGTTGGTGCGGTTGGTTAGGAGAGTTTAGGATTGGATGGTTTAGGGATTGAGTAAACTGTCACCGTAATTCCCTTCTGGCCTTCTTGTTTCTCTGGAAAATTATTCGCCGGCATCGTAGTGCCATATAGGATCAAGGAGGTATTGATGTCCGTTGCTGCAAGTTATGCTCTCAAAGCTATCGTCCGAGGACTCTCTGAATGCGGGGCATTGAACGTTGGTCAAATGCACTCCATTCTGAACGAGCTTGAGGACGCGGCCGTCCGGCTCGACGAACGAGGACGAAATGAAGACGCGGCAGAGGTTCGCGATATCATCGAGTTCGCTTTTCATGGACCGCATCTCAGCGAATGATGACGATTAACAACGAAATAGAGTAGGAATTACGGTGATGGTGTGGACGCCACCCGCATGGTCGACCCGACCAAAACCGTGGTGTTCGGCGTCGGGCGCGATGCGGCAGGTGTGGCGTTTCTGACGATTTCTGGCGGGGCTGAGTTGAACGCGCAGTCGGTGGGGTGGGGTTGGTTGGTCTGATGGGTTAGGCGTTTCGGGCGTCGACGGTTCGGGCATAGAGTGAAGAGTCATCGGAATCTCAGATTTTTGGCGAGCTTCAGATCATCTATTCATGCGGATAGTCAGTTGCGCGACGTCACGATTTCCCCAAGGCAATGCGTGAAACAAATCCCAAAGTGCTTTATTGTCACCATCATTAAAATCTCTAATAGACACCGCGCGAATTTGAAAGCAAAGGTCGGCATCCACGGGCATAATACAGAACCCATCTGGGGTTGAAACCAACTCTTTCTGAAACATCCATTGAGAAATTATTTCTGCATACTTAGAATCTTGCAAGTCGCATATCATTACTATGGAAAAATCGTATTCCGAAATTTCATCAGTTACAGAAGTCGTTATCTCAAAATCGATGTTATATCTTTCCCACTTGGCCAACACTCTGTTTGCTTCTGCAATAACTTTTTCGGTTTCTATAAAATCGTATGCTGTCGATCTCAGCGCGTTGACATCCTCTAATGCACGCAGTGCTTCTGCTGAAGGTTCAGGGTTATCGCAGACGCAATCGTACCAGTTTCCTGATCCACCGCCGCCGCATTGCAAGCATTTGCCTCTTATCACATTCCACTCCAGAATAACCATGCAGAGCCAAACCATACTCTGCACAGCAACTGCATCAAATTTATTCATGCTTGAGGCGCACAATTTCGTCACTCAATGGCGGGGCATCCTTGAAAATTCCGGAATTCCGGGGACAGTATACTTAACTCTCGTCATTCCCGCGCAGGCGGGAATCCAGCGACCAGCAACGTCGTCGCTTGGCGACGGCGTTTTTTATCGGACTGGATTCCCGCCTTCGCGGGAATGACGAACGGTATGGGGGAACGCTAAATCCGCTCCGCCTGCGCCACCGCCTCACTCGCCCGCAAAGCGCTAACAATGCGCGTCAAATGCGCCAGATCGCGCACCTCCAAGTCCACCTCATACGTGTGGAACGGGTTCTCGCGCTGGGTCATTTCCAGATTGACCACGTTGGCGTGGTTCTTGGCGAAGATGCCGGCCATTTCGGCCAGTGTGCCGGGACGGTTGTAGAGTTCGGCACGGAGACGGCCAATCGCGCCGTCGGTGCGGGCGTCCCATGACAGGTCGATCCAGTCGGCATCGACGCCATCGGCCAATGTCATGCAGTCAATCGCGTGGACTTCCACGCCCTTGCCGGGGCGGCGCAGGCCGACGATGCGGTCGCCCGGCACCGGGTGGCAGCAGTCGGCCAGCTTGAACGCCATGCCCGGCGTCAACCCTCGCACCGCGATGGCGCGCTTCTGGCTGGGCCAGTTCTCTTCCGCGATGTTGGCTGCGCTGCCGGGGACGAGCGCTTCCATCACCTGCCGGTCGTCGATCTTGGCCGCGCCGATGGCAAACATCAGGTCTTCCTCGGCGGCGAGTTTCAGGCGCTTGAGCGCGTCGGCCACGGCCTTCTTGCCGACCTTCGTGGGCAGGCGCTCAACGATTTCCTCATAGAGCTTGCGCCCGATGGCGGCGACTTCGGCACGCTCCTTCTGGCGCACAAAGCGGCGGATGGCGGCGCGGGCCTTGCCAGTGACGACGAAGCCCAGCCATGACAGTTGCGGTTCGGACGTGCGGCTCTTGATGATCTCAACCACATCGCCATTGCCCAGCGCCGTGCGCAGCGGCACGTGGCGGCCGTTGATCTTGGCCCCCACCGCCTGCGCGCCCAGATTGGTGTGGACGGCAAAGGCAAAGTCGATCGGCGTCGCCCCCTTGGGCAACTGGAACAGCGCGCCCTTGGGCGTGAAGGCGAAGATGCGATCCTGATAGATCGCCATCTTGGTGTTTTCGAGCAGTTCCTCGGCATCGTGGCTGGCATCGAGAATTTCGACCAGATCGCGCAGCCACCCCACCTGCCCGTCGGGCTTGCCGCCCTGCTTGTAGGCCCAGTGCGCGGCGAGGCCGAACTCGTTGCGCTCGTGCATGTCCTTGGTCTTGATCTGCACTTCCACGCGCATCGCATTGGAATAGATCAGCGCGGTGTGCAGCGAACGGTAGCCGTTCATCTTGGGCGTGGAGATGTAGTCCTTGAACCGCCCCGGAATCATCTGCCACTGGCGATGGAGGATGCCCAAGGCCTTGTAACAATCGTCCTCGTTCTCGGTCAGCACGCGGAACGCCATGATATCGGTGATCTGTTCGAACGAGACGTGGCGTTCGTCCATCTTGCGCCAGATCGAATAGGGATGCTTTTCGCGGCCCGAAACCTCGACACGCAGGCCCGCCTCGGCCAAGGATTGCTTGATCTGGAGCGCGATGGCATCAACCTGCGCACCTTCCTCGCTGCGGATCGCGGACAGGCGGCCTGTGATCGTGGCATAGGCTTCCGGCTCAAGCTGTTCGAACGCCAGCAACTGCATCTCGCGCATGTATTCGTACATGCCCACCCGCTCGGCCAGCGGGGCGTAGATATCCATCGTCTCGCGCGCGATGCGGCGGCGCTTTTCCTCGCTCTTGATATAGTGGAGCGTGCGCATGTTGTGCATGCGGTCAGCCAGCTTCACCAGCAGGACGCGCAGGTCCTCGCTCATCGCCAGCAGGAACTTGCGCAGGTTCTCCGCCGCGCGCTCGCTCTCGCTCATCGTTTCGATCTTGGAGAGCTTCGTCACCCCATCGACCAGCCGCGCCACATCGGGGCCGAACAGGCGCTCGATCTCGTCCACGGTGGCGAGCGTATCTTCCACCGTATCGTGGAGCAGTGCGGTGATGATCGTATCCTGATCGAGCTTCAGCTCGGTCATCAGGCCGGCAACTTCTACCGGGTGCGAGAAATAGGGGTCACCGCTGGCGCGCTTCTGGCTGCCGTGCTTCTGCACGGTATAGACATAGGCACGGTTGAGCATCG
>NZ_JBMLSM010000170.1:0-32892 GCF_049240505.1 Novosphingobium sp.
GAGCGCGAATCGCCGATGTTGTTCGAGATGTCGATCAGTTGCAGCGCGTCGAGCAGGGCATGGGCCTGCTTCAACCCACCATCGAGGTGGAACGAGAAGATCGTGCCACCCGCCTTCATCTGCTTTTTCGCCAGCGCGTACTGCGGATGGCTGGGCAGGTGCGGATAGAGCAGGCGAGGCACACGGCCTTCGACGAAGCTGGCGACCTTCAGCGCGTTTTCGCTCTGCCGGTGGATGCGTAGGTCGAGCGTTTCAAGGCCCTTGAGCACGACCCATGCGTTGAACGCAGCAATGTTAGGGCCGGTGTTGCGCTGGAACGGCAGCAGTACGTTGTTGATCCATTCTGCCGATCCGCAGACCGCTCCCGCCATGACGCGGCCCTGTCCGTCCATCATCTTCGTGGCGGAATAGGCCACGACATCTGCACCGAAATCCATCGGGCGTTGCAGAGCCGAGGTGGCAAAGGCATTGTCGACTACGGTGGTGATGCCGCGAGACTTGGCTAGACCGCAGACAAATTCCAGATCAACCACGTCCATCGTGGGGTTTGCCGGGCTTTCGAAGAAGAACACCTTGGTGTTGGGCTGGATCGCGGCTTCCCATGCGGCATTGTCCGACGCATCGATAGTGGTGCCGGTGATTCCAAAGCGCGGGAGCAGATTGTCCACCAGCCAGCGGCACGATCCGAACGCCGCCTTGGCGGCAACGATGTGATCGCCTGCGGAAAGCTGGCAGAGCAGTGCCGTTGTCATCGCGGCCATGCCGGTCGCCTGCGTGCGGCAGGCTTCTGCTCCTTCCATCAGGGCGATGCGTTCTTCCAGCATCTGCACGGTGGGGTTCTGCAGGCGCGAATAGGTCATGCCTTCGGCTTCACCGGCAAAGCGCGCGGCCACCGTTGCGGCATCGTCGTAAGCAAAGCCCGAGGTGAGGAACAACGCCTCTGACGTCTCGCCCATCTCCGACCGCCAGGTGCCGCCACGGATGGCCTGCGTTGCTGGGCGCCAATTGCGGGTGATGGAGCGGTCCTGGCCAGTCGTGCGTTTCATGGTTGTTGCCTTAGTTTTCCGCATGGCTGTGCGCAAGCGGCGGGATTGCGAACTTGTGCTGGCCGCCCTATCCCCGATCGCAGATGACGCCAGTTCTATCCGATCGTCCGCGCGAGAATGACCCCGCTCTCTGGTGCATGGGCATAGCCGCTGCGTTCTTCCTCATCGTGCTGCATCGTATCGGCATCCCGTCGAAGATGATGTTCGATGAGATCCATTATCTGCCCGCCGCGCGCCGGTTGATCGATCTTACCGCGCGGCTCAATCCCGAACATCCCTTGCTGGCCAAGCAGTTGATCGCGTGGTCGATGCAACTGGTAGGGGATACGCCATTTGGCTGGCGCCTGCCATCGGCATTGCTGGGGGCGCTGGGGCTGTGGGGGATGATGCGGGCGCTGTGGTGGGCCAGTCTTTCGCGCACCGCCACGGTGCTGTTCGGTCTGTTGCTGGCCACCGATTTCATCTGGTTCATGATGTCACGCATCGCGCTGCTGGACATGGCGATGGGCGGGTTCATGGCGCTGGCCGTGTGGCAATGGGCGCTGGCGTGGCGCAATCCTTCAGGGAAAGTGAACCGTGCGCGATTGCATCTGGCGCTAACCGGCCTGTTCTTGGGCCTGTCGCTCGGCGCGAAGTGGAATGGTGCACTGCTGCTGCCGCTGCCGGGGTTGCTGTTCGCGCTGAACCGCTGGGAAGCGCTGAAAGGTCGCCGCTATGGTTTGCTGTGGAGTGCCAAAGGTATGGGGCCAGTCCCCGGCGTTTCGCTGACAGAGGCGGCGCTCTGGCTCGGTGCGCTGCCGCTTGTTGCCTATTTCGCCACGTTCCTCCCCGCGTTTTTCTACCAGAAAGACCCGCTGACGGTAGGCCGCCTGATCGAATGGCAGCAATACATGCTGCAACTGCAGGACAGCGTGAAGAAGCCGCACACCTATATGAGCGTGTGGTGGCAATGGATGGCCAACATCCGCCCGATCTGGTTCCTCTATGAGAACATCGACGGTGCCCAACGCGGCGTGCTGATGCTGGGCAACCCGTTCACGATGCTGGCCGGATTGCCCGCGCTGCTGTTCTGCGCGTGGGATGGACTTAAAGGGAAACGCCTGCACCTGCTGGTCTTCGCGGCCTATGCCCTGCTCGTGGGGTTCTGGGCGATCAACGGCAAGCCGGTGCAGTTCTACTACCACTACATGCTGGCGAGCTGCTTCCTGATCGCCGCGCTGGCGCTGGTTCTGGCAGAATGGTGGGATCTGGGCCTGCGCTGGCCCGCCAAGGCAACGCTTGTCTTGGCTTCCGGCCTGTTCCTTGGCTTTTACCCGATCCTTTCGGCGGGTGAGTTGCCGCGGAAAGATTCGTTCCGGGATTATACCTGGCTGGATAGCTGGAAGTAGTGCGGCGTGCCGTTTTTTGGCGGCACACTCCTTAGAGCAATTTAGTCACCCTGAACTTGTTTCAGGGTCCATTTCTCGGACGAGAGCATCTGCCTGATCGGCACAATGGATCCTGAAACAAGTTCAGGATGACGAGGATTGTGAGAGCGTGGGCGCGCTTCGCGACCGCACGCAATTCAGTATTTGCCCCACACGAAGCGCGAGGACAGTGCGAAGTTCCAGACCGAGCCGAGTACGATGCCGACGATCACCGCTACCACATCGTGGAAGCCGATGGTCTTGAGCACGGCAGCCGAGCCGACGTTGGTCAGCAGCCCAAGCGAGCAGGTGAGCGCGAACTGTGCCCATCCGCGCAGCAGCGGGCCGAAGCCGCGCAGGCGCTTGTCCGAATAGGTCAGTTCGTTGTTCAGCACGAAGTTGAACGTCATCGCGATGATCGCCGCCAGCGTGTTGGCGGTGTTGAAAGTCGCGCTTTCCGACCAGTTGCCATAGACGAAGCGTTCACCCGCCACGATCTTCAGCAGCACCCACAGCGCGCCAAGCTGCACCGCAACGCCCATCGCGCCCACGGTGCCGAACAGCGCAAAGCGCGTCGGGATGATGCGGCCCAGCCACTTGTCGTAAAGACCTACGAGGAATTCGAACACTACGGTCTGGTCCAGCTTGCTCTCGCCTTCGGTACGGGCGACGAAATTGAGGGGAAATTCCTTGACCTTCAGGGGCTTGTCCACCGTGGCCAGAATGTCGAGCAGAATCTTGAAGCCCACGCCGGAAAGGCGGTGCGCATCGGCCCGCAGCGTTTCGGCGCGGAGCATGAAATAGCCGCTCATTGGGTCGGAAAGTTCAACGCCCGTCACCTTGTTGGCGATGCGGTTGGCAAGGCCCGATGCCTTTACCCGGTCGGGGCGGCCCCATTCTTCCGTGCTGGCCCCTTCGGCAAAGCGCGAGGCATAGGCGATGTCGTATTCGCCGTCCTGCACCGCGCCGAGCATTTGCGGCAGCAGTACAGGATCGTGCTGCTGGTCCGCATCCATCACCGCCACGATGGGCGCGGCGGTGGCGCACATGCCTTCGATGGCGGCAGATGCCAGACCACGCCGCCCGATCCGTTCGATCACCCGGACGCGCGGATCGGTCTGGCTGATGCGCCGTGCCTCGTCAGCCGTGCCATCGGGGCTGTTGTCGTCAACAAAGATGGCTTCCCAAGCCACGCCCTGAAGCGCAGCGTCGAGGCGCGCGACCATCGGCGCGATGTTCGCACGTTCGCGGTAGGTCGGCAGGATTACGGCTAGTTGGAGCATGATCGCGGCCCTTAGGCCCCAAACCCGATCAGGACAAGTTCGAGGTTTGAGGCAGAATGGCTCAGCGCAAGGAGGCAGGGCGCAGGAATATGTCGATATTTCCAGCCCTGCCGACGCGGCGATGGGCCATTCTGGTCAAATCGCTTCGCGACGCCCAAATGGCTTCCATCTCAGGCAAACCGACCCTTGCGAAGGCAACCAGCCTTCGCTGCGGGCCGCTTCGCCTGATATGTTCGCCATTTGGGCGCCTCGAACATGTCCTGATCGGGTTTGGGGCCTAAAGCCTTGCAAGCACCGCGTCACCTACTTCCGTAGTTCCGGCCTCGCCTCCAAGGTCGCGACCGAGCACGCCATCGGCCAAAGTCTTGGCAACGGCGGCTTCCACGCGGTCAGCCTGCTCCGCAAGGCCGAGCGAGTGGCGCAGCAGCATCGCCGCCGACAGGATCGTTGCCATCGGGTTGGCAAGGCCTTGGCCTGCAATGTCCGGGGCGGAGCCGTGGATGGGTTCGTAAAGGCCGAACGTGCCATATTCGGTCTGGCGTTCGCCCAGCGAGGCCGAGGCGAGCAGGCCGATCGAGCCGACGCACATCGATGCCTGATCTGAAAGAATGTCGCCAAACAGGTTGCCGGTCAGCACCACGTCGAACTTGCCCGGCGCGCGGACCAGCTGCATCGCGGCATTATCGACATACATGTGTTCGAGCGTAACTTCGGGATAGTCCTTGGCCACTTCGATCACCACGTCGCGCCAAAGCTGGCTGGTTTCCAGCACATTGGCCTTGTCCACCGAACACAGGCGCTTGGCGCGGCCCATCGCGGTGCGGAACGCCACATGCGCGATACGGCGCACTTCGCTCTCGTTGTATGACATCACGTCGTAACCTTCGCGGTCACCATTGGGGGCGGTGCGGAAGCCCTTTTCGCCGAAATAGACATCGCCGTTCAGCTCGCGCACGATCACCATGTCGATGGCACCGGCCACTTCAGGACGCAGGGCGGAGTGGCCTTCAAGCCCGCTGAACACCTTGGCGGGGCGCAGGTTGGCGAACAGCGTCAATGCCTTGCGCAGGCCGAGAATTGCCTGTTCGGGGCGCAGATGGCGTTCCAGCGCATCGCAATCAGGATCGCCCACAGCACCGAACAGGATGCCGTCTGCCGCTTCGGCAATGGCAAGTGTTTCAGGCGGCAGGGGGTGGCCGCTGGCCTTGTACGCCGCGCCGCCGACCAGCGCTTCGGTCATCTCGATACCGTCGATGCCCAGCGCCTCGATCACCCGCACGGCTTCGCGCGTCACTTCGGGACCGATGCCGTCGCCCGGCAGAACCGCAATCTTCATGGAAAACCCCTTTGTCGTTCCCGTTATCCGCCGCCGCGTTATCAGCCGCCAATGCGCCGTAGTCGGTCGAGCAGAATCGTGCGCGCCCCCATAACATCGCCGGTCCGATCGGCAAGCAGGCGGTTGGCGATTGCCTTGCCTTGCCGGTCAAGCCGGGCCAGCAGACTTGGCCAGTCCTCTTCCGGCGGCGGGGCCGGGGCCGCGCCGTAGCCGACTTCGCGCAGCAGCAGAACCTCGTATCCTGCCAGCACCCGCGCCCAGCCGCGTGCCGATGGGGCGTGGCAGATCGCATCGAGCAGAGCCATCAGCGAATCGTGCAGAACGGGATAGGGATGGCCCTCGGGCAGGGTGGCTGCCGTCAGCGCGCAGGCCCAGCCAATGCCCGCGCTCGCCAGTGGTTCGGAAAGCCAGGGGCCACGGCTGGACAGCAGTTCAACCCGCGCAGACGGCAATTGCGAAGATGCACGGGCGCGCACTTCGATGGTGACAAGATTGCCGGGGATCAGCACCGGACGCAGTTCGCGCCCCCGCGCCCCGGCCACATAGGCGGCTGCAAGGCCGTGATCGGCGGTCATCACGCGCACGATCGCGCCATGTTCGCCGTGGGGGCGCACAGAGCAGACGATGGCAGCGGCGCGGATCAGCATCGCCGTCGCTTTGCTCTGCTTCCGCGCTTCGGGCAATGCACAAGTGCATTGGAACATTGGCGCAATTGCGATAGTTTATGCTGCATGAAGCAGTTCTTCCACCATGCAGCGATGACCGAAGGGGTCACGGTGCGAGTCGCCGTAAACTTTCTGCCCGAGCAGTCGCGGGTGGAAGCGGGCAAGTGGTTCTGGGTCTATCATATCCGAATCGAGAATGACGCCGACCAGCCGATCCAGCTGCTTTCGCGTCATTGGCGGATCACCGATGGGCGCGGGATGGTCAATTTCGTTGATGGCGATGGCGTCGTGGGCGAACAGCCCGTGCTGCAACCGGGCCAGAGCCATGATTACGTTTCGGGCTGCCCGCTGGGCACGCACAACGGCAGCATGGAAGGGCATTACACGATGCAGCGCGCCGATGGTTCGCTGTTCGATGTGGCGATCCCGTTCTTTCCGCTGGCGGCACCGGCGCCTGCAAACTAAAGCCGGTTCGCAATGAAGCGAACGCATCTCCCCCTCAACGGCCTGCGCGTTCTGGACGCTGCGGCGCGGCACCTTTCCTTCACCCGCGCGGCGGATGAACTGGCGGTCACGCCTGCAGCGGTCGGGCAGCAGATTCGCGCGCTGGAAGACCTGCTGGGCGTGGTCCTGTTTCGCCGCACATCAAAAGGACTGGAACTGACGGACGAGGCGATTGCCGGTCTGGATGCGATCCGCGAAGGGTTCCTGCGTTTTGAAGAAGGCGTGCAGGCGATGCAGGCGGGGCAGTCCAGCCACGTCTACACCATTGCCTGTCCTCGGGATTTCTTCGCGGCTTGGCTCTCGCCGCGTCTGGCGGAGTTTCGCGCGGGCAATCCGCAGATGCGCTTTTCGCTCGTCGGCGGGGATGCCGATATCGATTTTACCGAAGCGAACCTCGATCTGGCCGTGCGCTGGTCTGACGGGCCGGGTGAACTTGAAGGCTTTGCTCTGGGCGAACCGCTGATGGTCACCGTAGCGGCGCCCGATGCGCCTGCCGATTGCCCGTGGATCGGCTGGCCAGGCGATCCTGCGCCCGGTGGCGGCGATGTCGGGTTTTCGGTTGGCGATGCCGGCACTGCCATCAGCGCGGCGCGCGCCGGGCTGGGCCGTGCCCACGTGCCCCTGCAACTGGCGGAGGGCGTGATTGCATCGGGCCGGGTCGTCACGCTGGGCGAGGCGCAAGTCTCGCGCAGGGGCTATTGGCTTGTGGCTCCGCTGCCGCAGTGGCGGCAGAAAAAGGTGAAGGCACTGGTCGAAGCGCTGTCTGCCTGACCTCACCATATTGGCTTCAGTTGCGATGACAGTCCTTACGCCCTGTTAACCGCGTAGCCTTAAATATGTCGGTCGATGACGACGGGGCCGCGACATTCTGCTGATTCTTCCGCAACGCGCGGCCGGCTGGTCAGGTTGTTGCGCGTGGCAGGTGGCCGCTGGCAGCAGCATGAAGGCGATAGCTTCACGCAGGCCTACGCCCACAGCCTCTCGCATCGGTTGCCGCTGCTCTACATGGTCGTGGTGTTTGATGCGCTGCTGGTTGCCTTGCGCTTTCGCAGCGATGCCCCCGCGTTGTTGACGCTGTTCGGGCCGGTCGTGCTTGGCAGTTTTGCGGCTTGGCGGGCATTCTACTGGCGGCCCAGCGCCGTGGCGGGCCGTTCGTTGATGGTGCTGCGACGGGATCTGCACGCGATGAGCTGGCTTGGCGCATTTGCGGGCTTCCTGTTCGCCCTATGGGGCATGTTGCTTTACCCCTACGGCGATGTCGCAGAGCAGTCGTTCATCCACTATATCATTGCCGTAACGCTGTTTTCCGGCATCCTCGGCCTTGCCCATTCGCCACTGACCGCGCTGCGTATCGCGGTTGCGATCACCATTCCCACCACCGGGCAGATCCTGTTCAGCGGCCATCCCAATGCCGTTCTGGTGATGATGGTGCAGGTCGTGGTGACGACGATCCTGCTGCTGGTAACCAATGGCCATCACCGTGATTTCGTGAAGCTCGAACTGTCACGCCAGCAGCTTGCCCGTCGCGAGCGCGAAGCCGCGCAACTGGCGGAAGACAACCTGCTGCAGGCCACGGTCGATCCGCTTACCGGTGCGCTCAATCGGCGTGCGATCCTGACCCGGCTGGATCAGGAACTCGAACGGCCCGGCAGCCCCGATAGCAAGGCCTGGCTGGCGCTGGTCGATCTGGACGGGTTCAAGCACGTCAACGACACCTATGGCCATGCCGCCGGCGATGCCGTGCTGGCAGCGGTTGCGCAGCGATTCGCCGCGTTCGGACGCATTCGATGTTTCGGCAGATTGGGCGGCGATGAATTTGCCGCCGTGCTTGATCCCGATCTGGATGAAGACGGGGTGCGGGCGCTGGCTACCGAGATTTCCGAATCGCTGCGTGCGCCGGTGCTTCATGCCGGCGCGGTTCTGCGTTTGTCCGGTTCGGTCGGCGTGCACCGCATGGATGGGCGCAGCGCCAGCGACTGCCTGGAACGCGCCGATGCGGCGTTGTACAAGGCCAAGGAGCAGTCCGATGGCGCGGTCATCGTGTTCAGCCCCGACGACGAGGCCGAATTGCAGACCCGCGCCGCGATCACGCGCCTGTTCAACGACAGCGATCTGGCCGACCGGCTGCGCCTGCTTTACCAGCCGATCATCGATGGCGAAACGGGCGGCACCACCGGCTACGAAGCCTTCGTGCGCTGGAGCCCCGATGGTGAACGCTGGCTGGCACCCGGCCAGTTCATGGCGCTGGCCGATGCGACGGGCCGGACCGGCGAACTTACGCGCATGGTCATGGCCCGCGCGCTGCGCGAGTGTCCGGCCTGGCGTTATGGCCGCACGCTTTCGATCAATCTCGCCCCGCGCGACGTGACGCGCGCAGGCACGGCGGATGCTCTTGCTAAGCTGGTGGAAGAGGCAGGCGCGCCTGCCGGTTCGATTATCCTTGAAGTGACCGAGCGCGCGCTGATCGCCGATCCGCGCCGCGCCGAATCGCAGCTTCAGACGTTCCGCAACCGTGGCTTCCGCATCGCGCTCGACGATTTCGGCGCGGGCTGGTCCAGCCTCAGCCAGGTCCATCGTCTGCCGCTCGACATGATCAAGATCGATCAGGAACTTTCGCGCGCGCTGGCCAGCGATCCGGGCGCGCGCACGCTGGTCGGCACGATCATCTCGCTGTCATGGCAGCTCGGCATCGATTGCACGATCGAAGGGGTGGAAGACGCCGCGCAGGCCGAGACTGCCCGCGCGCTGGGCATCCGCCTGATGCAGGGCTACCACTTCGGCCACCCCGAACCGGCGCATGTCGCGCTCGCCGCGATGGCGGCTGCGCCCGTGGCCGAAACGGTCAGCCTGCGGGCCTGAACTTCTTCCTCAATGCTCCAGCACGATCGGGCGCGGGGTGCCCGGCGGGTGGATGCGGCGGAAAAGCTTTCCCTTCTCGCTATAGAGCACCAGCAGCAGGCTGAGTATGCCGCAGATCAGCAGCGCCAGTGCCAGCGGGCGCGCCGATCCGTCATAGGCCTGGCCCACGAAAATCCCGATCACCGATCCGATGACCATGCGCAGGAAGGCGTGCATCGAATTGGCCGAACCCGCCGTGCTGGCAAAGGGCTGCAAGGCTATCGAATTGAAGTTCGCGCCAATAAAGCCGATCAGGATCATGTTCAGGATCATCAGCGGCATGAACTGCCACAGCGTTTCGCCGGTGCGCGTGGCGAACCACAGCTGGGTTGCACTCACGGCGATGAACGCGAACACCGCCGTATGCGACACGCGCCGCGCGCCAAAGCGTTCGACGATGCGAGAATTCGAAAAGTTCGCAGCAGCCATCATCAGCGCGGAAAAGCCGAACAGCACCGGGAACGTCTCGCCCGCGCCGAAGTGTTCGGCCACCAATTGCTGAGAGCAGTTGATGTACCCGATCATCGCGCCGAAAGTAAGCGAGCCGCCCAGCACATAACCGATGGCCGAACGGTTGGTGGCTGCCCCTGCCATGTTCACGGCAATGGTCCCAAGCCGGATCGGCTGGCGATATTCGGGATGCAGCGTTTCGGGCAGGCGGGAATAGACCCACAGGGCCATTACCACCGCCATCACCGCCAGAAACACGAAGATCCAGCGCCAGCCCGCAAACAGCAGCACCACTTGCCCGATGCTGGGCGCCAGCATCGGCACCACCAGAAACACCACCGAGATAATCGACATCTGCTTGGCCATCTGGTCGCCCGAAAAACGGTCGCGGATGATCGCGCCGGGCAGCACGGCAAGGCCACCGCAGCCCATCGCCTGCAACACGCGCATGACCAGCAGCGCGTCGAACGAGGTTACGAGCGCGCATCCCAGCGAGAACACGACGTACAGCCCGATGCACCACAGCAGCACCGGCCTGCGGCCAAAGCGGTCGGCCAGCGATCCGGGCAGCAGTGATGCAAACCCTGAAGCAAGCAGGAACGTGCCGACGACAAGCTGGCGACGATTCGGGTCGGTCACCCCCAGATCGTCCGCGATAAAGCCCAGCGCGGGCAACATTGCGTCGACCGCCAGCGCCTGCAGCGCCATCACAAGTGCCATCATCGCAATGGTTTCGCGGTCGCCCATGCGATGCGAACGTGCAAGGTCATTGCCCGAAGACTGATTGCCAGAAGAAATATTGTTTGAAGGCATAACGATCTAGTGGCCCAGATCAGCCACAATTCCTACCCTTTATGTTGCGTTGCGAAACCGGGTAACCTGCCACGATGGATTCGCCGCTTCCCGATCTTGAACCTGACCGCACGGCGACCGGAATCCGCAAGATCATCCATGTCGATATGGATGCTTTCTTCGCCAGCGTTGAGCAGCGTGACGATCCATCCTTGCGCGGCCTTCCCGTTGCCGTCGGCGGTTCATCGGGGCGCGGGGTCGTTGCTGCCGCCAGTTACGAGGCGCGCAAGTTCGGCGTGCGTTCGGCCATGCCATCGGCCCGCGCGGTGCAGCTCTGCCCCGACCTGATCTTCCGCAAGCCGCGTTTCGATATCTACAAGGGCGTTTCGCAGCAGATCCGCAATGTGTTCCTGCACTTCACGCCGCATGTCGAACCGCTTTCGCTGGATGAAGCCTATCTCGATGTGACGGATGACGTGCGCGGCATCGGTTCCGCCACGCGCATTGCCGAACTGATCCGACAGCGTATCCGGGCCGAGACGGGCCTCACCGCCAGCGCGGGCGTTTCGTACAACAAGTTCCTTGCCAAGATCGCCAGCGATCAGAACAAGCCCGATGGCCTATGCGTGATCCGGCCCGGCGAAGGCGCGGCTTTCGTTGCCAGCCTTCCGGTGCGCCGCTTTCATGGCATCGGCCCGCGGGGGGCAGAGAAAATGGCGCGGTTTGGCATCGAAACAGGGGCTGATCTGCGGACCAAAGACCTTGCCTTCCTGCGCGCCAACTTCGGCAGTTTCGCCGACTATCTCTACCGTGCCGCCCGCGCGATAGACCTGCGGCAGGTCAAGGCGGATCGCCCGCGCAAATCGGTTGGCGGGGAACGCACGTTCGAGCGCGATATCTCCTCCGGCGCGGCCCTGCGCGAAACGCTGGAGCGCATCATCGAAATCGTATGGGAGCGGATCGAGCGGAGTGGCGCAAAAGGGCGCACGGTCACGCTCAAGATGAAGTTCAACGATTTCACGCCCTGCACGCGCGCCAAGTCGCTGGCGCGCCCGATTGCCGACAGGTGCGAATTTGCCACTCTTTCGCGCGAACTGCTCGATGCGCAATTGCCTTTGCCCAAACCGATCCGGCTGATGGGGCTGACGCTTTCCGCGCTGGAAGGAGAGGAGCCGGACGAGAGCGAGGCGCACGCACCAGCAGCAGTGCTTCAGGCCGAACTGCCGTTCTGATCCTGCCATTTCGCGATCATCGCGCGCACCGGGCCGCTCGTCTTTTCGGGCAGGGCGTCGGGCGCAAAGAAGCGCGCTTCCTCGATCTCGCGGCCGTCCGGCGCTGGCGTGCCTTCGGCCTCGCCGCAGACCAGTTCGATCAGGTTGGTCCAGCCCTTGCGGTCCAGTGTTACCGTGCCGAGATGCGCTGGATTGCGCAAAAGGCATCCGGTTTCCTCGCGCAGTTCGCGCTGCGCGGTGCCCAGCGGGCTTTCACTGCGCCCCAGCCCGCCGCCGGGCAGCATCCATGTGTCGCGTGCGTGATAGCTGTGGCGCACCAACAGCACTTCACCCGCAGCGTTCGCGGCGATTACGTTGCAGCCGCGCACCTTGCGCTTTGTCAGCCGCCAGAACCAAAGGCGCAGGCCGTGGGCTGCGCGCAATGCGATGCGATGGATCGGACCGGGCAGAAAAGAAAGCATGGCGCTGGACTCTGACCGATCATCTGCGGCTTGTCATCCGTGTCTGCAGCGGTGTGTCGGGATTGCCATCATCTTGTCACACCACCGTAGCATTTGACTGCTTGGGCCGTTCGAAGGATCGGGCAGCGGCAGGCGTTTGTGAATCGGTCCCATGCGGCTATGCCTGCGCCATCGGAAGGGAAAACGCGCTTGAGATTCGGGGGAATCACGCTGCCAAGACCACTGGCAAGGCCGGGTAATGCGTTGGCTTTGCCATCGCTGCACACCGTGCTGTGGTGGGTGCTGGCCGTGATCATCGCGTTTCTTGGTGCGGCGCTGCTCTGGGCGCTGGTCACGCCGGTTTCGCCTTTGGGCAACTGGCGTCCGCAGGGCGTGCGGATGATGTCGCTTTCGGCGCGTGCCGCCCTTTTTGCCAGCGTCGACCCCTTCAACCGCAGCGCTCCTGCGGCACAGGCGCAATCCTCAGGCGCGGTCACCTCGCTTGCGCTCACGCTCTTTGCCACGCGCGCCACGCCGGGTGGCGGGGGCACCGCGATCATTGCGGGCGGCGATGGCTTGCAGCAGGTCTATCGCGTGGGGGCCGAAGTGCAGCCGGGCGTAACGCTCGCCGCCGTGGCGTTCGATCATGTCGAACTGGCGCACAATGGCGCAAAGGAACTGCTCTATCTCGATCAGTCCGGCGCTGCGCCAGACGCGGCAAAGGTGGTTGCCGCAAACCCGGTAGCGCCCCCGCCTGGTGCCGGTCCATCCGGCGGAGCGATCAGCGTTGAGGCCCTTCGTTCAGGCGTGAACTTTGGCCCGCGCGCCGAAGGCGGGCGCATCGTCGGCCTCGAAGTCCTTTCGTCGGGCGATGGCAGCACGTTTCGCGCTGCAGGCTTCCAACCGGGAGATGTCATTCAGGCCATCGATGGCAAGCCGATAACCGGCGCGCCCGATGCCGCCGTTCTTTCCGCTGCGATCCGCCCCGGCGCGTCGATATCGGTCACCGTAAAGCGCGGTGATCGCCAGCTTCCTCTTGCTATTACACTGGCCCCATGAACCTGCGCTCGCTCCTTGCTCCAAAGATGCTCCTCGGAGCTGCTGCCCTCGCTCTGGCCGTGCCACAGGCTGCGCTGGCGCAATACACGCTGAACGTGCGGGAGGCGGATATCCGCGCGTTCGTGGCCGATGCCGCCGAAGTCACCGGCCGCACCTTCATCGTGGACAGCCGCGTGCAGGCCAAGATCAGCGTCGTGTCCGACCGCGCCTTGAGCCGCTCGGAATATTTCGAGGTGTTCCTTTCCACCCTGCGTGCCAATGGCCTGGTGGCCGTGCCCACCGGCAACGGCGCTTTCCGCATTCAGCCTGCCGATGGCGCGGCCAGCAATCCCAGCCGCATCGGCAGCCGAGGCGCGATGCAAAGCCAGATGGTCACCGAAGTGATCCGCCTGCGCGCGATTGACGCCACGCAGGCCGTGGAAACCCTGCGCCCGCTGATCAGCAAGGAAGGCGCGATCACCGCCAACAAATCGGGCAATTCGCTGGTGGTGGTGGACTATGCAGACAACATGCGCCGTATCCGCGCGCTGCTGGGCGATATCGACCGGGACAATGCCGCCACGCAGACCGTGATGCTCGATCACGCCGGCGCGCGCGAAATTGCCACTGCGCTGACTCAGCTTGTGCCTGCGGGCGGCGAAGGCGGACGGTCGCTTGCCACTGTCGTTGCGGTGGACAGCGCCAACGCCGTGCTGATGCGCGGCGAGCCCGCCACGCTGGCGAAGATGGCGGCGATGGCCCGCCAGCTTGATGCCAAGGCGGCGATGGGCGGGGAAATCAAGGTCGTCTGGCTCGATCATGCCGATTCGGCCGCGCTCGTCCCCGTGCTCGAACGCCTGCTGGGCGGGCAGGGCGGGGGCGAAGTCGCCTCGGCCAGCGCCGCGCCGATCTCGCTCGGCGGTGTGGGCGGCAGCGGCACGTCTTCTGCCGGGACACAAGGTTCGACCGGTCAGGCGGCGGCAACCGGCGGCACCGCCACCAGCCCCATCGGCGCAACCGCAGGCGGGTTGGGCAATGGCCCGATCAAGCTGGCTAACGGGCGCGGCACCGCCACCATCACGCGCTATCCGGGGGCCAACGCAATCATCATTGCCGCTCCCGCCGATGACCAGCGCCGCATTTCCGAACTGATCCGCCAACTCGACATTCCGCAGCAGCAGGTGCTTGTCGAAGCGATCATCGTAGAAATCTCGAACAATGTGGCCAAGGAACTGGGCGTCCAACTGCTGTTCGGCGGCAAGGACAAGCCCTTTACCGTCACCAACTTCTCCAACTCCTCGCCCAACATCATCGACATTGCGGGCGGGCTGCTGGCCGACAATCTCAACCAGACGACGACCGTGGTAAATGGTGCAACAGTCACCACCACGACGAACAGCACGGCGGGCGATCTGCTGCGTGAAAACGCTGCGACGAAGATCCTCGGCGCCAGCGGGGCCTACACCGGCTTCCTTACCGAACTCAGCAAGGACACCTACCTTGGCGCGCTGATCAATGCGGTGGCGACGGACAAGAACTCCAACATCCTGTCCACCCCGCACATCACCACCAACAACAACGTCCCCGCCTCGATCCTGTTCGGGCAGGACGTGCCGATCACCACCGGAGAGGCGCTTTCGGGCGGCAACTTCAACGATACCTTCCGCACCGTGCAGCGTCAGAACGTGGGCATCGAACTGGATGTGACGCCGCAGATCAACGCGGGCAACCTGATCCGGCTCGACCTGCGGCAGGAAGTCAGCTCGATTGCGGGCACCGTCTCCAGCAAGTCTGACGAACTGATCATCAACAAGCGCGAGATCAAGACGACCGTGACCGTGGGCGACCGCGAGATCGTGGCACTGGGCGGTTTGCTCGACGATAACGAGCAGCGCACGCTTCAGAAGGTGCCGTTGCTGGGCGACATTCCGATTCTTGGCGAAGTGTTCAAGTCTCGCGCGCGCAGCCGGGTGAAGACGAACCTTATGGTGTTCATCCGTCCCACCATCCTGCGCAACGCGGCAGACCGGCAGGCGCTGGCCGCGCGCCGCTATGGTACGGTGCGTCAGGCGCAGGTCGATTTCGAACCGAAGCGTGAACCGAGCATCGACGAACTGATCGTGGACTATATGGGCGCAACCCTGCCCGCAGCGCCCTCTGCGCAAGTGGCGGTGGTCGCTCCCGGCGATACCCTGATCCGCCCACGTGCCGTGCCCGCGCCAATTGAGCAATCCGAACTCCCGCCGAGCAGCGCGCAGGACTGATCCGGTGGATGAAGCGCAGGATATCGCAGGGCTGACCATCGCGGTGCCGAATGCTGCGCCGCACGTGCCTTATGCCTTTGCGCGGGACCGGGGCGTGCTGGTGCAGAGTGTGACCGACACAGAGATGGTCGTGGCCCTGCGCGAGGGGGCTGATCCGCTGGCGTTGCTCGAATTGCGGCGCGTTTCTGAACTGCACCTAGATGCACATAGAGTGCCGCAAGGTGACTTTGAGCGTCTCTTGTCAGAGGTTTACGCGGTCGACGGCGCCGCTGCCGCAGTGGCCGGTGACATGGGAATCGCAGGCGACGGACTCGATCCGCTCGCCCTCGGTCTGCCCTCCGCCGAAGACCTGTTGGACAGCGCCGACGATGCGCCCGCGATCCGTCTGATCAACGGACTGATCGCTGAAAGCCTCCGGCAAGGCGTGTCGGACATTCACATCGAGCCTTACGAAACCGCGCTGGTGGTGCGGATGCGCGTCGATGGTGTGCTGACCGAGAAGTTGCGGATGCCGCCGCATGTCGCGCCGGTCCTCGTTAGCCGTATCAAGGTGATGGCGCGGCTGGATATTGCCGAACGCCGCGTGCCGCAGGATGGCCGCATCTCGTTGAGTTTGGGCGGAAAACTGGTGGACGTGCGCGTCTCCACCCTGCCCAATCGCGCTGGCGAGCGGGTGGTGATGCGCCTGCTGGACAAGGAAAATGCCGGGATCGATCTGGTGCAGCTTGGCCTCGATCCGAAAGCCGAAGACACGCTGCACCGCGCGCTGGGCGAACCCAACGGGATCGTGCTGGTCACCGGGCCGACCGGTTCGGGGAAAACGACCACGCTCTACGCTGCGCTGCGCGGGTTGAACGATGGGCAGCGCAATATCCTGACTGTGGAAGACCCTGTGGAATACGCTGTGGACGGCGTGGGGCAGACGCAGGTCAATTCCAAGGTCGGGCTGACGTTTGCCGCCGGACTGCGCGCCATTTTGCGGCAGGATCCCGATGTGGTGATGGTCGGCGAAATCCGTGACAAGGAGACGGCGGACATCGCGGTGCAGGCATCGCTCACCGGGCATCTGGTGCTGTCGACCGTCCACACCAACGATGCGGCGGGCGCGATCACGCGAATGCGCGATATGGGCGTGGAGCCGTTCCTGCTGGCGTCCACCCTGCGCGCGGTGATTGCGCAGCGGCTGGTGCGGCGGTTGTGCCCGCATTGCCGCGAAGAACACGAAATTTCGCCCGGCATGGCCGATGTTCTGGGCATGAAGAAAGTGCGCATGGTCTGGTCGGCCAAAGGCTGCGCGGCTTGCGGGCAGACCGGATATCAGGGCCGCGTGGGCGTGTTCGAGGCGCTGCGGGTGGATGATGCGATCCGCCAGATGATCCACGACAACGCCGATGAAGCGGCGATTGCACGCCACGCCTTTGCGGAATCGCCAACGCTGGCCAAGGCGGTGCGGCGCATGGTTCGTGATGGCGTCACCAGCCCCGAAGAAGCTGCGCGCATCATGCGGCGCGACGGCTGATGGCACGCTTTGCCTATCATGCCATCGACCCGAAAGGGACGGAGCGACGCGGCGCTATTGAAGCGACAAGCGAGGCGGCGGCGCGCGAGAAGTTGACCGCGCGCGAATGGTTCGTGGTTACCGTAAGTGCCGATGCAGCCGCTTCGGCGCGGCGTGCGGCGACCAGCACCAGCGGGATTGCGCTGTTCGCCACGAAACTTTCGGCCAAGCAGCTTGCGCTGTTCACGCGGCAACTTTCATCGCTGATGGTGGTCAGCCCGCTGGAGGAAACGCTGCGCACGATTGCGCGGCAGACCGAAAAGCCCAAGGCGCAAGCGATCCTGACCAATGTTCACGCCGGGATCGTCGAAGGCCTGCCACTGGCCGAGGCGATGCGGCGCGAGGAGCCGAGCTTTCCGCCGATCTTCCGCGCGATGATCGCGGCGGGCGAAAATTCGGGCAGCTTGCCCCAGATTGCCGACCGTCTGGCCGACATGCTGGAAAAACAGGCACAAGTGCGCGGCAAGATCATTGCGGCGCTCGCCTATCCCATCGTGCTGTCACTGGTGGCGATTGCCGTGGTGACCGGGCTGATGATCTCGGTCGTGCCGCGCGTGGTGGAGCAGTTCGACAATGCCGCGCGGCAATTGCCGATGCTGACGCGGGTGGTGATCGGGATTTCGCAGTTCCTCAGCACATGGTGGTGGGCGCTGCTGCTGGTTCTGGCGCTGGGCGTGCTGGGCTTTGTCCGCGCCTTGCGCCAACCCGCATTCAAGCTGCGCTTCGACGCCGGACTGCTGCGCCTGCCATTCATCGGCAAGCTGATCCGCGATGTTCACGCTGCGTCGCTGGCGCGCACGCTGGCCACAATGATCGAGGCGCGATTGCCGCTGGTCGATGGGTTGCGGCTGGCGACGCGCACGGTTTCCAACGCGGTGCAGGCACAATCGCTGGCAGGCATTTCGGAGAAGGTCCGGGCGGGCGGTTCGCTTTCCACCGCGCTGCGCGAAGCGGGCACCTTTCCGCCACTGCTGGTCTATCTGGCGGCCAGTGGCGAGGCGGCGGGGCAACTGGGGCCGATGCTTGAACGTGCCGCTGACTATCTTGAGCGTGAGTTCGAGGCCTTTACGGCGGCGGCGATGGCGCTGCTCGAACCTGCGATCATCGTGGTGATGGGCACGCTTGTTGCGCTGATCATCCTCGCCATCCTGCTGCCGATCCTGCAGCTTCAGAACCTTACCGGACTTTGATCATGACCGATGAAATCGCAAACCAGACGCCCGAAACCGAGGACAAGCGCCGCCGTAACGGCTTCAGCCTTGTTGAACTGATGGTGGTGATCTTCATCATCGGCTTGCTGGCCACGGTGGTGCTGATCAACGTGCTGCCGAGCCAGGACAAGGCGATGGTGGTGAAAGCGCGGAGCGACATTGCAACGCTGGAGCAGGGCATGGAAATGTACCGGCTCGACATGGCGAGCTATCCGGGCATGGGTGAGGGGCTGAATGCTTTGAAGACGCCGCCTGCCAACCTTGCCATGCCGCAGAACTACCGTTCGGGCGGCTATGTGAAGGATGTGCCGACCGATCCGTGGGGCCATGCCTACCAGTATCAGGCACCGGGGCGTGACGGGAAACCGTTCGAGATCTTCTCGCTGGGGGCCGATGGCCAGCCGGGCGGGACCGATCTCAACGCCGATATCTACGCCGGGCAGAACTGACGACCGATGGCTGCTGCCACGCCTTTTGATGATGGCCTGATCATCCTGCTGCCTGCACAGGTCGATGCGCCTTGGCGCTGGTGGCGTGTGGGCGAGAGCGGGCTGGGCCGGGAGATGACTTTCGACGCGCAGGCCGAGCGCGCCCCGTGGGGTGAGGCGGGGGCGGTGACGGTGCTGGTTCCGGCAGCGAATGCCCCGGTGATCGACAGGGCCATGCCCGATATGCCGGAAGCGCAGGCGCTGGCGGCAGAGCGGCTGGCGCTGGCGCAGGGCGGGCTTGATCCTGTTCAACACGTTGCGGTTGGCGCAGATGCGGGGCGCTTGCTGGCCTGCCGCGTGGCTCCAGCGGCGATGGATCGCTGGCTGGGCGTGCTGGCCGCGCAAGGGATCGATCCGCAGGCGCTTGTCCCTGCGGCGCTGGTGTTGCCCCATCCTGAGCGTGGACTGATGCTGGCCGATCTGGGCGGGCAATTGCTTGCGCGCACGGCGGATGCGGCTTTCGCGGGTGAGCCGGGGCTGGTGGCGGCGCTGGCCGAAGGGCAGGAGCAATCGGCACTGGCGGGCGACGAATTGCTTGACCGTCTGGCGGCAATCCACGCAGCCCCGCCGCTGAACCTGCGGCAGGGCCAATATGGCCTGCGCCGTGTTTCGGTGTTCCGCACAGCCGATTGGCTGGGGCTTGCGCGCATGGCGGCGGTGGCGGCCTTGCTGGCGCTGCTGCTGATGCTGGTGTGGGTGGTGAAGTGGAACATGGACAGTTCCGCCGAAGAATCGCGCGCGCTGGAACTGGCGCAGCAGCGTTTTCCGGCGGCGACCGATCTCGATTCCGCCGAGCGTCTGCTGGATGCCGAACTTGCACGGCGCGGAGAGGGTGGGGTGAGCTTTGCCGCGCCTGCTGCCGCGCTGCTCGATGTGATGCGCGGTGTGCCGGGGGTGAAATTGCGCGACATGGGATATGGCGCGGATGGCACCTTGCGCTTCACCGCAGCGGCCCCGCGTGCCGAGGATGTGAACGCAGTGCTGATCGCGCTGCAAAATCAGGGCTGGAAAGTGACCGTGCCGCCATCGCTTGCCCCCGATCCCACTGGCGCGACGGTTGCCGCCATCACGGTGAGGGCGCCATGATGGGCCGGGTTTCTGCATGGTTCATCGGCCTGACCGGGCGCGAGCGCTGGCTGGTTGGCGTGGCGGGCGTGCTGACCGCGCTGATAGTGCTGGTCTATGGCCTGATCCTGCCGCTGGGCCACGCGCTGGATGATGCAGCGGTGCGCCATCGTGAAGCGACCGAGCGCGCCGGGCGGATCACCGCAGGGCTGGACGCGCTGAAGCGTGCGCCTGCGGTCAAGGCCGCAGCGCTGGCCGGGCCGGTGGAGCAGATGGCGCAAGGCAGCGCGCAGGCTGCGGGATTTGTCGTCCAATCCAGCCAGAAGCAGGGCAGCGACATGGTGGTGCTGGTGATACCCACGGCACGGCCATCGGCAACGCTGGCGTGGCTTGATGGGCTGGCGGCGCAGGGGCTTGTCGTGGAACAATTGACGATGACGCCCGCGCCCGATGGCACGGTTTCGGTCAACGTCACGCTGCGGCGGGCCGGGGCATGATCGGGCGCCTTGTCCTGATGCGGGGGATCTTTGCGCGCGAAGCCGGGATGACGCGGCGCGGCTGGCTGGCGCTTGGGGCGCTGGGGTTGTTGGCGCTGATCGTGCTGCTTCCGCTGCGGCTGGTGCTGGGCATGGCCATGCCGGAGAACGTGACAGCGCGCAGTGTGGAAGGATCTGTCTGGGATGGGCGGATTGCCGACCTCAACATCGGTCCTCTGCCACTAGGCACCGTGGATGCGGGGCTGGAGCCTTTGCCCCTGCTGATCGGGCGGACGCAGTTTGCCATTTCGCGCGAGGGGTTTTCGGCCAAGGGCGGCGCGCACGGCATATCGCAGGCGACTGGCAGCATTGCCCTGCCCGACGGGTTGGGCGGGTTGCCGGTGACGGCGGTGACGTTCAACCGGTTTTCGGTGCGGATGGATGGCGGCGGCTGCGCGCAGGCAGAGGGCACGCTGGGCGTAACGCTGGCGTCTTTCGGCCCGCTGATGCCCAATGGCCTTGCGCTTTCGGGCGTCGCGCGGTGTGAAAAGGGCGCGCTGGTGGTGCCGATGAGCGGGAGCCAGGGCATGGAGCGGCTGGCGCTGCGCCTGACGGGTGATGGGCGCTGGCAGGCGGATTTGACGTTGACTGGTTTGCCGCAGGAAGCTGCGGATGCCTTGCGCGCTGGTGGCTTCGACGCTCGTCCCGGCGGTGTGGGCATCGGGACCAGCGGGGCGTTTTGAGTTCCGGGTTTACCCCACCCCGCTCACCCTGAGCCTGTCGAAGGGTGTTGTGCCAGTGTCCTTCGACAGGCTCAGGACGAGCGGGGTAGGTGGAGGCGGTATCAGGAAGCGATCTGGGTGAGGAACCAGGCGCGCTGTTCGGCCTGATCGGTCCAGTCGTCGGCCATGCCTTCGGTGGCGTTGTCGCCCGCTTCGGTGGCGGCTTCCTTGACCGCGCGGATGACCTTGACCAACGCCACGTTATCGTCGCGCAGGGCCTTCACCATATCCATCGCATCGACCTTGGGGCGGTCGTCGTCCTTGATCGACGCCTTGCCTGCGATGGCACCGATGCTGGTCAGCGTGGAGCCACCGTTCTTGCGCACGCGTTCGGCAATGATGTCGGTCAGCGCGAACAGTTCTGCGGACTGTTCATCGAACAGCAGGTGCAGATCGCGGAACTGCGGACCGGCGACGTGCCAGTGGTAGTTCTTGGTCTTGAGATAGAGCGTGAAATAATCGGCCAGTAAGCCATTGAGACTGTCGATCAGGGCCTTCTTCGAATTGTCGCCGGGCATGACATTCCCCTTTCATGATGGCGGGATCGTTGAGCGGTCTATACGCCATATCGAGGCGAAGGTTTCACGCAGAGTTGTGGTTTGATTGATCGGATTTGTCGATCAGGCGCTGGATCTGGTGCTGCCTTTCAGCAAAGCTATGCCGGCCAGCGCGGCGATGATCGACCCGCCCAGAATGCCTAGCTTTGCCTCTTCGACCAGCAGCGGGCTTTGCGGGAAGGCAAGGCCTGCGATGAAGAGGCTCATCGTGAAGCCGATGCCGCAGAGCAGGGACAGGCCCCAAAGCTGGCGCAGCGTTGCGCCTTCAGGGCGGGCGGCCAACCCCAACTTTTCGGCCAAGACGATGCTGCCAAGAATGCCGACTTGCTTGCCCAGAACAAGGCCCAGCGCAATGGCGATGGGCAGGGCGAGTGGGCCGCCGTCGATGGAGCCAAGCGCTACACCGGCGTTGGCAAGGCCGAACAGCGGGACGATAAAAAAGCCGTTGGGGGCGACGAGCGCATGTTCGAGGCGGAGCAGCGGGCTGTCGTGCTTGTTGTTGAGCGCCAGCGGGACGGTGAGTGCGGCCAGAACGCCTGCGATGGTGGCGTGGACGCCGGAATGGAGCACGGCGTACCAGAGGACGACCGCGCCGATGATATAGGGCGCGAGCGCGCTTACCCCCATGCGATTGACCGCGACCAGCGCGATGAACACGGCGGCGGCGATGGCCAGCCACGTGAGATCAAGCCCGCTGGTGTAGAAGAACGCGATGACCATAACCGCGCCAAGATCGTCGACGATGGCGACGGTCAGCAGGAACAGGCGGAGCGAAGGGGGCAGGCCCTTTCCGGCCAGGGCCAGAACGCCGATGGCGAAGGCGATGTCGGTGGCGGAAGGGATCGCCCAGCCGCGATGCAAGGCAGGGTCGCTCCCGGCGATGGCGAGGTAGATCAGCGCGGGCACGGCCATCCCCGCAATGGCCGCGATCACCGGCAGGCGGCGGCGGCTGGGGCTGGACAGTTCGCCGTCGAGAATCTCGCGCTTGATCTCAAGCCCGACGACGAAGAAGAAGATCGCCATCAGCGCATCGTTGATCCACATGTGCAGGTTGTTCAGCTTGGCAACCGGCGTCCACGGCAGGGCGTGATGGAACAATGCGTGCCAGGGATCGTGCAGCGGTGAATTGGCGAGGATCAAGGCGATTGCGGCACAGACCATCAGCACGATGCCGGGGGCCGCTTCGTTGTGTTTCAGTTTGTACCAGATGCCTTTGCTTTCAGGCGATACTGCCATTTTCGAATTATCCCTTGGTTCCTGAACCTTGCCGAGCAGGCATAGCATGATCCTTGTGCCCAGCGCTGTCGGGCGCGTCAAACGGGGTCAGGTTCTTGCTGGCATGTCCGCCGATTTCCGGGCCATGCTCCACGACTTTGCAATGGCTTGCCGTTGCCGAGCATGAACTGCTGCTGTTTGCGGCAATCTGGTTTGCCGTGTTTGCCATCGATGAAATGCTGGTGGACCTTGCGTGGTTCCGGCTGCGGTTTTCGGGTGGCCTTCGGACAGAGCGGCTCTCCGCCCCGGAGCAGGCGGAACTGCACGGGATTGCGGCGGTGCTGGTTCCCGCGTGGCAGGAATCGGGCGTCATTGCCGAGATGGTGCGCCATTCCTTCAAATGCTGGCCGCAGCGCGATTTGCGGATCTATGTCGGCTGCTACCGCAATGATGAGGCGACGCTGGCGGCGCTGGTCGCATCGGGCGGGGACCGGCGGCTGCGCGTGGTCGTGCACAATGCCGACGGGCCGACGACCAAGGCCGATTGCCTCAACCGCATCTATCGCGCGGTGTGCGAGGATGAGCGGCGCGGGCGGCAGCGCGTGCGCGCGCTGATCCTGCACGATGCCGAGGATATGGTGCACCCTTCGGCGCTGACGCTGATGGACCGCGCGCTCGATCGGGTGGACTTCGTGCAACTGCCGGTGCGGCCCGAGCCGCAACCCGCTTCACGCTGGGTGGCGGGGCATTACTGCGACGAATTTGCCGAAGCCCACGCGCGCGACATGGTGGTGCGTGACAGTATCGGCGCGGCTTTACCCGCAGCAGGGGTAGGGTGTGCGTTTTCGCGCAGGGCGATAGACCGGATCATCGCGCGGCGGGCGAGCGTGCATCCCTTTGCCGCCGAGTGTTTGACCGAAGATTACGAGTGCGGCTTGCTCGTCAATGAAACCGGCGGACGATCAACCTTTCTGCGGATGCGGGACGAGCGGGGCGGGCTGATCGCCACGCGCGAGTTCTTTCCGGCGACGGTTGCGGCCTCGGTCCGGCAGAAGACGCGGTGGATACATGGCATTGCGTTTCAGGGCTGGGACAGGCTTGGGTGGAGCGCTTGGCCGGGGGGCGAGTTGTGGATGCGGGTGCGCGATCGGCGCGGGCCATTGGTGGCGCTGGTGCTGGCGGTGGCCTATCTGCTGGTGCTGATGTGGCCGGTGCTGCTGCTGCTCGACATGGCCGGCATGGTCGCACCCTTGCAACGTGATCCGTTGCTGCAAGGGCTGCTGGCGTTCAATCTTGTCAATCTGATCTGGCGTCTGGCCATGCGGGCCATGCACACTGCGCGCGAATATGGCTGGAACGAGGGGGTGCGCGCGGTGCTGCGCTTTCCCGTGGGCAATGTGATTGCGATCATGGCGACGCGGCGGGCGCTGGTGGCCTATCTGAAAGTGTTGATGGGTGGGCGGCTGTTGTGGGAGCACACTGTCCATCGGGTGCACGTGGCACAAGCCTGTTCGGGCGAAGGGTGCCAAGGCGCGGCTTTGCCGAATCCGGCCTGATGGCGGATGCGCTGACGGGCCGTCGTGGACAGCCGCTGGTGGCGCTTTGCCTGATTGTGATGGTCTGGGGCGGTGCGCGCACGGCAATGTGGCGTGGTGGCGCTTTGCTGCAGGAAATGCCCGCCAAGGCGCAGACACTGGGGGCGCTGCCCCTCCTTGTGCCGGGCGGGGGGCGGATAAAGTCTCAGGTCTTGTCTGCGAGTGTCGCAGCACCGGATCGAGGCGCACCCATAGCTCGGACAAGGGCTGCGCAGCACCAGCACAGGGAGGGTGGTGCTGGCGCATTGGAATGGCAATCGGACGTGGCAATGCTTGTTCCGGCCAGTCTGCTGCGACAGGTCAATCCTGCCCTTGCAGCGCCCCGCACCTCCGAAAGAGCCGCGCAAGCTGTGGTTGAACCAGACGCGGCCCTATCTGCCATTCCGATCAAGGACGACCCGCGCTGGAGTGGCGATAACTGGTTGCTGATGCGGGCCGGGAGCGGCGCAGCGGCGCAGGCGCCGGGCGCAGCGTCCTATGGCGCTAGTCAGGCAGGCGCGGTGGTGCGCTACCGGCTGGGGCGGGGCGATCTGCACGAAAGCTATGGTTATCTGCGCACGTCGCTGGCTATCAACGCGCCGGGAAGGGACAAGGAAGTGGCGCTGGGCTTTGGCTTTCGGCCTATATCGCGTGTGCCCTTGCGCGTTCTGGCCGAAGCACGGTTGCAGGATTCCAAAGGCAGCGCGATGCAGGTGCGGCCTGTGGCAACGGTGGTGACCGAACTTGCGGCTCAGCGGCTGCCCTTGGGCCTTACCGCCGAAGCCTACGGGCAGGCGGGCTATGCCGGAGGGCGTGGGGCAACGGCGTTTTACGATGTGCAGGCTGTGGTCGAGCGGGTTTTGCCTGGCGTTGGCGGACGCAATCGGGATTTGCGGCTGGGGGCGGGCGTGTGGTCGGGCGGGCAGGAAGGGGCGGTGCGGCTGGACATGGGGCCGCGCACTTCGTTCCGGCTCGATCTGGGAGATGCCAACCCTGCACGGGTGGCGCTTGACTGGCGCTTTCGCGTTGCAGGGAACGCCCGACCCGGCAGCGGTCCTGCGTTGACGATCGCGTCCTCATTCTGATTGCGCAGGTTGAATGCATAGGGCGGCACAGCTTTTTGCCGCAAAAGCAGATGCGCGGGGTTGCTGGCTGGCCACGGTCGGCCTAGCGTCTGGGGTGCAATGGATGTCTACCTTCCGATAGCAAATCTTTCCGTCAACGGACTGGTCATCATCGGCCTCGGCGCGCTGACGGGGCTGCTTTCGGGCATGTTCGGAGTGGGCGGCGGGTTTCTGACCACGCCCTTGCTGATCTTCTATGGCGTTCCGCCGACGGTGGCGGCGGCTTCTGCTGCCAGCCAGGTGACCGGTGCCAGCGTTTCCGGCGCTTTTGCCCATGCGCGGCGCGGCGGGATCGATTACCATATCGGCGCGGTGCTGGTGGCGGGCGGCGTGATCGGCACGGGGCTGGGATCTTTGCTGTTCCGCCTGCTGCAATCGCTGGGCCAGATCGATACGGTGATCAACATCCTGTATGTGCTGATGCTGGGCGGCATCGGCGGTCTGATGGCGCACGAAAGCATTACGACGCTGCGTGCGCAGAAATCCGGCCTGCCGCAGCCAGCGCGCAAACGGCGGCACCATCCGCTGGTGGCGAGCCTGCCGCTGCGCTGGCGGTTCTATCGATCTGGCCTGTACATCTCGCCGCTCGCGCCGCTGCTGCTGGGCATGGCGACGGGCATCCTGACTATGCTGATGGGTATCGGCGGCGGGTTCATCCTTGTGCCCGCGCTGCTGTACATCCTGGGCATGGGCGTGAACGTGGTGGTGGGCACATCGCTGTTCCAGATACTGTTCGTGACGATGGCGACGACGATGATGCACGCGCTGACCACGCGCGCGGTGGATATCGTGCTGGCTGTGATGTTGCTGATCGGTTCGGTGACGGGCGCGCAAGTGGGGGCGCAGTTCGCGCAGAAAGCAAAGCCTGAACATCTGCGCCTGATTCTGGCGGCGATCGTGCTGCTGGTGGCGATGCGGATGGCGCTTGGGCTGGGTTACCGACCCGACGAGATTTACACGGTCATTCCGCTATGATGGCGGCTCCAACTTTTGGCGGCAGGTTTCGCTTCCTCGCGCTATTGGCCTGCATGGTGCTGATGGGCGCGCGCGACCCGATCCTCGTGCCCGAAATCTCGCAACACGAAATTCAGGTGCGGCAGGGCTTTACCGGTGCGGACCTGCTGCTGTTCGGCGCGATCCTCAGCCCCGAAGGTAGCCGCGCGGCGCAGGAATACGATATCGTCGTGGTGCTGGAAGGTCCGGTGCAATCCATCGTCCTGCGCGAAAAGCAGAAGCTGGCGGGCATCTGGATCAATGCGGATTCGCTCGAATTCCGCTCTGCCCCAAGCTATTTCGCGGTGGCATCTTCGCGGCCCATTGCAAAGATCGTGGATGACAAGACGGCAGCGATCTACGAGCTGGGACTGAAATGGCTGCAGCTGTCGCCCATCGGGGTGATCGAGCCGAAAGAGCAGCAGCGCTTTTCGGCAGGGCTGGTCGATCTGATGCGTCGGCAAGGCCTTTATCGCGAGGAAGAAGGCAGTGTGAAGATCAGCGGGCAGGTGCTTTATCAGGCGCGGATCAGCCTGCCTTCGAGCGTGCAGACGGGAACTTATACGGCAGAAACGTTCGCCATTCGTGGGGGCAAGGTGGTGGCATCGGCGATCACCCGCGTCGAAGTGAACAAGCAGGGCTTCGAACGCTTCGTGGCCGTGGCGGCAGACCGCAACGGCTGGCTTTACGGCCTGTTCGCCGTGCTGGTATCCGTGGCGATGGGATGGGTTGCGGGACGACTGTTCGCGCTCGTCTGACCGTTTGGAATCCTACCGAAAATTTAGCCGATTTTAACCCTGTCCCGATATCGATAACCTTTGATGCCCTGACCGGCTGAGAATGCCTGGCGAAAAGGTTGGTTGCGTGATGTCCGATATGGGGAAGCAGACTTTCGTGATGCCGGAAGCTGCGGCAGAGGAGCAGATCGAAAGCAAACCTCTTTATGGCGTCACGCCGGATACGCCGCCGTCTGAAAATGCGCGCAAGCCGATTGGCTTTATCCGCGATATCGCTGGTTCCAGTTCGGCAATTGCGCTGGATCTGGTGCGCCTGGACGAATGCTCTGAAGATAGCGATCCGTCGATTGCGCTTTCGGGCAAGGTTGGCAGCCAGATCAAGATCCGCGTCGGGAATGCTTGGCTTCTGGCAAGCGTGCGCACCCAGCGGCAGGATACGTCGGTTCCTGGCGGCATCGTTGCGCAGATCGACTTTCTGGGCGAGGGCGACGAAGAGCGTCTGACGAAGCGCATTTTTGGCTTCCGGCGCGGCGTGACGCGCTTTCCGGTGCCCGGCGCGCTGGTCTATCCGGCAACATCGGCCGATTTGCGCCAGATCTATGCCAGTGACGGGCGTACCAACATTTCCATCGGCACGGTCTTTCCCACGCGCGATATCCGTGCCGGGGTCTATGTCGATGCGCTGCTGGGCAAACACTTTGCGCTGCTGGGATCAACCGGCACGGGCAAATCGACTGCCGCCGCGCTGATCCTGCACCGCATCTGCGAGATGGCACCTTCGGGCCACATCGTGATGGTCGATCCGCACGGCGAATATTCCGCTGCATTCAGGACGACGGGCCAGTTGCTCGACGTGTCGAACCTGCAAATGCCTTATTGGCTGATGAACTTCGAAGAGCATTGCGAAGTTTTCATCACCACGACCGGGCCGGATCGGCAGCTCGATTCAGATATTCTGGCCAAGTGCCTGCTGGCGGCACGCAGCAAGAACCGGCTGGCCGAACAGATCGGCAAGATCACGGTCGATTCACCGATCCCCTATCTGCTGTCGGATCTGATGATCATCCTGCAGAACGAGATGGGGCGGCTGGACAAGGGGACCAATTCGATTCCCTACATGCGCCTGAAGACCAAGATCGAGGAAATCCGCAGCGATCCGCGTTACCAGTTCATGTTTTCGGGCATGTTGGTGGGCGATACGATGGCGGAGTTCATCTCGAAGATTTTCCGTATGCCCGCCAATGGCAAGCCGATCTCGATCATCGACGTTTCGGGGGTGCCTTCGGAAATCACGTCAACGGTGGTGGCGGTGCTCAGCCGGCTCGTTTTCGACTATGCAATATGGGCGCGTGAAGAGGAAACGCGGCCCATTCTGCTGGTTTGCGAAGAAGCGCACCGATATGTGCCGAGCGAGAAGAACTCCGATGGTTCTTCGGTGGGGCGCATCCTTTCGCGCATCGCCAAGGAAGGGCGCAAGTATGGCGTTTCGTTGGGGCTGATCACACAGCGGCCTTCGGACCTTGCCGAAGGGGTGCTGTCGCAGTGCGGCACGATCATCTCTATGCGCCTGAACAACGACCGCGACCAGGCTTTCGTCAAGGCGGCGATGCCCGAGGGCGCGCGGGGGTTTGTCGATACTATCCCGGCGCTGCGCAACCGTGAGTGCATCATATCGGGCGAGGGCGTTTCGATCCCGATGCGCGTAGCCTTTGACGATCTGGATGCGATGAAGCGTCCGGCTTCGAACGATCCATCGTTCTATGAACTCTGGAGCAAGAGCGGCGGTGAAGAACGCGCGGTTGAGCGCACCGTCCAGCGTTGGCGCGCCCAAAGCCGATAATCAGAGCGAGGGTGCCATCCGGCCTGCGGTGTCACCATCGGCGTGGGTTTCTTCTTCGCACTCTTCCGATGGGACGGCGCGCGCCTTCTCGCGCCACTCTGGGCGGCGATAGGCCCATAGCGACAGCGCGACGGCCACAAGCGAACTGACCGGAAAGGCCAGCCAGAGGGCATCTGCGCCGAGGCGGGGATAGAGCGCATAGTAGAAGCCGAGGCGCACCGGGTAGAGCACAAGCGACAGGATGATCAGCGGTGTCCACACCACGCCGCCTGCGCGCATCGTGCCGAACAGGACGATGGTGATGCCGAACAGCAGGTAGCTCCAGCTTGCGAGAAACTGGATGTGGCGCGCTTCATCCACGGCAGGACTGCCGGCGCCGAGAAACAGTTCGAGCGCGGGACGATCGAACAGCAGGATCAGCGCGCAGAGCAGGCCGGTGACAGTGAGATTGAGCGCAATGCCCGAGCGGGTAATGCGGCCAAGCCTGTCGTTCAAACCGGCACCGATGGCTTGTGCCGCCATCGCGCTGACGGCAGCGGAAATCGCCATCGCGGGCATCTGCAGATAGGTCCACAGTTGGAGGGCCGCGCCATAGGCAGCGCTGACGAGCAGACCTTCACGGTTCACAAGCCCGATCACGATGATGCCCGCTGCCGAGATCACCAACATCTGCGCGCCCATCGGCAGGCCTTTGGTCAGGATGTAGCCCAGCTCGTCACGGCGGGGCCAGAGCCACGCCAGTTCCGCGCCGCGCAGGCGCAGCGGCAGATCCTTGGCGTAGACATAGCCCACGATGCCGATCATCGAGACGAACGAGGCGATGGCGGTGGCGAGAGCGGACCCGGCGATACCCATCGCAGGCACCGGGCCGAAGCCCCGGATCAGCAGCGGGTTCAGCGCAACGTCGAGCACCACCGACAGGATCATGAACTTCAGCGGCGTGGCGGCATCGCCCCCGCCGCGCAGGCCCATTGCCAGCATGACCGTGACCATTGAGGCAGGCATCGCCACGAAGATCACCCGCAGATAGGTGAGCGCAAGACCGAATGTCTCGCCCGGCGCGGCCATTGCCCTCAGCAGTTGGGGTGCGAAGATCCAGCCGAGCGAGCCGACCACCAGCGAGAGCAGCACGCAGAACCCCACGGCCGAGCCGAACGTGCGCCGCGCGGCCAGCACGTCACGCGCGCCAAAAGCCTGCCCGATCTTGACCGTGGCCGCCATGCCGAAGCCGAACGCGGCGGCAAAGACCAGAAACATCACGACGTTGGCGTTGGCGGTGGCGGCGAGTGCGCCTTCGCCCAGCATCTGCCCGACCCAGATCGAATTGATCGAGCCGTTCAGCGATTGCAGGATGTTGGAGGCCAGCGTCGGCGCGGAAAACAGCACCAGCGTCTTGAGGATCGGACCGCTGGTCAGATCGCGGCCACGGCCCGGGGGTGATGCCAAAGGATCAGTCCTTTTTAAGGGCGGCGAGCGCGGCGAAGGGGCCGGAGGCCACATCACCGCCGAGATTGTGTTCGACCCGCGCCCTGTCGGCGTCAGGCCCTTCGGCGAAAGGATCGATGGCGAGTGCGAGGCTTTGCGCCACCGCCTCGCCCAGATCGAAGGTCATGCCTTCGTATTCGATCTCGTCACAATCGTCTGCGGTGATTTCGACTTCCTCGTCAGGCGCGTGATTTTCACCGGGGGGGACAAAACGCAGGGCGATCGGTTCGCTGATCTTTTCGGGGAAGTCCTCACCCGAAATTGCGCAGGCCTGCACGATGCTGGCAGTGAGGTGGCCTTTGGCCTCGACCTTGTGCCCTTCGACCGAGAGCCGCAGTTCGGCGCGCATGGCGTCGATCGAAGAAATGCCGAATCGGCCTGCGAGTCGGCGGCGCTCTGCATCGTCCGGCACCAGGACCAGCGGTTCTTCGGTGATCTGGCGGATGTCGATGACGTGTGAAAATTCGAAATTGCTCATTTGCCAATCTCCGCATCGAGAACGCGATAGGCGGGCACGAGGTCCAGCCCGGTGGCAAAAGCGCGCGCGCGGCGGGCCACGAGCAGCGGGTCGGTGCTTTCGTGCAGGCTGACATTGCGGGCCACAGCTTCGGCCATCACGGCTTCATCCGAAGACTTCAGCCCTTCGCGATAGGCACCGAGGCGACCGCCCAGCACGCTCATCAATTTGCCCATGCGCTTGCCCACCACCAGATCGCCCACCCCGCTTTCGCGCAACTGGCCGTCCATATCATCGACGAACAGCTCGGTAAGGCGCACGGATGGTTCGATCAGTTCGGCATCGCGCTCCATGCGGATCAGCACGATGGCAAGGATCAGCGTGATCATGTCGAACCGACCGGCCACGGTGTCGGCCACGCCGCAATCCCTGTACCATTCCTTCTCGCGCGCGATTTCGACCGTGCGGTGCCACAGGGGGCGAGCGACGGCGCGGTCGTCATCCTTGCGTCCGAACAGCTTTCCCAAGAACGACATTGCGCGATTCCTATATCCTGCCCGTTCAGGGGCTATTAAATCTGTACCGTTCAGCAGGCACATAGCAGAGCCGGTGCGGGCGGCATTGCGGTAATCCCGATTGGACCCTAAGGGTCCGCCAGATAGTGGCTGTGCATTCCCGATGCAAACGGGCATGACACGGCAAGACTGAAGAGCGGAGTTTGCGAATGCGGAACATGCGGCTGATGGTGCAGGGTGCGAAGGTGCTTGCGCTCGGCGTGGCTGCGGCAGGATGTTCCAGCATCAAGGACCATCGCGGCTATATCGTCGATGAAGTGCTGGTTTCTTCCGTGCAGCCCGGTGTGGACAACAGGCAGTCGGTCGAACGCACGCTCGGCCGTCCCACGTTCACCAGCCCTTATGGCACGCAGACGTGGTACTACGTTTCGCAGAACACCGAACAGAAGCCGTTCAACCGCCCGCGCACCAAGGATCAGAACGTGCTGGTGGTGAATTTTGACGGCAAGGGCAACGTCGCTTCGCTAAGCCGCGAAGGGATGGAAAAGGTAGCGCGCATTTCCCCCGAAAGCGACAAGACTCCGACGCTGGGTCGTGACCGGTCGTTCTTCGAGGATCTGTTCGGAAATATCGGCGCGGTCGGCGCGATTCCGGGCGGGCAGGGACAGGCTCCGGGCGGCACTGGTCCGAACGGGAGCTGATCGCAGCCGCTTGAAATAGTCGCCGCGCGCCACATATCGCGGCGATGGACGATAGCAGGGCGAGCCACGGCCTTATCCAGTGGCACGGCACCACCATCATCGGGGTGAAGAAGAACGGCCGCACCGTCATTGCCGGTGACGGGCAGGTTTCGATGGGCAACACGGTGATGAAGCCGAACGCCCGCAAGGTGCGCCGGATCGGCGAGGGAAAAGTGATCGCCGGGTTTGCCGGGGCGACTGCCGATGCCTTCACCCTGTTTGAACGGCTGGAGCGCAAGCTGGAGCAACACCGGGGCCAGTTGATGCGCGCCGCTGTGGAACTCGCCAAGGACTGGCGCACCGACAAGTACCTGCGCAATCTTGAAGCGCTGATGATCGTGGCCGATGCCGAGACGATGCTGATCCTTACAGGCAACGGCGACGTGCTGGAGCCGGAAGGCGGGATTGCTGCCATCGGTTCTGGCGGCAACTATGCGCTGGCGGCCGCACGCGCCCTTACCGATTACGAAGACGATGCCGAAAAGATCGCCCGCCGCGCCATGCAGGTGGCCGCCGAGGTTTGCGTCTTTACCAATGACCGCGTGACGCTGGAAGAAATCTGATGCTCGATTCCCTGACACCCAAGGCCATCGTTCGCGCGCTGGATGAACATATCGTTGGCCAGACCGATGCGAAGAAGGCCGTTGCGGTCGCGCTGCGTAATCGCTGGCGGCGGCAGCGCTTGTCTGCCGATCTGCGCGATGAGGTTTCCCCGAAGAAC
>NZ_JBMLSM010000171.1:0-15215 GCF_049240505.1 Novosphingobium sp.
TGCGGCTGGCGGACGAGCACCTCTATTACATCGACTACCTGATCGATAACCGCCCGTGGCTGGCGGGCTCTACCATGAGCCTTGCCGACCTTGCCGCCGCCGCGCAGATCTCGGTGGCCGATTACCTCGGTGGAATCGACTGGTCGGGCCACGAACAGGCGCGCGGCTGGTACTCGGTGTTCAAGAGCCGGCCCAGCTTCCGCCCCCTGCTGGCAGAGCGGATGGACGTAATCCAGCCGCCCAGCCACTACGCCGACGTTAACGCCTGAAGGTGAGGGGCAGGTTAGGGGTAGGTCAGCGGTAGGTTCGGGGCAGGTCCGCTTACGGTTCGCGCAGCCGGGCCGCAGGTCAAGCCGACTTTGCCCGCACCCCGAAGCGGCCGAACTTGCGATAGCGAGTCATCCAGCGGTCGAGAAACAGACCGAGCGGGCGCGGCGTCACGCCAAGCCCTTCGATCCCCGGCAAGGTACCCGTCGCAAAGTTTCCGGCCTTGAGCAGCTTCCACTGAGCCGTGCTCATCGGCGCGCCCGGCAGCCAGCCGGTCAGCGCCGCGAACGCCGCCGACACGCCGTCGGGCAGCTCGGCCAGCACCGGCGTCCGGCCAGTGGCCTTGGCGATGCGGCGGTTGAGCTCGCCCATGGTGATGACCTCGGGGCCGGCCAGTTCGTAGGTCTTCCCGCCGTGCGCCTGCGGGTCGGCCAAGGCATTGCCCACCGCTTCTGCGGCATCGTCGACGAAGACCGGCTGCAGCCGGGCCGCGGGGCCGAACACCGGCAGCACCGGCAGGCGGGCCATCAGGTTGCCGAACATGTTGAGGAAGTTGTCGTCCTCGCCGAACAGGATCGACGGACGGACCACAGTCGCGTTCGGAAAGGCGCCGAAAACAGCGGCTTCGCCTTCGGCCTTGGTGCGGGCGTAGGGCACGTCGGACCCGGCATCCGCGCCCAGGGCTGAGACGTGAACAAAGGCGCTGGCGCCGGCCGCAGCGGCGGCCTCGGCCACGCGGGCAACACCCTTGCCCTGCAGCGAATCGAGATCGCCGGCAAAGGCCCCGACGAGATTGACGACGGCATCGACGCCGATCAGCGCCTTGGCCAGGGTTTGCGGCTTGAGCACGTCGACAGCGACGAACTGCGTCTGCCCCAGCGAGCCCAGCGGCTTCAGGCGATAGGCTCGTTCGGGGTGACGGCTGCAAACCCGCACCCGCGCCCCGCGCGACAGCAGTTCCTGCGCAAGGTGCGTGCCGAAGAAGCCGCTGCCGCCAACCAGCGCAACCAGCCTGCCTTCGAGATCGCGCGTCCTGCCACTTGCCATTGTGCCCGTATCCTGCCTGTGCGCCCGGAGAAATCCGGACCTGTCGCGCCGCCTTTGCCACAGCAGCAGGCGCGGTTTCAATGGCGAAACACCCCCAACCGGCATGTGTTGCCAGACTCCGGCGAAAAAGAGTGCGCACTCGATGGATTTGCCCTGTTGACACCCCGCAGCCGGTGCCTTAGTGGCGCCCTCCTACCCGGCAGGGACGGCCCTTTTGCCCCTTGCTACCGTGCCCAGATGGCGGAATTGGTAGACGCACCAGCTTCAGGTGCTGGCGCTCGCAAGGGCGTGGAGGTTCGAGTCCTCTTCTGGGCACCATTTGTTCTTCTCAGAAGAACCCAGCAAGTGTATTAAACCCGCAGAAATCCAAGGGAATTGGCCCTTGGATCGTGCCGGATCGTCCCGCCTTTTCTCGGGGGTTCCGCACATTTTTGCGGGCCTTTTACGGGCCTTTGCGAAAACCACATTGGGAAAAGGCCCGCCCATGCCTCTGACCGAAACCCGGCTTCGCGCACTCAAGCCAAAGGACAAACCGTACAAGGTCGCCGACGACCGCGGATTGTACATCGAGGTGTCTCCATCGGGCGGAAAACTTTGGCGATTCCGCTATCGAATCGGCACCGTTGAAAAGAAGCTCTCGATCGGCTCCTATCCCGAAATCAATATCAAGGACGCACGCCAAGCGGCCTATGAGGCGCGGGTCAAAGTCGCGGCGGGCGGTGACCCGGCGATGGAGAAGCGCAAGCAGAAGATCCGTTCGGAATTCCTTTCCGCCCAGACATTCGAAGCGGTGGCACGCGAGTACATCGATGAGATGATGGTGCAGAACGGTCGCGCGGATGCGACCATCATCAAGGCCAACTTCTTCCTCGACCAGCTGACGGCCGCCATCGGCAGCCGTCCGATCGATGAGATTGAGCCGTTCGAGGTGCTGGCTCCCCTCAAGCGCCTCGAAGCGAAGGGCAAGCACGAGACCGCCAAAAAGACCCGATCCTTTGCGAGCCGCGTGTTTCGCTATGGAGTTGCCACGACGCGCTGCAAAGGCGACCCGACGACGATGCTCCGCGGGGCGCTGATCACGCCCAAGGCAAAGCACTATGCAGCGATCCTTGAGCCGAAGGATCTTGGTGGGCTGCTCCGTGCGATCCAGGACTACACTGGCAACTTCATCACCCGGTACGCCTTACTCATTGCACCCCATGTCTTTGTACGCCCTGGCGAGCTGCGGCATGCCGATTGGAAAGAGATCGACCTCGAAGAAGGCGTCTGGCGCATCCCAGAGGGAAAGATGAAGGCGCGCCGCCCTCATGCCGTGCCGTTGTCCAAACAGGTAGTCGGGTATCTCAAAGAACTTGCCGAGATGGTCGGCACTGAAGGGTACGTGTTTCCGTCAGCCCGCGCGTCCGTCCGCCCGATGAGCGAAAACACCTTGAACGCCGCTTTCCGGCGGATGGGTTTCACGAAGGACGAAGTCACCGCGCATGGTCTTCGGGCTACGGCTTCCACCATGCTGAATGAAAGCGGCCTCTGGAATCCGGACGCGATCGAACGAGGACTGGCTCACGGTGATAGCAACGCAGTCCGCGGCGTCTATCACCGTGGCAAGCACTGGGAGGAACGTGTCCGCATGGCGCAGTGGTGGAGCGACTACCTCGATACGATCCGGGAGGGCGGCAAGGTCATCAAGGGCGCGTTTGTGGGAAGAGCCTGACCAGGATTTCGAATACCGGTAGGGTATAGCTGGAACTGGGACTTACCAGTCATTCCGCCGCCACAAGGCCAACGACAGGTCATTCGCCAAAACCAGACATCCGCACCGACCTGCCCCCGAGTGTAACCCGCACTTCTAGCGATCAATTGCATCCAACTTGATCTGCTTGAGCTTAGATATGTTCTCATTGGAGCCGCCGATCTGTATATCTCTCCGAAGGCCGTGTTCGGCATCACTTGGGAGGGGGCCATGGACGGGTTAGGGTCTTCAGAGGCGCGATGCCTCTCACGCTGATACCGATATCGCATGGAACTCTTTGTCACGGCTCGCGGTGGACCGTTTCCGACGAGGACGATCTTGCCAGCAAGGTCGCGCGCTTGGCGCTTGGGCAGACGCGACATGTAGCAGCGATCCTGACCGGTATCGACAAACGGCCGCCTGTCACCCGCGCGGACACGGCGGCCGGTGCGATCAAACTGCTGACCGTGCCGAAGGATAAGCCCCCGTATCATCGCGATGGCTGGGTTTTCCAGGCGATCTCATGGATCGCGGCGCACCGTGCCGATGCCGGAGCGGTGATCCGCGCGCCGCATATGATTCATGCGCACAAGGGCTTTGATGGCTTCCAGTTGAAACTCGATGAGTCCGGCCAGACCGTCTCAGCGGTGGTGATTTTCGAGGACAAGGCGACGGA
The DNA here is from genome assembly GCF_049240505.1 of Novosphingobium sp. Taxonomy (GTDB): domain Bacteria; phylum Pseudomonadota; class Alphaproteobacteria; order Sphingomonadales; family Sphingomonadaceae; genus Novosphingobium. The sequence goes on from NZ_JBMLSM010000171.1 coordinate 3,720, forward strand.
GAACCCGCGCAGCACGATCGCTGGAGATGTGTGGAAAGGCATCCGAGATCTGGAAAGCGGACTGCGCATGAACGAACTGATCCCGGAGGCTGGCGGCCTACTCGAAGCCCACCAGCAACGATTTCCCGAACTCGATATTGACGGTGCGGTGGAACGGATAGCCTGGGAGGAAGCCCGGCATTTTCGTGTCGCGGTCACAGCCGACATAGCTCATGACAATGACGACGCGCGAGCTGCACTGTTTAAGGGGTTTGACGAGGTTGCGCCTGGGCTCGCGAGTCGCCGCCAAGCGGAAACCATTGCGATCCCGAAGCTGCGCGACTGGATGAAAGCTTTTTCGGCTAAGGCGATCAAGCAAATCGAGGCATGGCGGGACGATGTTTGATCCTGTCACGATCGACCTTATCAGGGGCGCACCGCCACTTGGCGACCTCGACTTTTCCGAGCTGCCCCAACGCTTCACCAATGCCTTCGCCGAAATCGTCGCAGCGCGAGTCCGGCTGCGAGGTGCCGCAACGGTCGAGCAGCGCGGCGAAGCCTTTATTGAGCTGCTTTCGGAGATGCGCCGTCTGGCGGCGGCGCAGGAGCTGCTCGTCGCAACTGCGCCGGAGCGTGCCGACCGCGCCTCGGCCGCATTCGTGGCCGGCACCGCACACCAGCTGTGCCTCATGGCCGAGACCGTCGTAGCCGAAGGCGAGCCGTGTTTTTCCAGCATTAACGCTATCCATGCCGATCATGACATCTGCGCGACGCTGCTGTTCTTGATCGCGGACTCGCAGAGCGACGCTGCCGAGATGGCCAAGCGGCTCAAGCGTCCGGACGGCGACCTGAGCGCCGAAGGTCGACTGGTCGCCGCGATCGCCGACTTGGCTACTGGCCGTCTGCGCGAAGTGATCACAAGCGAGGTCGACGAAGACAATTTCGAATTCTACGATCCTCCGTCTGATACGACCGCCAGCGGTATCGCAGTGGAAGCGCTTCTTCGCCGGCTGCACGCGGGCGTCATCCAGCTCGCGCGTGAGCTGCTCGTTCCACCACACGAGGGCGTCGCGGCGGATGCGATCCCGGAATCGCGCCGCATTTTCGCCCAGGTGCGCGACCTTTCCGTCACCCCGATTGAAGGTGTGTTCGAAGAGGATGGTCCCGAGGTCTTCAGTTCCTTTCCCGGTCCGCTCCACATCGCCAAGCTGCTGCTGGCGGTGTCGGGCGATCTGGCCGAAGCAGCACTTTGCCGGGTTCCTGCGCCGAATGGCATCGACCCAAGCGCGTGGTGGCAGGTCATTCGCCGGGCCGCGCGCAAGCGCCCCTATCTCTGGCGAAATCACCGCGAGGCGCTGGAGAAGGGCTATCTCGCGAAAGGCGTTTCGGCGGCGGTCAGCTTCCCAACCGGGGGAGGCAAGTCGACGCTGGCAGAACTTAAGATCGCTGCGGCGCTGCTTGGCGGCGGACAGGTCGTTGTGCTCGCGCCGACACTGGCGTTGGTCGACCAGACCGCCTTCACGCTTGGCAATGCGTTTAAGGACTATACCGTTCTCGGCGATCTCGACGACGAGATCACCTTCTCCGACGTCCTCGAGCTTCCGGAGATAATCGTCACCACGCCCGAGCGCTGTCTCGTGCTGCAGTCGATACAGCCGGAAGCATTCGCGCAGGTCGCGCTCGTGGTGTTCGACGAGTGCCACCTCATTCATCCTCGCGAATCCGACCGCAGCCGGCGGGCGATCGACGCAATGCTGTGTATCCTAAATCTCACTAGCTATGCGCCCGGTGCCGACCTGTTGCTCGTATCTGCGATGATGCAGAACGCCGAAGAGATGGCCGGCTGGGTGGCCGAGCTCACCGGCCGCCCTTGCCTCCCGCTCGACCTCGCTTGGAAGCCGACCCGCCAGGCCCGCGGCTGTGTGGCCTATGAAGCCGCGCGCATCACCGAGCTCAACGAACTGCTCGCCACGGAACAGCTCACCGCGACCACTAAGGGCGTGCCCAAGCCTCTCGCAAGCCGCCTCGATGCGGCGCCCTTTGCCTTTTTCTGCCTGCGGCAGACCTGGGCGACCCGCAAGCGCGACGACTATGCGCTGATGGCGCTGCTTGACGAGGCGGTGCCGTTCGCGACCGGCGTGTCAGAAAAATCCGGCGACTGGTATATGACGCCGAACGGCAACATCGTCGCGGGTACGATCGCCGCGGCAGCAGCCGAGGACGGCCTAAAGACCCTGACCTTCGTCCAGAGTACGATCGCCGCCGAATCCACCGTCCGGCATTTTCGTAGCCTGCTGCCCAAGCGTCGCGTCGTGCTCACCGAGGAGGAGCAAGGTTGGCGCAAGCTGGTCGAGGAAGAGATGGGCGGGCCGCAGCACTGCTATCTCAAGCTAGACGCTTCCGGCCAGGTTGATGGGAGCGCCACCAGCCATCACGGCCAGCTGCTTAAGCCCGAGCGCATGCTGCACGAGTCGTTATTCAAGCGGCGTGACGGTGTCGACGCCCTGTTCGCCACTTCGACCCTGGCGCAGGGCATGAACCTGCCGAGTGACGTGGTCCTGATCGCCGGCGACAGCCGCTGGGACGTGTCGGACGACAAGTTCAAGCAGCTGGACGCGCACGAACTGCTCAATGCCGCCGGCCGGGCCGGGCGTGCGGGCGAAGGCGGCCAGGGCTTTGTGCTGGTGGTGCCGAGCAAGATCATAAACATCGATGATGATGACAATACGATCCATCGCCACTGGATGTCGCTCCAGAGCATCTTCTCGCAGTCGGACCAGTGCTTGAAGATCGATGACCCGATAACCGGCCTGCTGGATCGCATCCACATGCAGGCGCACGAAGGCAATGAGGACTATTTCCTTGCCCGACTGCCAGTCGGCGAGTCGGATGCGCCCGACGAACCCGCCAAGGCCATGATCCGTCGATCCTTCGCCGCGTACCGCAAGCGCCAGGAAGGCAAGGCCGAGTGGATTGAAAGCCGCATCGTCGCAGCGCTTGCGCGCCGTGACGAGCTGGCGCCGAAGCAGGACCTGAACTGGCTCGAGCGAGTGGCTGCCTCCGCGGGGCTACCCTATGAGGTCGTCGCCAGCCTGGCTGCGCTGATCGAGGCGGGGGCGTTTGACGGTGACAGCACGGACTGCATGAATACGTTGTTTGACTGGATCGAGGCCAACCCGACCTGGTTGATGCACCTGATCAGGCCCAACGACATCGAAGGGCTGTTTGGGAAGGACTATCGTGCGATCGCCGGCAATGCCGCCAAGGCGAAGGTCGCCTTGCCGCAGATCAGGCCGCTGCTGACCGCATGGATGGCGGGAAAGCCGCTCTGCGAACTCGAACGGGCGATCGGAACCAAGGAGCATCTTATCAAGACCTGCGAGACCGCGCGGCACTTCGCGGTTCGCCTTGTTCCGGACTTGGCCTTCGTCGCCGGCCTGCCGGCACGCATACTCGCGGCAAGAGCCGTGGCGGCTGGAAAAGAGCCTGTCATGCCGATTGTCTTGCAGACTTTGAGCGGCGTGGTCCGCAAGGGCTGCGCAAGCGCTGAGCAACTCGCGAACGCGGTGCATCTGAACTCGGATTCACGGCCCGCTGCTCGTGCGCAGTTCCTGCAGATCGAGCGCCATATTCCAGCGGGCGAACCCTTCGAGACTTTTGACACCGTCCTTGAGCGGGTCCGGCATGCTCATCTGCTCGCAATGTTCGACGAACTCTAGCAACTCTGGATCAACCAATCAGCCTAGCCGGCCGCGACCGGGGGTGACTCATGGCGACGGTCAAAGCGTGAGCATGTCGGCATAGTCCAACATTGGCCCAATCGAGAGAAAGACGGGCTTCAACGGAGCCGACGGCCTGCGCTTTGGCCGGAAGACAATCCGTGCCTCCTTTTGGTAGGCGTACCCGAAGTGCTTCGCCATTTCGGGCACCCTGAACTTCGAATAATCTCGGTACGGATCGTAATAGATCACGCTGCCTTCCATCGGCTCGTAGTCCGGGTTCGATGCGAGGAAGGTAGAGATCAGCCGCTGCTTGAAACGAATGGGATCGTGGATCACGATCGCCGCGTCGGCCTCAAAGTCCGTCGGCATCCGATAGTGGATGTGTTCGCAAAGGCTGACGAGAAAATAGTCATCGAACACGAGGGGCAGGACGATGTCGTCGTCGTTGAACTCAAAGCGGTGCCCTTGGACATCTAAATACGTCCGATTCTCCATCCGCTCCCGCCAAGTGGGAATGAAGAACGTCCGGCTGGTCTCGTCGTCGCGGACAGCGCTGAGGAGGTTTGCGTCGTTATAGAGTCCCGCGTTAGCGATCCTCATCTCGCCATGCTTAAACATCGGTTCGAGGAACTGGCGCTTGCCATATTTGACGAGGATAGGCCCTGTCGGGGTCGAGTAGCCTTCAAAGAGCGTTACACCGACCGGCGTCCCCTTCTCGAAATATTTGAGCAGCGGCGCACGCGCCCTGCCGATCACCTCGTCAGGCGGCATGCCATTTCGTCTTGCCCCGTATTCCTCGAGCATATGGGTGAAGACCTGCATGTATTCGTCGGTCTCCGACATCGCGACCATCGTGATCTGGCCTTGCGGACTGACCTCCATGGCGTTCATAAAGATGTTGCAGAAGCGCTCAGCCACCCGGTCCTCTGGCGCCCCGAGTAGGTAGGGCCGCGCGAGATACGCGTGACGCCAGACCTCATGGAGAGCCAAGCGGCCAGGCTGCTCCGACTTCCACTCATAGTGGCGGCGCCTGGCCTCTACAGCCTCATGCCGCTCGCGAATCTGCTCCACGCTCACTTTCATAGTTGATTAGATAGCATCTCCGTCGCACCGAGCATCACATGCGGTGCGTCAGGATCACCACGGCAGTTCTTCGATAAACAGGATCAATTCCTGGAAATCCGCGGGCCCAAATCCAAAGGCATGCCCGCTCTCGTTAGGGGAAAATCGCGCGACTGCATCGATCACGGCGGCACTGAACCCTTCGTGGCGGGGATCGTGTTCGGCTTGCCATGCGCTGAGCGCCGCGAGGCGCGCAACGTAGCCGGATGGTTTCAAAACGACGAAGTCGTTCTCGCGTTGCCCGAGGGTCCGGTGTGATCGAGGACCAGACGTTCACCGATGACGGAGTGGGCGACCAGCTTTGGGTCGCGCGCTGCCGGAATCAGAACGCCGCAACATGGGACAAAACTGCCATTCGCCGCCGCTACCGGAGGCGTCCAATTATGCCAGGGGAGAACGGCAGCCGATCAGTCCTGGTCATCGCCTTCATCGTCATCGGGCCGATCCTCATGCCAATAAACGTAGTTAAATAGTGCATCGAGTTCGGTGAAATCGCGAAGCCCGAGCGCCTTGCGCACAGCGTCCGCGTGATCGCAATAAAGCTGATAGATGTCGGGGCTCAGGCTTCCCTTCGATGGGTGAAGCGGAAATCCATCGTAGCCAGCGAGACGCAGGCCCGCGACCGCATTCTGATTCATTACCGCGAAACGTGTGTTGTCCAGCGTGTGCAAAATCTCGGTAAGGAGATTGATCCCAGCACCTTTGATGTTCGCAAACGCCGCGTGGAGAGTGGCGAACGCATCACGCGGCGACAAATCAGCGTGATCGATGATTGACGCCACCGCGCGGACAAAATCCTCTCGCTTGTCAGTAATGCGCGTCTTTGCGCGGTCGAGGCCGCCCGAATGGAATGACCCGATCAGATGCTCATATTCGGTCAGGAAGCCACGCGCTGTTTTCCCCTTCCACGCCGCGATGGAACGAAGCTGTGTCGGCGCAACCGCAAGATTGTTCCGTCTGACTTCCATCTGAGCATTGAACGGCGATGATGCGCCACCTTGCTTCATCATTCGCAGGAAACCGGCTAGGACATCGAGTGACGCTTCGCCGGAATCAACAGCGCGCGTGGCGCGACGCCTTGCAAAACGGGCCCATGCAGCGTTGATCGCATGATCTTTTGCATAATCGTCAATCAGCGGCTTCGTCGCCAGCACAATCTCATCATTGTCGGTCAAGTCATCGAAATGCTCTGTGATCTTTTCCATCATCGTGCCGCTCTCATCGTCGATGAGAACCGACGCTTCATAATTTTGAAGCAGTCCGCCTTGTGTGAAGTTCGCCGATCCCACGACGACCTTGCATTCATCGTCGTACTCGAAGGCATAAATCTTGGGATGAAACGTACTCTCGGAATTGCTGAGGTATAATTCCAGATCGTGCTTCTTGCTCAACCGGAAGAGGGATCGAAGCAACGCGGGATCAGTGTGATAAAAATCCAGGCCAACCGCGAGCCGCGCTGTCATGCCTTTGGACAACGCCTTTTCCAGCGATGCCTTCATTTCCTTCCAGCCCGACATTTTTGCGAACGCGACCATGCACTCGAAACGCCGTGCGTTCCTGAACAGCGCGCCAATCTCCGTCCGGTGATCCGTGCTGTCGTCATTGAGCAGAAGTTGGATTGATTGCGCGTTTGCCATGATGCCCCCATGAATTCAGGGGGATATGTAACGTCTTAGCGCACAAACGAAAGAAGGCGGTGGCAATAGCAATGGTTCGTCATCTCCCTGTCACTGGCGAGCTTTTCAACCAAGGCGCCAGCGATCAGAGGCGAGGCGCCACACGTGACCGGTATTTCGCGTAACCGCACCTTCCCAGCGCTGCGAGTTAACGGCGATAGTTGGTCGGATCCTGCCGATCAATCCTGCAACAAATGTTGACCGGTCAGTGGCACGGTCACTGTCAGCACCACGGTTCCCGACGCCCGGTCCATGTGCGAGCCAGCCCCTCACGCACAAGCTGATCCCCAAGTGATTGGCCGCCCCGAACAACGACCCGAAGCTTACGTCCAAATCGGTCTTCATCGCGGTTTCCAATCGGCCTGACCTCGAAAGTGCCTTCGTTCAAAAGGTCGCGAAGCCGGTAAGTCGCCTTCATACCAAGCTGATACTCAGAATCGCACTTGGGCTCGCTGATCTCGGGGGTGTCGATGTCTGCGATCCTGATCTTCTCACCCTCAAGCCAGAAGGTATCTCCATCAACGACGCAGGTCCGACGTGTAACTCCGCAAAGCTCGAAGCGCGGTGAGGCGCTTCCGGCCATCAGCGAAAGTTTAGGCGGGAGTTCTGACGGGGCGGTCGAGGTCAGACCGGACACGGGCCAACTCAATGCCAACATCCCGGCAGCGACGACGATCGAGAATGCGCCTAGACCAAACATCCAATCCTTGCGCCGACGCTTGTCGTGCTGCTTCTTCAGTTTGTCCCGGAAATCGAAGCGAACGACGTTGTCATCCTTTGTGCCTCGACCTTCTTTTCGAGCCATCAAACTTGGCCTTCCCTACTCAAGCAATCGCTTCTTCATTTATCCATAGACGAACGCCTTTCATATGCGCGAGCCAATTGCTTGCCATCGTTCGAGCACGCTGCGGACATAGTCGGGCGTCTCGCTGTTTCTGGGAATGCCACCAGCTCGCGAAACCGCTCCAGGTCCAGCATTATAGGCAGCGAGGGCGAGATGTATCTGCCCAAACTTGTCCAGCATCTCGCGCAAGTAGCGTGCCCCGCCATCAATGCTCGCAACAGGATCATGCCGGTTCGTGATGCCGAGGTAGCGAGCCGTGCCTGGCATCAGCTGCGCCAGCCCCGCCGCGCCAGCGGGGCTGATCGCCATCGGATTGAAGCGCGATTCAGTCCAGATCAACGCCTGCAGCAAGCCAGTGGGTAGGCCATATCGAAGCTCTGCCTCCCGCACATTCGCCAAATAGATCACCTCGCGGAACGAGGGCGCGAGCGCCGCCTTGCGCAGACTCAAGTTCATCTCACCGTGTGCCGGGATGGCCGGCTTGACAGCCTCAGGCTCTACAGGGGTCGGTCGATGTTCGAATATCGCGAAGGATGGCGTGTCTGCTTGGGCTGAAACCTGCACCGCGGAAACGCTCATAAGGATCATCCCTATCCTTCCAAATCTGATCATCATCCATCTCGTCGCATTGCCTCGAATCGAATCGGAACGTATGGTGAACAAAGAGGTGTAGGAAAGTGCTATTACGCGCGCGATAGGGAGGAGAGGTCGCTCGCAAGGGGGCGGTATTTAGAGCTTGAGGAGCCCCGCATGTCCCACGCGTTATCCAGTCCTCCCAGCTTGTCCCTTGCTTCAGCAGCAAAGCAGCTTTGCGAGGAGCTGGGAGGGTATTGGTCCGGCTGCAAGGGCATGGCGCGATGTCCCTCCCACGATGATCGAACGCCCTCGCTCAGCGTAACTTTGGGACGACGCGCGATCCTCTTTCACTGTTTCGCGGGCTGCAGCCAGCATCAGGTGCTGACTGCACTTGCCGCTCGAGGTGTTTCGCCGGGGAGCTTCTTTGCTGGGAAGGTCGAAGTCGAGCCAAGTGCCAATGTCTGCAAGCCAGCATACAATGCGTTTGCAGAGCGAATTTGGCGTGAAGCAACGCCAATCGACGGTACTCCCGCCAAAACCTATCTCCAGGCCCGCGGCATCCGCGCCGTCTCTCGCGCGCTCAGATTTCACCCTCATACCCCGCTCGGACCGAAGGGGAACACGCAATACTTGCCTGCTCTGATCGCGGCAGTGACGATGGATCATGGGCTGGTCGGAATTCACCGCACGTTTCTCAACCCGCTGAGGCCCGCGGTGCCACCTTTCGCCAACCCAAAGCGCGCACTCGGGAGCTTGGCATCAGGCGCAGTTCGCCTCTTCGAACCTATCGACGGGCGGCTCGGCCTTGCCGAAGGTATCGAGAGCGCGCTCGCTGCCAAGGCCTTGACCCAGATCCCTTGCTGGGCCTCGCTCGGCAATGAGCGTTTTGGCCTCGTGTCGATCCCGGAAAGCGTGAGCGAATTGCATCTGTTCGTCGACCATGATGCAGGCGGCGACATTGCCGAGGAACGCGCGCGCAGCGCCTACGCCTGTGAGAACCGAACGATCGTCACGCGTCGCCCGCGCGGTCACGGGAAAGACTGGAACGACGCCTTGCAAGCGTGGCTGCGGTCCAAGTCCTGACGTGAAGAGAGGGGAGAAGGCTTTTGGCCTGATGAAGCCCGGCCAGTGGACTGGGCTTCGTCAGGAGGTTCCAAATGCTCAGCTCTGTTCCCGCTCTCTTGCTTCCCCCACCATCTGAACCGCTAGTTCTGCTAGCTGCTCGCACCATCGCCGCAAACCTAGCATCCGGCGAACCGATCACGCGTCGGCAACTGCATACGCTTCTGACCGATCATTTCGGCGGCACAGACGCAGATGGGCGCTGGTCGGTGCGCGATGCGCATATCGCCTTGGAATTGGCTCAGACTGAATTCCTGCAGGCCACCCCACAGATCGACCTTGCCGCTTCGGCAGCCGACGCCGACCGGATGTTTACGGCGTTGGAATCCGTGCTGCCGACCCAGACCAATCGCAGCGACGAGCAGATCGAATGGCAGCAGTTCGCAACACCGCCGGGCATTGCCTGGCTTGCCGCCCGGGCGTGTGCCCTGGCCACGGGCGAGCTCGTCCTGGAACCCTCGGCCGGAACCGGAATGCTCGCGGTCTGGGCGGCCAAGGCTGGCTCGCGCCTTGCTCTCAACGAAATCTCGCCGCTTCGCCGCGACTGCCTGAGCGCCTTGTTCCGTGCGGCCCGAGTGACCGGCCATGACGCTGAGCTGATCGACGAACTGCTCGATCCAGCCATCATCCCGAGCGTCGTCTTGATGAACCCTCCCTATTCCCACGGCATTGAGCGAGGGCACGATAGTCGCACTGGCTCGCGCCATCTGCGGTCGGCCTGGAACCGTCTGGCGTCCGGGGGGCGGCTTGTCGCGATCATGCCTGAATGGTTCGACTGCGCGAAGTGCCTGGCGGGGCTGAAGGGACCGATCTCGCTGCGGCTCAATGCCGCCGTCGAACGCGCGTTCGTCAGGCAGGGCACCGGCATCACCACGCGGCTGTTGGTCTTCGACAAGGTGGAAGGCTCCTCGGAGGCGGTCACTATCCGCACAAACGACTTTCGCCAGCTGGTCGATTTTGTCGATGCTTTGCCGGCTCGCGCCAGCTTGGAGGCTGTTACCGAGCAATCGAGCCTTCCGGCTCGTGCGCCGTTTCGCCTGGTGGCGGTGCCGCGCAGGCCGCTGCCGACACCAGCCAGGATCACGCCTCCAGCCTCCGCCATCGGGTCGCTCACCTACCAGTCGCTCGAAACCCCTGCGCCGCTTGCCCCTCAGGTCGGCCACTATCTGCCCTATCGCCCGAGCAGGATTGTGATCAATGGCGCGGCCGAGCATCCGACGCAGCTCGTCGAGTCTGTTGCCATGGGGTCGATCGCCGCACCGATGCCCGAAGCTGTGCCGCAGCTGCCCAATGGTCTGGTTGCCAAAGGGCTGCTGTCGGCTGCCCAGGCAGAGACTCTGATCTACGCGGCAAGCGCCCATGCGCGCGATCTTCCCGGCCGGTTCGAGCCCGAGGACAAGGGTTGTTCGCTCAAGGCATCTGCGGAAGGCCAAACGTACCGGCAGGGCTATTTCCTTGGTGATGGAACGGGCGCCGGCAAGGGCCGCCAGGTTGCGAGCGTCATCCTCGATCGCTGGGTGCGCGGGGAACGACGCCATATCTGGGTCTCGAAGAACGAGGCTCTACTGGAAGATGCCCGGCGCGACTGGGCTGCGCTTGGCGGCCTGCCGATCGACATCCAGCCGCTTGCGTCCTGGAAACTCGGCACGCCCATCGCCATGCGCGAGGGAATTCTCTTCGTGACCTACCCGACCCTGCGCTCGGGCCGAAACGATGCGACTCGCCTCGACCAGATCCTCGCCTGGGCTGGGGACGACTTCGACGGCGTCATCGTATTCGACGAGGCGCACGCCATGGCCAATGCTTCTGGCGGCGAAGGATCGCGGGGCAAGGTAAAGGGTTCTGAGCAGGGTATCGCTGGCGTGCGCCTGCAGAACCTCTTGCCCCGCTCACGGGTGCTCTACGCTTCGGCAACCGGCGCGTCCGACGTCAACAATTTGGCCTACGCGACGCGTCTTGGCCTTTGGGGACCTGAGACCGCCTTCGCCAATCGCGAGGCCTTCGTGGCCGACGTTCGTGACGGCGGGATAGCAGCAATGGAGCTGGTCGCCCGGGACCTCAAGTCGCTCGGCCTCTACACCGCGCGAGCATTGTCCTTCGCCGGCGTCGAATACGAGATCCTCGAGCATCGCCTGACCGAGGATCAGATCGCGGTCTATGATGCCTACGCTGAAGCCTGGGCGATCATCCACGCCAACCTGCGCGAAGCGCTGGAGGCCACGAGGATCGTCGATAGCGAAACCGGCGGGACGCTCAACTCGGGCGCCAAATCCGCAGCGCTGTCCATCTTCGAAGGAACCAAGCAGCGCTTCTTCGCGCAGCTGCTTCTGTCGATGAAGCTGCCCAGTCTGTTACCAGCCATCGACGCGGCGATTGCCGATGGAAACGCCGCAGTCGTCCAGCTGGTCTCGACCGCAGAAGCCATGCTCAATCGTCGGCTTGCCGACCTCTCGGA
>NZ_JBMLSM010000172.1:0-62679 GCF_049240505.1 Novosphingobium sp.
CGACTGACATCGGCAGCGCCACGTCCGGGCTGGATACCAGCATTACCGGAACGACTGCAACGCTTGGCACAGTGTCTGCGGGCGGCAACTACACCGTGGCTACCACCGGCGCGATCACGCTGGGTAAGTCGGCTGGCCAATCGCAGTCCGCGAAGGGTGCGGTTAGCCTGACCAGCAGCGGCGGTGCGATCCAGCAGGGCGCGAATGGCCTGACGTTGACCGCCAACAGTGATGGCACGGTGACCGGTGCTGAAGCGCTGACGCTGAATGCCAAGACGGGCATTGCCCTGGCAGGTGCCACGCTGAACGGCGGATCGGCCAAGCAGTCTGCAGTGTCGCTCACGTCCGGTGCGGACACGCTTGTCGGATCGGTTCTCGGGGCATCGCTCGTGGCAAACGCGGGTGGCGCTTTTGAAGCGCGGGGCGCCATCGATGTGGTGAACGACGCTGCGATCACTGCGGTGGGCGCGATCACGCTGAATGGCGCGGTGAAGGCGGGCAATGCGGTCAATCTCAAGGCCAGCAACGCCGCGATTGGCGCGGATGTGACAACCAAGACGATCACCGTGTTCAATTCGGGTGCGGCGACCGGCAAACTCGCCATCGGCGATGGGGTTACCACAACGGCAGCGGATTTCGCCCTGTCGCGTGCCGAGGCCGCACGGCTCAAGGCCAGCGATACGCTGACGTTGGGTTCAGACGCCGCGCACAATGTCGAGATTGGCGGCGTCGAATTCAGCGTGCCCAAGACCGTGATTGTGCCGACATCGGGCAAGCGGATCGACGTGACCGGCCGTATCGTCTTCGATGGTGATACCACGCTCAAGCTGGGTAGCAGCGGGACGACGATCATCCAGTTGTCCACCACCAAGGGCGGATCGATCGCCAGCGATGGCGGTGTGCTTGAACTGTCGGCTGCCAACATCGTTTCGGGTGCTGACGACTTCGCCGCCGATCTTTCGGCAGTGACCGGAAGCGCATCAAGCACAGGTTCGCGCGATGCGGCCTTTGCGATGAACATCAATCCCGGCAGCAAGCTCTACAGCCCGACCGCGATCACGAATGAGACGATGATCGATGTGGGATCGATGAAGGTCACCTTCAGCGGGTTTGCGATGTTCCAGAACACCGGAACCAGCCTGATCGGGACGGGTGTTGCCTTGGGTAACGGCAACCCGACATCAATCGCGCTGGATATTGCCAATACATCGACACAGCCGGTGTTTGCTGCATTCGGTTCGATCAATGGCATCATCAATGCGGCCACTGCGCTGCTCGGCAACCCGCCGCTGGCGCACTATGACAACGTAAGCGCATCGCGCATCAATGGTTGTGTGATTGGCGGTGGAAACTGCCAGTCGGTCCAGAACCTTACGCCGGCGCTCAACGCGCTCGATAATATCCGCACCACGATCTTCACCGTGAAGCCAGACTTCCAGGTGCCGTTCGATCCGCTGGTCGGCACCAACAACGATGCCCTGTTCGACGACGTTGGCTCGTTCGGCTTGGGCGAACTTCCGATGACTCCGATCGAATGCAGCGACCCGAACGGTATCTGCGAAACACAGAAGAAGGGTGGCAACTGATGAAGCGCGCGTTCCTCGCCTCGCTGTCCGTGGTGGCGCTTGCAGTCTCTGCGGCGCCAGTCGCTGCCAAGCCTGCAGAATTGCCTGATCAGCTTGAACTTGGTCGCACGGGTCCGGGTGATCCTTGCGTGGCGACCCCGTTCTGGAAGGAAGATGCCTTCAAGGGCAGCTATACCTTTACCTGCCGTGGTTCGAGCGCGAACCGCTTTCTCGGCATCGTCCGGTCGGTGCGTGCTTCGGCCATCGCTCCGATTGACGGGCTCTTGGATTGTGGTCCGGGGATGGCGGTGACGATTCCTGGTATCGGTGCTGCCACGGCGCGGCGCTGTTTCGATAAGCTGCTGGGGCAGGAAACGATCGAAACCCGGTTCGCGCGCGATGGCCGGATCTATACCTCGAGTGCAGTGCCGCTGGCACAGGGACCGGCGGAAGAGGCGCTGCGCTTCATTTCAGGCGCGGCTGCTCCCAATCAGGATCGTGCCCGCAAGACGACTGCTGCGGTGGAAGTCGGCGTGCTTGCCCCATCGCCTGCTGTGCAGAGCACCACGGCTGGTGCCGTGGCGAATGCCGAGGATGCGCTGCAACAGGGTTTGCGACTGGTACGGCAGGGGCTGCACCTTGATGCCGCGCGCATCGTGAGCGACGCGCTGGCGCGCCTGCCAGCAGATGCCGCGCCTGCGACCCGCATCGACCTGCTGCTGCTCGCCGGGCTTGCCGATTCCAACTTGCGCTTCTTTGAATCCGCCGATGATTACTTTGGCCGTGCCAATGGGCTTCTGGCCCAGAACGCAGGCATTCCCGGCGCAGACGTGCTGCAGATGAAGAGCCGTAACTATGCGGCGCTGCATCTCATCAACAAGCGTGAATTCACGGTGGCCGCTTCGGCGCTCGATATGGGCAGCATGACGGCTGCTTCGGAAGATCAGCCACTGCTCGATACGCGCAAGGTGCAGGCGTTGAACGAAGCGCCTGCCACCGGCAGTCCCGGATCGGCACTGGCATCGGCGTGGGACAACCGGACGCGCACGCAGTTGGTGATCGATGCGCAGGCGGCATGGGCGCGCAGCGTGGCGCTGCTTGGCCAGAACCGGCCCGAGGAAGCAGCGGCTGCACTTGGTCTGGCCGACGCAAGCTTTGATGCCTTGCGCCGACAGCCGATTCCGCAGCAACAGTTGCTGTGGTTGGCGGCGCGCATCGAGCGCCAGCGTGCACGTATGCAATTGCGCGGTGGTGATCGTCCTGCGGCCTTGGCGTCGCTTGATAAGGCCATTGGCTATTTGCGACTGGCCGAGGATGCGGGCGACAACGGCCCTGCCTTGGCGCAGGTACAGCTTGAACGTGCTGCCGTGCTTTCGGGTGGTGGTGCATCAAGCGAAGAAGTGCTGGCGCAGTTCGATGAGGCGGTGACCAGCCTCATTTCGGCAGATGCGGATACGGGCGGCTTGCCCACCCAAACGCGCAGCTATCTCGATGCGCTGGTGAACGATGCGGCGCGGAGGCCTGATGGCAATTCGCCCGAACGCTTCTTCCGCGCGCTGCAGGCGGCGGCAACACCGGCCATCGCGCGGCAATTCGTGCAACTGCAGTCGCTTATTGCGTCCGATCCGGCGCTGGCTGCGAAGGTGCAGGACCGCCAGGAAGTTGAGCGTGAAATCAACAAACTGCGCTTCGAGATCGCATCGGGTGGCGATACCGCTAAAGTGCAGGCGCTTGAAGCACGCCGCACCGAACTGGAAAGCCGTTCATTCGCGTTGCAGAACGAACTGGCGGCTAACGGTTCGTTCCGGCAAGTGGTGGATACGCCCGCCTCGATTGGCGAAATTCGCGCGGTGCTGAAGCCGGGTGAGGGATATCTCAAGCTCAGCAAGGTCGGCGGTTATATTTTTGGTGCGCTGATCGATGCCGATGGCACGCGTATCTATCGCGTGGCACGCCCTGCGGTGGAAATCGATCCGCTGATCAAGTCGGTGCGTGAAACGATTACCGGCGGCAACGACAAGGTTCCGATCTTCTCGGTGGCCGGTGCCAACGCGCTCTACAAGTTGCTGATTGGCCCGGCGGCAAGCCGTGTGGGTGGATATTCGTCGATGGTGATCGATGGGTCGGGCGTGCTTGATACGCTGCCTGTGGGCGTGCTGGTGACAGACGATGCCTCGACAGCAGCATTCGCCAAATCGCGCCGCAAGGATCCTTACAACTACACTGGCGTCGGCTTCCTTGCCCGCAAGATGTCTTTGTCGACCGCGCTTTCCCCGCGTTCACTGATCGTGTCACGCAATCTGGCGCCGTCGAAGGCACCTTATCCGTTCATTGGATTTGCGCAGCACCAGCCGGTGCCGCTCGAAGCCAATGTGGGCGGGACGATGATCAGCATCGGCACCAATTGTGAAGTTGAACTGTCGAAAGTGGCAGAACTCAGCCGCATGGTGCAGCCGATCGACGCGATCGAACTGAAGGAAGCCAGTGCGGCGCTCGGCGTGCCCAATGCGCCCGAAGTGATCGGGGCCGAGTTCACCGATACCAATGTGCGCAGCCGCACCGATCTCGATCAGTTCCAGGTGTTGCACTTTGCCACGCACGGATTGACCGAAGGGCAGTGGGCCTGCTCCAAGGCACCGCCGGCACTGGTGACCAGCGTGGGTGAAGCCAATTCGGACGGCATCCTGTCGTTCGATGAAGTGGCGCAACTGCGGCTCGACGCCAATCTTGTGGTGCTTTCGGCCTGCGATACTTCGGCAGGTGTGACGAGCTCTGCAGCGCGTGCGGCGGGCCAGGAGCAGGTCGGCGCATCACTCGACGGTTTGGTCCGTGCGTTTCTTGCGGCGCGTGCACAGGCTGTGCTGTCCACGTACTGGCCGATTTCGGACGCGGGTGAGAGCGTGGAGCTGATCACCGACTTCTACGGCAATGCGCGTGAAGGGACCATCGGTGGTGCGCTGCAGAAGGCGCAAGTTTCGCTGATGTCCAATCGCGACAGTTCGCATCCGCTCTATTGGGGGGCATTCGTACTGATCGGTGATGCGCAGAAGCCGTTGCTGAATGGCGCGGCAAAGATGGCGGTCGATCAGCGTGCAACGCCTGCCGTCGCACTGGCGGACGGAAACGGGGCGAGTTCGCGTTGATGTCCTAGCGCCGGGTTCGCCCGGCGCTGAGGCCGTTTCGCATCTGCTGGGGCTGACGTCACTTGGGCGCTGTTCGGTGATCGCAAAGCTGGTAAGCTGCGGTCACCACGCAAATATCGGCGGGCAGCTGTGATCTTGCGCACGGCAATCGCGGGCGTGGCGGTCAAGGATCGAAGCTATGGGTAAACCCGCTGCGCGCATCACCGATATGCACACCTGCCCGATGGTTTCGGGCACGGTGCCGCATGTGGGTGGGCCAATTCTGCCGCCTGCCGCGATAAGGGTGCTGACGGGCAACCTTCCACAGGCACGCATCGGTGACAAGGCGGTCTGCGTGGGACCACCCGATGTTATCGCGCTGGGAGCATTCACAGTGCTGGTGCAAGGCAGCCCCGCCGCCCGCATGGGCGATATGACCGCGCATGGCGGCGTAGTTGTGGTGGGAATGCCCACGGTGCTGATCGGGGACGCAGGCAGCGCCAGCCTGGGCGGGTTGACGCAGGCACTGGTCAATCTTCCGATCGGGCTGGAAGGCGATGGCACCGCGCCTGCGGATATGGCCAAGGCCATGATCAACGCCGCCAAGGAAGGCCTGCCGTTCTGCGAACAGTGCAGCAAAGCACAGATCGGGTAGGCTTGGGGCGATGACCGCTGCCTGGTATGCCGTTATCGATTGTGCGCAGGACCCGCGCCTTGTCGAGCTTGTGCGCTCCTGCCGCGATCATCTCTGCCTGTTCAAGGGGCGAAACCTCGATCCGCAACTGCTGGGCGCGTCGCCCTGGATGGTACGCATCGATTCTGCTGAACCTTTGCTTGGTGTCTGGCAGCAGCATGGTCACGGTGCGAGTTGGGGAGTGATGATCCTGACCGACATGCCGATGGAACGGCTGCATCGGCATTTGCGCCGCTTTTTGCAGGCCAAGTTGCCCGACGGCATGATCGTGCTGTTCCGCTATTACGACCCGCGCGTGTTCAACACCTACATCCGTGCGGCCACGCCTGAAGAGCGCGCGCCGTGGTTCGATGGCGTGCAGCAATATTCGGTGGAAAGTGCAGGCGGCACGGCGATGCATCACTACCGGCTGGTTGAAGGAGGGCTGTTCGATGGCGCAAACCGGATCGGTTGAAGCGGGCACAGCTGCCTGGCGGCAATGGCTGGCCATCGGCGCCGGATTGCTGGCTTCGTGGAGTTGGGTGCTGATCGTCGTCACGTTTGCCCCGGATATCTTTGGCGGCGAAGCAACGCCGGGCGTCTATGCCGCCTATACGTTGACGATCTATGTGCCGCTGCTGATCGTATCGTTGCTGGCGGGGTGGATCGGAGGCACGAAAGTTCTGACGCTGGGCAAGTATCCGCTCGGCTGGACTGTGGCCGGTCTCGTCATTGGAGCCGCCGGTCTGAGCGTGGCGCTGGCGATGAGTTGGCTTAACGGGACGGCCATTACCGGCAGCGCGGCAACCGGGCTGACCGGACTGGTGGCAATGGGCATTGCGCTGACGCTGGTGCAATCGGCGATGGAGGAAGTGCTGTTCCGGGGCTGGTTGCAGACCGCGCTATCTCAAAGGCTCGGGCAGATCGCGGGAGTTTGTGGCAGCGCGGTTCTGTTTGCGGGCTTCCATCTGGTAGGAGGCGCGCGCCAGCCATTGACACTGGCCTTTATCACGTTGGCAGGCGTGCTGTTCGGCCTGCTGGCGCTGCGCAGTGGCGGAATCCTTGCACCGATCGCTGCCCATGCGGCGTGGAATGTGACCGAGGATTCCATCTTCGGCCTAGTTCCCAATCCGGGCAACGAAATGCTGGGATCAATCATGGACTTCGATCTTGTCGGAAATCCTTTGTGGGGTGGAAATGAGGAGGGCCTTAACGCCAGTATTGGCGCGGTGCTGGTGATCGTCGCCGCAATCCTGCCGTTGCTGGCGATCCGCCGTGCCGCACCAATCGTCGCGCCCGCCTGAGCCGGAATTCAGAACGTGCGCTGGCTTCGCGCCATATCGATCCGGTCCCGCTCTTTGAGGAAGGCTTGCAATGTTGCGCCTTCCATGCGCTTGCGACTGGCTTCGTCCACCGGAATGCTGAGCGGATCGACCCTTTCGCCATCGATATGGACTTCGTAGTGCAAGTGCGGCCCGGTGGAACGGCCCGTGGTGCCGACATCGCCGATGCGCTGGCCCTGACTCACGCGGACGCCCGCCGCAATGCCAGGCGCAAACACGTTCTGGTGGAGGTAGAGCGTCCGCCAGCCATTGTCATGCAGCAGTACGGTGAGGTTGCCGTTCGCCCCTTTCATCGCTGCAAATTCGATCGTGCCATCGGCAGCGGCATAGATCGGCGTGCCGGTGGGGGCAGCGAAGTCGGTGCCGCCATGAAGTTTGTTGTAGTGCAACACGGGATGGAAACGCATTCCGAACTTCGACGTGATGCGGGCACCGTCTACTGGCGTGCGCATGAGGCCGCGCTTGGTCGTGGCGCCGTTGCCGTCAAACCAGCCTGCGTCTTCGCCCGGTGGCTGGAAACGGTAGAGCGCGAGGCTTTTTTTCGGCGTCGTCAATTGGGCATAGAGCAGCTTGGGTTGACCAACCGCATCGCCATCTGCGTTGACTTCCTGGTCGTAGGCCACTTCGAAGACGTCGCCGGGGCTGACTTCGGACGCAAGGTTGAAGTCATAGGAGAAGGCATTGATGAATTCGGGGATCAGCGTGTCGATCAGTCCGGCCGAGACGGCGGAGGTGTAGAAGCTCTCGCTGTCAATCTCACCGCGCAGAACCTCGATCTTGCGGCTGACGTCAGCGGCGAGCGGGGTGACCGAGAATGTACCATCCGCCGTGCGGGCAAGAACAACGCCCGAACCGTTGATGTGGACGGCGCGCAATTGCTGCAGCAACGCGCCGCCTTCGCCCGGCAGCAGCACGATGATCGCGTGAATTTCGCCTCCGCTGGCGAGATGGGGTGCCGCTGCGGCTGCGGCGGCGGAGGCATCGTCAGCCCGCACGCCTGCTTCGATCAGGGCACCGGCAAGCTGCCCCGGACCTGCCAGATTGATCGCGCGCTCCTGCGCGTTGCTGGACGCAGGGATTGCAGCAGAAGGGCTGGCCAATGGCGCGAGCGCCGGATCGCCGCGCGTCAGCCAGGAGGCAGTTGCGCCAACGGCAAGGATGAGCACCGAACCGGCGATGGCAAATGTGAGGCGGCGGTCCTGCGACGGGCGAGGTGCGACGCTTTTGTGCGCAGTATCGGCGGGCGCAGCATTTGCGGCGGTGTGCTGCGGTTCGGCAACTTCGCGCCAGAACGCGCCCATGCCTTCGTCCGATTCCGGTTTCTGGACAGGGGGAGCGGAATGCTGCCCGCAACCAGAGACCCATTGTTTCGGATCGAAAGAATCTTCGTCCATCGGAAATCTCGCCTCAGAAGCGGGAGCAGTCGCCGTGAAATATTCGTGTCTGGCTATAACCACGCTTTTGCGAAGGGTGAAGCTGTGCTTAACAGTAATCTGCTGATTATCGGGGGAGCGGATGTCGTTCGGAAGTCGTGTAGCCTGGCGTGAAGGGCAATTTCTTCGGCCACAGCACTTCCAGCAGGCCGACCGCGCGCTGTTGTGGCAGTTGCGTGCGCGTTCGGATTCATTGCGCCCCTATCCGTGGGGATTGACCGAGGTTGAGGTTGACGAAGATCTTGCCGCAATTGGCAAGTTCACGCTGGTGCGTGCCAAAGGCGTCATGCCTGATGGTACGCCGTTTTCGATCCCCGATGATATGGCCCCGCCACCGCCGCTGGATGTGCCAGTCGATACCCGTGATGCGACTGTCTATCTGACGCTGCCCGCCGCACAGGCTGGCGCGCAGGAGTTCGATGAAGCTGACGGGGCTGGCCCTGACATACGCTTTCTGGTGGAAGAGAGCGAGATTGCCGACTGCTTTTCGCAGGATCGCAGCCAGGAACCGATCGAGGTGGCGCGACCGAATCTGCGGCTCGGCGTGACGCGCGATCAGACCTATGGCCGCATTCTGTGCGGGCTTGGCCAGATCCGCGAAATGCAGGGCAAGAAGGTCATGTTCGATGACCGCTATATTCCGCCGCTGCTGGATATTCGCGGCTCACGCCCGTTGCGGCATGGGCTGGTGGATATTCTGGGGCGGTGCGAACAGCGTTCTGACGAACTGGCGCTGCGCGCGGTGGAAGCGACTGATGGCGGGGCGGAAACCTTCGCCAGCTTCCTGCTGTTGCAGGCGTTGAACCGCTGGATTCCGGTGCTGCGCCATCTGGAATCGCTGCCGATGGTTCACCCTGAACGCATGTATCAGGAACTCGCCAGCCTCGCCGGGGAAATTGCCACGCTGGTCAAGCCGGAGCGCAAGGCGCCGCCGCTGCCCGCCTATGAGCATGAGAATCTGCGGGGCACGTTCGAACCGCTGTTCGATCTGTTGCAGTCGATGCTGTCGGCAGTGTTTGATCGGTCTGCGGTGCAACTGTCGCTGGAGCCGATGGGGCCGGGCGCGTGGACGTCTACGATCACGGATCGCAACCTGTACCAGCACGGCTACTTCTATCTGGCCGTGCGAGCGGCGGCTTCTGTGGACGAAGTGCGGCAGATGTTCCCGGCTGTGGCCAAGATCGGTGCGGTGGAAAAGATGCGCCAGATCGTCGATTCCGCGCTGCCGGGTGTGCCTTTGCGACACACACCTACGCCGCCTTCGCAGCTTCGCGTGCTGCCGGGCTTCGTCTATTTTGAGCTGGATCGCGGTGTGGGCGATTGGCGCGATTTTGCCACGGCTACCGCGCTTGGTCTGCATGTGGCGGGTGACTGGCCGCAACTGCGGATGGAACTTTGGTGCGTGAAGAGGGCTGCGCGATGAGCGTGGCACGGGCTTGGTCGATGGAGCGTTCGGCATGAGCGGAGATGGTTCTTCCGACAACGGCAATCGCACGGTCTTCCGGCCATCGCCGCTTGCCGGGATGCGCGGGGGCACACCCGCTCAGCCTGCGCCGACGGCACAATCGCCTGCTGGTGGAGGTGGCTGGGGCGCCCCGCCGCCGATGGCGCAACCGCCGGTGCCGCCGCAGGCCCCGCCTTCCGGCTTTGGCGCTCCGCCTGCCGGTTTTGGGGAGCCGCCCCCATCCTTTGCCGCGCCGCAGCCCATGATGAGCGGTGGTCGCCGTCTTAATGACGACGATATTCCCGTCCCTTCGCGCCCGCGTGATACGCGCAGCCCGCTGGTGATTGAGGCTGGCACTGTGCTGGCGTTGGCCGCTTCGGTGCGTTCTGGCCGTGCGCGCATTGCCTTGCCGGACTTTCACCGCGAAGCGATGGAAGCAGTCGCAGCCTATGATCGGGCGATAGCGCCGCTTTACCCCGAAGAGGCGCGGATGCGTGCGCGCTATGCGATTTGCGCGACGATTGACGATATTGCCCAAAACCTGCCCGGCGTGGGTGGCGATGGCGCGGAATGGGCGCGGCGAAGCCTTGTCGTCAGTTTCTTTCGCGAGAACATCGGTGGTGATCGGTTCTGGCAGCTGGTAGACGATCTGCTCGCCCGGCCCGGCCAGAATGCCGAACTGATCGAACTTTACGCTGATTGCCTTGCCGCAGGGTTCGAAGGCCGGTTCCGCGTGATGCCGGATGGCAAGGCGCGCCTTCAGCAGATCCTGACAAGCCTCTATGGTGCGCTGGAACACCCCCGCTCGCTCTCGCAGGTTGAGATCGCCCCTATGTGGCGCGGGGCCGATGCGCCGCTGCGCAAGATCAGTCCGTGGAGCAAGATCGCGCTTGCCGCGGCTGCTGCACTGGCCGTTTTGCTCGCGGTCTACATCGTGCTGCGTTTGCTGCTCATGACGGCGGGATCGGACTCGTTGAAAAGCGCGAAGGCATTGATGCCGCAGGAAAACCTGCGTCTCTCGCGCATGGGTGCCGCCCCGCCGCCTGCCGTTGAAAGCGACCAGTTGATACGGATGCGCAAGTTCCTTGAACCTGAAGTGCGACAGAATCTCGTCGTGGTCGAAGAAGACGGCAGCACCGTGCGCGTGCGCACCACGGTTGGCCAGCTGTTCCAGTCCGGCTCTGATCAGCTTGAGCCGGGCCGCGCAGATCTGTTCGAGCGGATAGGCCGCGCGGTGGAAGCTGAACCGGGTCAGGTAACGGTTGAAGGGCATTCCGACTCTGACCAGATCAGCGGCCTCGCTTTCCCCGACAATACTGCGCTTTCGCAAGCGCGGGCGCAGGCTGTGGCCGGCATTCTTGGTTCGGTCCTGACCAATCCGGGGCGTATTTCGGTGCAGGGGTTTGGCGACAGTCGCCCGATTGCCGACAATGGCTCCGCCGAAGGCAAGGCGCTCAACCGCCGTGTCGAAATCATCATTCCGCGTCAGCGCTAATCGAAAGAGGCGACGCCCGTGAAGAAGTTCCTCGGCAACTGGTGGGTCCTGAGCGGCCTTGTCGTGCTGTTCCTTGTGCTGGTGTTCTGCATCGGCCTGCCGATTTTCGTGCGCATGTTGTCGCCGTGGTGGGTGCGGCTGCTGGTGCTGGCGGTGATCGTGGTGCCTTGGGGTGTGCTGGGCTGGCTACGGGTGCGCAAGGCGCGCAAAGCGGCGGCGGCCATTGCAGCGGAACTTTCCGCGCCTGCGCCCGGCGATGCGGAAGGACAGGCCGTTTCGGCACGCATGGCCGAAGCGTTGGCCTCGCTGCGTTCCGGTTCGGGCAACAAGCGCGATTACCTCTATAACCGGCCCTGGTACGTGATCATTGGTCCGCCGGGTGCGGGCAAGACCACGGCGCTGCTCAACTCTGGCCTGCGCTTTCCACTGTCCGACCAGTCTTTCAAGGGCGTTGGCGGCACCCGCAACCTCGATTTCTGGTTCGCCGATGAAGCCGTGATGGTCGATACGGCGGGCAGATACACAACGCAGGATTCCGATCAGGCTGCCGATGCGAAAGGCTGGACCAGCTTCCTCAGTCTGATGAAGCGGCACCGCCCGCTCTCTCCGGTGAACGGCGTGATCGTGGCGATCGGGGTGGACGAACTGCTGCAGGCGGATCGAGCGGGGTTGGATCGCCACGCTGCGCTGGTGCGCCGCCGTCTGGCCGAAGTGCGCGCAACGCTGGAAGTTTCGGTGCCGGTCTATCTGCTTTTGACCAAGGCCGATCTGATCGCAGGGTTCAGCGAATTCTACGATGATCTCGATGTTGAAGGCCGCCGCGCTGTTCTGGGTGCAACGCTGCCGGTTGAAATGAAAAAGCCCACCAGCGACGATTTGGTGGGCGCTTTCGATGCCGTGATCGCGGCGCAGCAAGCGCGGCAGGCCAAGCGCCTGTTCGAAGAAGTGGACCAGACCCGCCGCAGCCTGATCCTTGGCTTTCCGGCGCAATTGGGTGCGTTGCGCAACCGCCTTGCGCGGTTTGTCGACGGGGCGTTTCTTTCTGGTGATCAACCCGCAGGCACCCTACGCGGTTTCTATTTTACCAGCGGCGTCCAGCAGGGCGCACCGCTTGATCGCATTCTGGCAGGCGTTGCGGAAAGCTATCAAAGCGCAACGCGGCCATCGGGCGGTTCGGGCCGCACCTATTTCCTCAATCGCGTGCTGACCGAAGTTGTGTTCGGAGAGGCTGGGCTGGTCGAGGCCGATCCTGCCGCACGCCGCCGCCAGCAGGCACGCACCACGGCAGGCGTCATCGGCGTGGCTGCGGCTGCGGCGGTGGTCGTGGCGCTGTGGGGTGTCAGTTTCTGGCAGAACCGGTCGTTCCAGTCCGCGCTGGGTCAGTCTTCCGCACAGGCCGCTACGTTGATCCAGCAGACGGGCGTCGATCTGGTGGAAGTGCGCGATACCGACCCCGATCTTGAGCAGGCGTTGATCACGCTGCGCGCACTCCGCACTTTGCCGCAGGGCTATGCCGAACAGGCAGCGGGTGAGCCGGGGTTGTTCAAACGCTTCGGGCTCTACCAATCCAGTCATGCCGACACGGCGGTAGAAGCCTATCGCGCGGGCCTGCGCCGCATTCTTCTGCCGCGTCTGTTGCTGCGGGCAGAGCAATACATGGCGGCCAATTCGGCCGATCCGATGGCGATTTACCAGCCGCTCAAGGTCTACCTGATGTTGGGTGGGCAGGGACCGCTTGATCCCGGCACCGTGAAATCGTGGGTAGAAGGCGATTGGCTGAACGAGCAATTCCCCGGCGCAGATCGCGCGCCAGTGCGCAAAGAACTGGGCGAACATCTTGCCGCGCTGCTCGAAGATCAGGGCATGTCGTCCGAATGGGCCGGGCGCAAGGCTCCGCTGGATGGCACGGCGATTGCCTCTGCGCGGGCTGCGTTGCAGACGCTGAGTTTGGCTGACCGAGCCTATGCAGTATTGCGGCAGAAGGCGCTGGCAGGGGCGGAGCAGCCGTGGCGTGCCAGCGCGGCGATTTCGGCGGGTGATGGGCAAGCCTTTGCCAATGGGGCCGAGGTCATGCTGCTGGAAGTGCCCTATTTCTACACCCGTGAGGGGTATGAGAAAGCTTATCTGCCAGGCTTGGTCACCGTGGCGGGCGATTTGCAGAAAGACCTTTGGGTTCTGGGTGAAGGTGCGGAAACGGCGGGCGTGCAGGCGCAGGTCGAACAGATCCGTCCCGGGGTCGCGGCACTCTATGCGCGCGACTATATCGAAGCATGGGAACGGGTGGCAACGCTGCCCACGCCGGGCAATCTGTTTGGCGATCCTGCAGTTCTTGGCGCCTTTTCCAAATCGCCATCACCGCTCAAGGTCTTGCTGATCGAACTGCGCAAGAACACCAGCTTTGCAGGCGGGGCAAAGGCATTGGGCGATATGGCCAATGCCAAGATCGAATCGTCACGCTTCGGCAAATTGGCGCAGGCAGCCGCGGCTTCGGCGGCAGGACCGCAGGTTGACGCTGCCACTGCGATCACATCGCACTTCAAGCCGGTTCATGATTACGTAGGTGACGGCAAGGCACCGGCTCCGATCGATGATTTCGTGGGCGCGATCAAGAAAGCGGGCGAGGCAATCAACTCCGCCAAGTTGGCGGGTGGCGGCATGGGGGCCGATGCCGTGCAGAGCCAGATGGCGATGGCACTGGGAGCCGTGGCAACCAGCGCAGGTGGCGCGCCTCCGCAGTTGCAGAACTTCGTTGCAGCGGCCACCAGCGGCGGTTCAACTGCCACGACAGCTGCGGCACAGGGTGCGCTTAGCGATGCCTATGCGCAGTCGGTCTTCCCTGATTGCCAGCTTGCCACGCAGGACCGCTACCCTTTTGTCGGAACCGCCGTGGCCGACGCTTCGCTGGCTGATGTCCAGCGGATATTCGGCCTCGGCGGTACGCTGGACAGTTTCATTCAGGGGCGGATCGTGCCGTTGCTCGATCTGACCGGGCCGGTGTGGCGCTGGAACGCGCAAAGTCCGCAGACTGCCACGCTCAACCCTTCTACGCCCGAAGAATTCGTCAAGGCACGGCAACTGCGCGATATTCTGGCGGGTGGGCTGAACGTGAAGATCGAAGCCAAGGCCTTTGGCGCCGGAGTAGATGCCGTAGAAATGGTGGTCGGCAATACCCGCTACAATTTCGAGCGCGGCTCGCTCGGTGCGCAAAAGCCGCTGGTATGGTCGCCTCAGGGCAACCTGCCGGTCGCCTCGGTATCCATGATGTCGGGCGGTGCGAAAGTGGGCGGCGTGGAAACCGAAGGCCCTTGGGCGCTGTTCCGCCTGATGGACGCCGCGCGCAAGGAAAATGCCGGACCGCTGGCGGTGCTGGCGACGTTCGGTTCGGGCGCACAGACGGCAGTGTTCAAGATCAGCCTGCCTAACGATCGCAATCCATTCGGGCGCGGCGGGTTGTGGAGCTTCCGATGCCCGACGGTGCTTTGACCCGCTCCCTCTTTGGAAAACTCCCCGCACACGGCGATTTTGTCTCGCGTGGGATGGACGCTGCCATGCGTGACGAGCTTGATCGCTGGTTGACCGCTGAAATGGAGCAGGCGCAGGCGGCATGGAATGGCGAGTTCGAGCTGCGCTATGAAGCTGCGCCGGTCTGGCATTTTGTTGATGAGGCTGGCAATGGCCGGTGGAGCGGGGGTATCCTCTGCGCTTCGGCAGACCGGGTGGGGCGGCGGTTTCCGCTGATCTTTGCAGCACCAGCGCCAGATTGCGCTTCGGCAGCGGCCCTCTCGGCAGCGTGTTTGGGGCTGGTAGGACAGGCTTTTGCAGAAGGGTGGGATGCTGACCGGATGATGGAAGCACCGCTTGCGCCCGAAAGCTTGCCGTGGCAGCCGACAGGCGCGTCATGGGCGCTGGTCGGAGAGGATGGACCCGTGGTGGAATATCAAGGTAGAACTCCGACAGGGGTGATCGAGCGGATGCTGGAGATGGCCGCATGACCAATACGTTCCGCATCGAGGACAACGCGCTGAGCCATGTCGGCAAAGTGCGCAGCCAGAACGAGGACAGCCACTTTACCGATCCCGAGGCGGGGGTATGGCTGGTTGCAGACGGCATGGGCGGTCATACCAATGGCAAGCTGGCGTCAGAAGCGCTTGCGGCTGCTGTCGGTGCGGTTCGTGTGCCCGACGCGCTCGACGCGGCTTGCAATGTCGTCGCCAATGCGATCCATTCAGCAAATACGGCAATTTTCGGCCATGCTCAGGAAGCTGGCGTGCAGATGGGATCGACCGTGGTCGCTCTTGTCGTGCGTGGTGATGAATTTGCGGTTCTTTGGGCGGGAGACAGCCGCGCCTATCTGCACCGTGATGGCCAGTTGATCCAGCTTACCCGCGATCACACCCAGGTGCAGGAGATGGTTGATCGCGGACTGCTTGATCCGGCGGATGTCGAAGATCATCCGATGAAGCATGTTCTTTCGCGTGCAGTAGGCGTGCAGGATACGCTTGAGATCGATGCGATCCGCGATCAATTGCAGACGCGCGACCTGTTTTTGCTGTGCAGCGACGGGCTTTACGGCGTTGTCGGCGAAGCGGAAATCGCCCGACTTGTGGCCGAACGCGGCATCGCCGCTGGCGAGGATCTGATCGAGGCCAGTCTGGCGGGTGGAGCGCCGGATAACATTACAGTCGCGCTGGTAAGCGTGACCGAACCCACTCTGCTGGTCCTGAACGGAGCGTCATCGTGAGCGAGAACAACGGCCAAGGCAGCGACGACGAACCGCGCACCGTCTTCAATCCGCAGCCTGCACCGGGGCAGGAGCAGGTGCCACCTGCCGGAAATGCGACGGGCAGCGGCTGGGGTAGCTCGCCGCAGGAACCGCCCGCGCCGGAAGCGCAGCAGACATCTGCAGCGCCCTTGGCCGAAACCGAATTTCCGGGGATGACGTCATTTCCTGCCACGGGCGGCGGCGAGCCGCGCGAAGTGCGCGAAGGCGATGTGCTGAACCACCTCTATCAGGTGCGGCGCTTTATCGCGCGCGGCGGCATGGGGCAGGTGTTCGAAGGCGTGAACATCAATAACGAGGACGAGCGCGTTGCGATCAAGGTGATCCTGCCGCACCTCGCCCGCGACCCCAATGTGCTTGCGATGTTCCGCAAGGAAGCGCGCACGCTCACCCGGCTCAGCCATCCGGCACTGGTGCAATATCGCACGCTGGCGATGGAACCGCAGCTTGGCGTGTTCTATATCGTCACGGAATACATCGACGGACGCAACCTGTCGGATGTGCTTTCGACGACCGAGGCCAGCCCGGCGCAACTGGTTTCGCTGATTCGCACGCTGGCCGAAGGTTTGGCAGTCGCGCATTCGCTGGGGGCAATCCACCGCGACATTTCGCCCGACAATATCATGCTCGAAGGCGGCCGGCTCGAACGGGCCAAGGTTATCGATTTCGGCATCGCCAAGGATCTCGATGGTGGCAGCCAGACCATCGTTGGCGATGGTTTTGCTGGAAAGCTGAACTATGTCGCGCCCGAACAGCTTGGCGATTTCGGGCGTCAGGTGGGTTCTTGGACCGACGTTTACAGCCTTGGCCTGACCATCCTTGCCCTGATCAACAAGCGCGATGTCAATATGGGCGGATCGCTGGTCGATGCAGTGGACAAGCGCCGTGCAGGACCAGACCTGTCGCCTGTTCCTGCGCAAGTGCGGCCCGTTCTGGAAGGGATGCTCAAGCCCAATCCAGCAGACCGCCTTCGCACGATGGAAGACGTGATCGCAGCGCTTGGTTCAGGTGCGGCCGCGGCCAGCGTCCCATCGGCCCCGCCTCCCAAGGCAACCAAACCACCCAAAGCTCCACCGAAGCCGAAAGTCGTGGCGGCTGACGGGAGCGATGACGGCAAACAACGCAAGATGCTGATCGGCGCCGGTGTGGCTGGTGCCGTGGTGCTACTCGGCGGTTTGGGTTATGCCTTGTCTTCTGGCGGGGACGAGCAGGCACCCGATCCCTCCGCCTCGATGGCGAGCGTGACGGCGCCGACTGGCGATCCGTTGAAAACCGCGCAGGCCGTGCTGGATGGCGGGCTGGCATCGGTTTCGTGCTCTTGGCTCGACGTCAGCGACCTGCAGGTGCAGGGCAGCGACGTCGCACTGGCGGTAAAGGGCGTTGCCGGGCGTCCGGTCGAAGCGCAGAACGAAATCGGCAAGTTGCTGTCGGCCAAGGGCCTCCGCGCAGCTTCCATCGATTTCAGCGATGTGTCGCAGATCAGCCCCAACGATTGCGGTCCGATCGAGGCTTTTCGCCAGATTCGAGGCAAGGGTGCATCGCACCTTTCCGTGCCGCAGGTGAAGTGGGAACTGGCCCCGCTTCCTGCTGATGATCAGGATGCCGGCAAGCTGGGTGCTCCCGTCGTCTTGAATATCGATCTGAACGGCGTTTCGGGCGATATCGCTGTCGTCGGGCTTGAAGACAGCGGACAGATGACGTTCGAACCACGATTGGATCGAGCGGCGCTGGAGCCGGTGAAGGTTTCCCCGGACGTCTATCGGTTCCCCATCACCACCACTCATCCGGGCTGGACCGGTGTGTTCCTGCTTTATGGCAAGGGACCATTCGATCAGAGCCTGTTGAACGGATCGACCGGTTCCAGAGGAGGGGACTGGGCGCAGCGTTTCCTCGCCGAGGCACGGTCGAAAGGCTGGCAGGCCGACACGGTGTGGTACAAGACCGTCAACGACAAGCCTGATTGAGCGCGGCCTTTGGGCCGCGTTCAGCGCTGGCGTGCGATTTCCTCGTAAGCGCGACGGAATTCCTTGGCGAACATTTCCATGAACGCCTCGTCAGATCCTTGTGCCACGCCGCTGAATTCGCGTTCATAGGCGGCCCAAAGTGCGGCTTCGCGTGCGCCGGGCAGGATGCGGGACAGTATGCCGCCCTGTTCGGCCCGGGCACGGATCGCGCGGGGACTGAACCGATCTAGCGTAGACCGCAGTGCGCCCTGCATGGCCTTCAACGTCGCCATCTGGTGCGCCTGAAGATCCTTGAACGCATCCTCTACGGCGCGTTCGCTGTCCATGAAGCCGCGCTGAGGGCTGTTCAGAAGCTGTTCGAGCGCCTGTTCTGGTGTGCGTGCGAATTTGAGCGGATTGTTGCCGTCAAATTCCAGACTGGTTCCTTGCGCACCAAGCTGGCTTTTCGCTCGCGCGCGCGCCTCCAACATGACCACCATGCCTGCCACAAGGCGGCGCAAGAGGTTTCCAGCCATCCCCAGCGTCTGCGCTTCGCCTGCTTGCAAACGGTCGGCGTTCACACCGGCGGACTGTGCCAGCGTTCCCAGACCAGCGCCTTGCGCCGCTACAGGCGGTGGAGCAGGCGGAACCGCTGCTACAGGAGCAGGTGCGTGGGGTGGAGGCGCCGCTGTTTGAGGCGGTGCGGGTGGCGGTGGTGGCGCGAAGGCACGTGTGACCGGAGGTGATGCAGCGCCAAAGCCGCCCCGCGCCCAATCGACCACATTGGATTGTGCGAATTTGCCCCAGATATCATCAGCGGCGGGAGGTGGTGGTGCGGCAATCGGGCTTGACCAGTCAGACGCCGGTTTGAGCGGTTCTTGCGCGGGCGTGCCCCATGTTGAAGGACCGGTGGTGTCGGCAACAGGCGTTGGTGAGCCCCAGCCCGAAACGGGTGGCGGGGCAGGGGATGCAACCGCGCCCCAACCTGCAGACGGTGGTTCGGAAGGCGTTGTAACCGGTGGCGGCGCCGCAGGTGGTGGTGCTCCCCAACCGCCAGAAGCGGGGGTAGACGCTGCGGTTGGCGGTGCTGCCCAGCTTTGCGACATCGGGCCAGTGCCGGAAATTGCCGAGCCAACCGGTCGTGCGTCCCAACTTGACGCTTGTGCCGCCGGAGCGGCTCCACCGGCATCGGACGTCCAGCCCTTCCAGTTTGCGGGGGTTGGATCGCTGTTGCGCTCAGCCGCGAGGGCGGCCGAAGCATCGTCCAGCGCGGCAACAATCTCGAACGGACCGACGTGAAAAACGTCGCCTTGGGAAATGGCGTGAGGGCCAGCAAGGCGGGCCTGTTGCCCGTGCACGAAGGTCCCGTTGGTGCTGTGATCAATCAGTTCGTATCCACCGCCTGAAAAGCGTACTTCGCAATGGCGCGAAGAAACGTGCAGCGATGGATCGGGCAGGCACCAGTCCGATGTAGCAGCTCGCCCGATGAGCGCGCCACGGCGGTCGAGCACCAGCGAAAGCGGTGAACCGTTGTCCAGCCGTTCGGCATTGCGGATGGTAAGAGTCAAAGGCACGCGGATGAACTAGCTTCTCAGGTTCGAAATGTCATCATGCACCGCAGTGTTGCCGCGCAATCAGGATCCCGCAAGAACGCTTTCCCCGATTTGCAGGCTTGCCGTGATGGCCCCCGACGGATCCTTGCCGATAAAGGCCGCCGTCAGCACTGCGGCGGCGGCGAGTTTCGCGCAGATATCAGGCGGAGGCTGGATGGCAGGCAGGTCTTCTTCGGAAATCGATCCGCCGGACAGGAATATCGCCTTGCACAGCAGCGCTTGCGGCGTTTCGTCGTCCAGCGTTTCGCCAAGATCGGAAGCGGCGCGGCGCAGGTTGTCCGAAGGATTATCGATCCAACGCAGCGCCGCAACTATCGCCGGGTCCGCGCGATCAACGCCCAGTTCGATCAGGGCGCGCACTGCCCAGACCACACATTCATAGCGGGGCATGGCATGGGCAAGGAAATTCACCGCGTAGGATGCCTTACCTGCTTCGCGCAGGCCGGTGAACCAGTCTGACGGGGCGATCCCCCGCGCTGCTTCCGGCACCTCGCGAGGGTTCACACTGGCTGCAAGCTGCGCGGCATCGGTCCAGGTGGATAGCTTCCAGTCGCCCATCAGTTGATCTTCACCAGTCCGCCCTTGGCGGTCAGAATGCCCGAAGCCTCGACCGTAGTCATGGCTGACCCCAGCTTGGCTGTCGCCATGCCTTCCATCTTGAGTGTGGTCGTCGAAATCTTGATCGAGGTCGGGTCAAGCGTGATCGTGCTGCCACCAACCGACAGTGTGATCTTGTTGGCCGCGCTGATATCGATGGAATCTCCAGCCTTGATCGTTATCTTCTTGGTCACGTCCAGCGTATCGTTGGACTTGATCTCAACCTTGCGATCCTTGTGGACGGTGATCGTTTCGGTGCCTTTGACTTCTTCCTTGCGGTTGCCCTCGATCAGGATTTCCTCGTTCTTGCCGACCCGCTCCTTGCGGTTCTTGCCGACGCTGATCTCCACATCGCGGCCCACCTTGTGCGTTTCGTTGTGGCGCACGCGAGTGTTCATGTCGCGTTCGGCGTGGAGGAAGACTTCCTCCTTGCCCGTCGCATCTTCAAAGCGAAGCTCGTTGGCACCGGGGGCTTTGGTATCCAGATCTTCCGCTTCGGACAGCGCATCGCCCGTGGTGCGCTTGTAGGTCTTGGTGCGCCAGAGCGCGCGGGTCTTGTTGTCGGGCAGCTTGTAAACCGGCATGTGGCTGGCGTTGAACACGCGGCCGACGATGATCGGGCGATCGGGGTTGCCGTTGATAAAATCGACCAGCACTTCATGTCCGATGCGCGGGATGATGATGTTGCCCAGCCCCCCCGTTTGCGAAACGCGGATCCAGCAGCTTGACTTGTCGTCCAGCTTGCCCTCGCGGTCCCAGAAAAACTGGACCTTGATCCGCCCGAATTCGTCGACGTGGATTTCCTCGCCTTTGGGGCCGGTCACCACAGCAGTTTCGGGGCCGCGGGCCGTGGGACGGGGGGTGGTGATCGGCGCGCGAAAGTTTACGTCGTGCGGGATCGTGGTGAATTCCACAAACGTCTGGCTTGCCGCGCCGCCCGACCGGTACTGTTCGTTCGCGAGCGTCGTGCGGCAACGCACGATCAAGTATTTGCGGTTGAACCGCCCTATCGTGTGGCCTTTCAACTGGAGATGGTATCCCGTCTCGATACCGGCAAAGGTGCTGGTCCCTTCGTAACGCAAACGCTGCGCCCGGCGGCTTTCCAGCACCACGGTGCTGAGCGTTTGCCCCGCTGACTCCTGATAATAACGGCCAGGCCAGTTGTAGACTTCGATCTCATCAAGCGGATGGGCGCATTTGTCGGTTGCTTCAGCTTGCCGTGCGCGAGTCGGTTCCTTGAAGTCATAGTCGCGCATGGTCACGCGCGCTTCGCCGCCGGTCGATGCGCGTTCGTGCCACGATTGCACGAACAGGCCCGTGGTGCCTCCACGACTCGTCGAATCGACCATTGCGGCGGAATCAGACAGGGGGTTGTACGTCATCGGCCCCACCGGCATCGGCACGTGGCAGCCCGGCTTGTCGCAGATCGTCATCGTGTGGGCCGAAGCACTGTGCTGGTAGAAGTAGTAGAGGCCTTCTTCTTCCATCAGGCGCGAGACGAAATCGAAATCGCTTTCGCCATATTGCACGCAATAGGCAAGCTGCCGCGTCCCGCCCGATGCTTTGACCTCGAACGCCATGCCGCATTCCCCGAGCACCGATTTGATGATCTCGATTACGGGTTTGTTCTGGAAAATTCGGAAGTTGCTGCCCTGATCGTGCAACTGCCCCGCCGGGGCCAGAACCAGCCGATAGACGAAGCCCGCGCCGTTGATTTCCTCGACATATTCCGCGTCCACCACGATGCCGTGGAAATAGCGCAGCAGCTGGCCATCCAGCTTGCTTTCGATCGAAGCGGGCTTGCCAAGGTTGGGCAGCAGTTCGATCTCATCAAGCGAAAGCACTTCGAGCGTGATCGAGAAATGCTGGCTCAACGCCTCGAAAGCATCGAGGCGCACGAGTTTGAGTTGTTCGGAGCCGTTTCCAAGCCGCAGGGCCAGGGCGGTCTGCCGCATCGGGCTGTCAGCCAAATCAGTTCCCCTTGCAGGAAGTCCCGGCAATCATGCCGAACCGATGCAACCCGTGTGCTTTTTCTTTGCCACTTCGTCTGTGACTGTCGTCACCGCTACCAGAACGGCACCCTGTTATGAAGCACCTATTCCGCCGGATAAGCGGAGAGCAGCACGTTCATGATCTGATGAAACGATTGGCGGCCAGATTGTCCCGAAGCGGCACTGATAGCCCAGTTGGCACAGCAGTAGTGAACAGCAAAGCAGGAATCGTTTGCGGCGTTGGTTGATGACCTGTAAGAATATCGGAAAATATTAACCACAGGCGTCGCGAGAACAATGACCGGCATTGCCGGGGCGGGCATCAGGTCCGCGGAAAGAGGTGCGCTATGGTATTCAAGATGATTGCATCGGGTCTTCTCATCACGATCCCGACCATCGCTACGGCTCAGGCCGGACCTGTCGCAGAAAAGTCGGACGCGCAGATCGTTTGCGAACTGACCAGCGATTGCGACGCTTTCAATCAGGAACTCGCAACCCGCGATCAGGGCGAAAAGCGCGCGCTGCGCTTTGATATCCCGCAGGGCGCAAAGAAAAAGGTCGTGCCGCCAGCACCGGGATATTCCGCGCCAAAGCCGCGTACCGTTGCGGTTGCAGCGCCCAAGCCGCGG
This sequence comes from Novosphingobium sp., assembly GCF_049240505.1. GTDB lineage: Bacteria > Pseudomonadota > Alphaproteobacteria > Sphingomonadales > Sphingomonadaceae > Novosphingobium. The sequence continues at coordinate 22,629 of NZ_JBMLSM010000172.1, forward strand.
ATTGCGGCACCCGTTGCACAGTCGCAGGCTGGTCGCTCCACGCTTTCGATCAACTTCGCCTCGGGTTCGGCGGCAATCGCTCCGGGCAGCCGCGCACAGGCCCAGATGCTGGCCAGCGCGCTCAAGGCTCCGTCGGCAGCTTCGAAGCGCTTCATCGTCGGCGGCCACACCGATTCGGTTGGCGGGCGTGAATACAACATCGATCTGTCGAAGCGCCGTGCAGAGGCGCTGGTGCAGTTTCTCGTTGAAAACGGCGTTGAACGTTCGCGTCTCCAGCCCGAAGGCTATGGCTTTGACAAGCCGGTAGCTGGATTGAACGCCAAGGCTGCCGCAAACCGCCGCGTCGAGATCGTGAAGATCGACTGACCACAAGCGGTTGGCGGGGGCTGAACCGAATGACTCTTGATATCGCGGCCCTGATCGCGCCTCTCTCCGAAGAGGTGCCATCAGGCCCCGACTTGTCCTACGACGATCTTCGCATGGAGATCGAAAGCGCGTTCGAGCGGCCTGTCAGTGAAGACGGCGGTGAGTCGGACATCGATTGGCGCAAGGTCATCGACCAGATCATTGCGCAGGGTGCGCAGACGCGCGATATCTGGCTGCCGGTTTACCTCATCCGCGCGGCCACTTTTGCCCGCCGCTTCGATCTGCTGGGTGAAGCTGCCGAATGGCTGGCGGGTTTGCTTGAGGAACGTTGGGCCGATCTGCACCCGCAACTCGATGAATATGGTTTCATCGGGCGCAAGGCGCCTTGCGAATCGCTTACCCGCATCAGTGATTTCCTCGCTCCGCTTTCCCGCGTCCCGCTGATCGAGCATCCGCGTTTTGGGCGCTTTACCGGTGAGGATATCGAACGCTTCGCCGATCAGGGCGCATCGGCTGACGGTTATGGACCGTTCCGTGCGACGATCGAGGCGACCGATGCCGAGGCCATTGCCGGGCTGGTCGATCGGTTCGATGCGCTGCGTAACGCTTTCCGCCGGATCGATGGCGTGCTGACCATCAATGCCGAAGGCGACACAGCCACCAACTTCAAGCCGACTTACGAAAAGCTTGATCGCTATCGCAATGCGCTGTCGGCGGTGTTGCCCGGACAGGCGCCCGTTGAAGTGGCGGATACAGGCACCGCAGACGATGCTGACGATTGGGGCAGCAGCAGTTCTTCAGGCACTGCTCCGGCGGCAGTTATGTCATCCGGTCCGGCGTTTTCCGGCAGCATCCGCAATCGTGATGACGTGGTGCGCGCGCTTGATGCGATCTGCGCTTATTACACCGCGATGGAGCCGGGTAGTCCGGTCCCGCTGTTGTTGCAACGCGCGCGCGAATGGACGGGCCTTGATTTCATGACCGTGCTGCAGGACCTTGCGCCCGGTGGAGTCGATGAAGCGGCGCGGGTTCTGCATTCCCGGCGCAGCGCGGCACCTGCTGCGGCAGAAGCGGTGGCGGAAGCTGGATCTTGGGGTGAAACGCAGGCGTCTTCGGAATGGTGATTTTCGGCACTTACCGGACGGCGCAAGAGGGTGCAGGAATACGGTAGACAACGTGCCGAGAGGGTGACCGGACCGGCGATGGAGGCGTAAATGGCGAAGAGTGGTCAGCGGTTTATCAAGGAAAACAGGGCGCCTCGTGTTCACATCGAGTATGAGGTTGAAACCTTCGGCTCGAAGCAGAAGGTTGAACTGCCGTTCGTCATGGGCATCATGTCCGATCTTTCGGGCAAAAGCCTGGTCGAGAAGAAGTCGCTCAATGATCGCGACTTCCTTGAATTCGATATGGACAACTTCGATCAGCGCATGGCTGCCATCGCGCCGCGCGCAGCCTTCAATGTGGACAACACGCTGACCGGCGAAGGCAAGCTGGCCGTGGACCTGACGTTCAAGACGATGGAGGACTTCTCGCCCGGTGCCATCGCCAAGTCGGTGCCCGCGCTGGCGCAACTGCTCGAAGCGCGCGAACAGCTCAACGATCTCATGCTCTACATGGACGGCAAGGACGGCGCGCAGGATCTGCTCGACCAGTTGCTCAAGGACCCCACGCTGATGAAGGCGATGTCGGCGGCGGGCAAGGAGCCGAGTGCAGGCGGCGAAGGCTGATCGCGGGAAGCGGACGGTTGATGAAATTTCCGACCACGGCAGTGTCGTGGCAGGCAGACAGGATGGCTTGAGATGGCGACGGAACAGGTACAGGGCGGAGCAGCGGCAACCGAGACGGAGTTCGCTCCCGACGATTTCGCAGCACTGCTTCGCAAGGAGTTCAAGCCCAGCGATGATGCCCGCGCGAACCGCATCGAACAGGCGGTGTCCACGCTGGCGCAGCAGGCCTTGGCTGACGTTTCGATCATTGGCGACGATGTGTTCAGCACGATGGACGCGCTGCGCGCCGCGCTGGATCGCAAGCTGACAGAACAGGTCAACGAGATCATCCACCACGCCGATTTCCAGAGCCTCGAAAGCGCGTGGCGCGGCCTGCACTATCAGGTGATGAACACCTCGACGGGCAAGGATCTCAAGATTCGGGTGCTGAACATCGGCAAGGACGAATGCCGCAAGATGTTCCGCCAGTATCGCGATGCTGCGTGGGATCAGAGCCCGCTGTTCAAGAAGGTCTACGAAGCCGAATTCGGCCAGTTGGGTGGCCAGCCCTTCGGTTCGTTCGTCTGCGATTACGCTTTCGATCATTCCGGCCCCGATCTTGAAGTGATGAAGGGGCTGGCCAAGATCGGTGCTGCGGCACACGCGCCGTTCATTGCCGGTGCCGCGCCGGGTCTGATGGGTATGCAGAGCTGGACCGAACTGTCCAACCCGCGCGATCTGTCCAAGCTATTCGAAGCGACCGACTATGCCGCATGGCGCACCTTCCGTGACAGCCCGGACAGCCGCTACATGTGCCTTGCGATGCCGCGTTTCCTTGGCCGCCCGACTTATGGCGCAAAGTCTGATCCGGTTGAGGAGTTCGCCTTCGAAGAAGATACGAGCGGCGATCACGACAAGTACCTGTGGGTCAACGCGGCCTATGCGATGGGCACGCGTATCACCGATGCATTCAGCACCTGGGGCTGGTGCAGCCGTATTCGCGGTGTTGAAAGTGGCGGCACGATCGAAGGTCTGCCCGTGGCAACGTTCCCGACCGACGATGGCGGCGTGGACATGACCTGCCCGACCGAAATCGCCATCTCCGACCGTCGCGAAGCAGAGCTTTCCAAGGCTGGTCTGATGGCGCTGGTTCACCGCAAAGGTACCGATCAGGCAACCTTCATCGGTGCGCAGACGCTCAACAATCCAGCCGTTTATGATGATCCGGCGGCCACCGCTTCGGCAAACCTTTCGGCACGTCTGCCCTACATCTTCTCAAGCTGCCGTTTTGCCCACTATCTCAAGTGCATGGTGCGCGACTGGATTGGTGGCACACGCACCGAACGGCAGATCGAACAGGATCTGCAGCGCTGGATTTCGAACTACATCGATGGCCAGCCCGACAGTTCGACCGAAGAGACGAAGGCGCGTCTGCCGCTAAAGGATGCCCGGATCGAGGTCGTGCCTGATGAATCGAACCCCGGTTACTACAAGGGCAAGTTCCTGTTCATTCCGCACTACCAGCTTGAAGGCATGGACGTGTCGTTGAGCATGGTTTCGAAGCTGCCGAATTCGGGCGGTTAGTGCATTTGGTCACATGATGAGTCAGGCGGTGGGTATATCTGATTGAGGGCGACAAGAAGAACAACGCCCAACCCATCGCAGGACACTGGCTTGCATGGCCTAGAGTTTTTGAGTGCCAATCAGTCTTTCGGGCTGAACGTCGTTCGGGTTCGCAACCTGTTGACCGAGTTTATAGGAGACGGAACGTGGCAGCTGACATCTTTCTGAAGCTTACCAACATCAAAGGCGAGTCGAAGGACGACAAGCACAAGGGTGAGATCGACATCGAGAACTTCTCGTGGGGTCTGCAGAACGGCGGTGACTGGGCAACTGGCGGCGGCGGCGGCGCGGGCAAGGTGTCGTTCAACGACATGTCCATCACCAAGCGTTGCGACCTGTCGACCCCTTCGCTGATGCAGGCCTGCGCCAATGGCGATCACATCGCTGAAGGCGTGCTGACCGTGCGCAAGGCAGGCGGCAAGCAGGAAGAATACTATCGCATCACGCTGAAGAACATTCTGGTGTCGAGCATCGCGAACGCTGGCAGCGATGGCAGCAATCCGATGGAGCAGGTCTCGCTGAACTTTGCCGAGATCAAGTTCGACTACAAGGAACAGACCGAAAAGGGCGGCCTCGGTGGCGTGGCCAAGTTCGGTTGGGATCTCAAGGCCAACAAGGCGGTCTGATTTTTCGCCTGACCGTGTGTCGGGCACAAGTTGTACGGACTGGGGGCAGTCAAAATGGCAGATCCGGACACCTTGCTGCGCGAGGGCGATTTGGACGGAGCACGTGCTGCTCTGGTTGAAATCGTCCGCACACGGCCTGGAGATGACAAGGCCCGAATGTTCCTGTTCCAGTTGCTGTGCGTTACCGGCGAATGGGATAAGGCTCGCAAGCAATTGCAGGCACTTGCCCAGGTTGCCGATAACGCACAGATGCTGGCTGCAACCTATAACCAGGCGATCGATGCCGAATTGCTCCGGGCTGATGTCTTTGCGGGCAAGGCGGATATGCCGGTGCTTGTCGGCATGGGCGGATGGATCGAAGGTGTGGCGCAAGCGATTTCGCTGGGCGCAAAAGGCCGCATGACTGAAGCAGCTGATGCACGCGACGCGGCTTTCAGCGAAGCACCAGATACGCCCGGCACGTTCGAAGGTGTGCGCGTCCCCGCTCAGGCTTTCGATTGGATCGCCGATGCGGACATGCGTTTCGGCCCCACGTTTGAGGCAATCGTAGCGGGGCGCTATGGCCTTGTGCCGTTTGATGCCGTTGTTTCGATCACGTCGGATGGACCGCAGGATCTGCGTGATACCGTGTGGTATCCTGTCCAACTCGCACTGAAATCCGGCCAGTCGATCGCGGCTTTCCTTCCCGCGCGCTATCCCGGAACGGAAGCCGCGCCTGCTGCGGTGGTCCGACTTGGTCGCCAAACCGACTGGGTGGAGTCGGGGGAAGGCGATGCCGCGATTCAATCCGGCCTCGGCCAGCGTCTTTGGAGTTTTTCGGACGGCGGCGATGCCGCACTGCTCGATCTGCGCAAACTCACTTTCGCCTGATGGCGCGCAGTCCTTCCCAACCGGTTCTCAATCCCACGCTTTTTGACAAGCTTGTGGCCGGAAACGACATTGGCGGAATGCGCGGTGAGGAAATCGAGAATGCCGAAGAACGGCGCGAAGCCTTGCGCTTTTTGTCGGTGCCTGCGGTAGAGCGCTTTAACGAAACCGCGCTCAGGGCAACCGTCAGGCGCGAACTGGCCTGGCTGCTCAATACCACAAATCTCGAATCCAGCGTCGATCTCACCAATTATCCGCAGGTCCGCACCAGCGTGTTGAATTATGGTGTGTCCGACCTTGCGGGAAAGTCGCTCAGCAGCCGCGCGATCCTGCGCCGTGCGCGGGAAATCCGCGATGCGGTACAGGCGTTCGAACCGCGGATCGATCCAGTTTCGCTCAATGTCGAACTTTCGGGCAAGGTTGAGCGTGAGAATTCGCTGACCTTTCTGATTGAGGCTGACGTGCGTTCGGCTCTGCGCGCCATACCGATCAAGTTGCGCACTGATGTGGAATCGGATTCGTCAGCGGTAACGGTGCGGGAATAGCCACATGGACCCGCGGCTGCTCCGTTTCTACAACGAAGAACTGACCTATCTGCGCGAATCCGCGCGAGAGTTTGGCGAAGAGCACGAGACTGTGGCCTCCCGGCTCGGCCTCAAGACGCCGAATGACCCTGACCCCTATGTTGAGCGGCTGCTGGAAGGCGTGGCCTATCTTTCGGCGCGCGTGCAGCTGAAGATTTCGGACCAATATCCCGAATTCACCCAGCATCTGCTTTCTGCGGTGCAACCGCACTATCTGGCACCGGTCCCATCGATCTGTATCGCCGGGTTTGATCCCAAGGATGGCGATCCGCTTCTGGCCGAAGGCTATGAAGTGCCGCGCCAGACCGAACTTGTCGCGATGACCGACGAGGCGGGAGCCAGCCCGGTGACGTTCCGCACGGGTCATGCGGTGAAACTTTACCCCTTGCGGATTTCCGAAGTCGAATATCTCGGTTCGCGCACCGCCGTTGCCAGTTTTGCCGCCAGTGCGGGCATCAGGGCAGAGGCGGGCCTGCGGTTGCGCTTCGAAGGGGTGGGGGCGATCCCGCTCGAAAAGCTTAGCATCACCGATCTGCCCATCTACCTTGACGGGTCGGAAACGATCCCCGGCGAACTCTACCGCCAGATCATTGGCGAAACCGTGGCTGTTCTGGCCAAACCTGCCAAATCCGCATCGGCAGCACCGGTGCAGTTGCCGCTGCCTGCGCAGATCGGCTTTGACAAGGATGAGGCGCTGCTCCCGGCTGAGGAGCGTTCTTTCCGGGGTTATCGGCTGCTGACCGAATATTTCGCGTGCCCCGAACGCTTCCTCTTTGCCAGCCTGAACGGCCTGAACAAGGGATTTGCCGCTGCGGATGGTGGCGCAGTGGATGTGGTGCTGCTGTTCAATCGCAATGCCCCGGCGCTGGCGGGTGCACTGTCGCCCGCAAACTTCAGGCTTTTCGCTACGCCCGCGATCAACTTGTTTGAAAAGCAGCTTGGTCGTGTTCAGGTTGATCCGGCAGGGCATGAATTTTTGCTCATGCCTGATCGTACAAGGCCGCTCGATTTCGAAGTTTGGCGGCTGCTTGATGTGACGGCGCATTTGCGCGAATCCACCGAACCGCGCCCGGTTGCGCCGCTCTATGCACTGGGGGCGCTGCTTTATGACTGGCGCGATGCGCTGTTTTTTGTCCCCCGGCTCAAGCTGCGCAGGCTGTCCACGCGCGAACAGCGCCGGTTGCGGCGCGATGATTACACCGGCACTGAAACGTGGATATCGCTAACCGCCGCAGGCAATCCTGAACGTATTGCCGATATCAAGGAACTGGCCGTCCGTGCGTTGGTCACCAACCGGGAACTGCCATCGAAACTGTCGTTTCGAGGGACAGAGCATTTTGTCCCGCCCGGCGGTCCGGTGCGCTCCGTCAGCGTTCTGCGCAGCCCAAGCAAACCGCGTCCGCCGCTGGGGCTTGATGATGCGGCATGGCGGATCATTGCGCATCTTACGCCCAACTATGCCACGCTCGTGCCCGAAGATGGCAGTGATCCGTCAATGCTGCGCGATCACCTCGCGCTTTATGGTCCGCGCGACAATGCGGCGCTGCGGCGGCAGATCGACGGCATCGTAACTGTCGGTTCGCGCCCCGTGGTGCGGCGCGTGCCGGGGCGCGGCGCGATGGCCGTGGCACGCGGCAGTCGTGTGACACTGACGCTCGATGATGCCTCGTTCGAAAACGCACGCCTGTTTCTCTTTTCCGCCGTGGTGGAACGGTTTCTGGCCGATTTCACATCCGTCAACAGCTTCACCGAAACGATCGTCCGCACGCCGGGCGAAGGAACGATAATGTCATGGCCCCCCCGGATCGGACGCAAACACACGATCTGATCGACTGGTCGGCGGAAATCGCCGAACTGCAGCGTAGCGGGCTGTTTGCCGTGCTGCGCCGGGCAGAGGCGAAGGACGCGGGCAAGCCACGCATCGGTGCGGCCCGCCGCCCGGAGCAGTCCATCGTCGATCTGGCGCAGGAACCGTCGCTCGCCTTTGCGCCGCATACGCTTGCCAAGCTGGAGTTTCGCCACGGCAGGCCACGCCTTTATGGTGAATGGCTGGGTTTGTTGGGTCCGATGGGACCACTGCCCATCCACCTGACCGAATTTGCCGCTTATGAGCGGCGCTATGCCCAGAAGCAGCCGTTTGTTGACTGGCTGAACACGATTTCCGGGCGAATGCTGCAACTGTTCTATCGCGCATGGGCAGAATCGCAGCCTGCCGCGCAGGCAGACCGTCCGGCGGACGATCGCTTTGCCGATTGGCTTGGTGCCTTGTCGGGTGCGGGCGAGGGGGCCGGCCCGGACAATCGTTTCCACGCCCGCGCGCGGCTCCACTATGCTGGCGTTTTTGCCGGGCCGCGCAGCGCTGTGGCGATTGAGGATGCGCTTAGTCATCTGCTACGCCAGCCTGCGCAAGTGGTGGAATTCGTGCCGCGCTGGCGGGATCTCGAACGGGAGGATCGAACCCGGCTTGGTCGCAACTATGCCACGCTGGGACAGGATGCGGTGCTGGGCGGGCGTATTTATAGCGCGTCCGATGCGTTCCGCGTGATCGTGCGCGCGCAGAACCACGCCGATTATCTCTCTCTGATGCCCGGCGGCACGCGCTTTGCCGTGGCGGCGGAAGCGATCGAGGCTTTCAAACCCACACATCTCGAATGGGATTTGTGCGTTGAACTGGCTGATGCCGATGCGCCGCCGGCGCGGCTTGATGGCAAGACACGGCTGGGGTGGTCGGGTTGGCTCAAACCCCGTGGATCGGCCATCGCTGCCATCGCGCGTCGTCGCCGCAAGCCCGGTTCTGCTACTGGATCGGAAGCTGCCCAGCCTTCGCAATCCACCGGCCCGATCCGAGCCGACGCCCATTTACGCAAGACCAGCCTCAAAAGAAGGAAACCGGCAGGATGACCGAGATCAGCCGCAGCGCCCTGTTCGGGCGGCTCAACCAGACCGCGCTCAAAGGGATCGAAACCGCAACCGGCTTCTGCAAGATGCGCGGCAACCCTTATGTCGAACTGGTTCACTGGATTCACGTCCTGTTGCAGGATCCCCAGAACGATATTGCCGCGATCCGCACTGCCTTCGGTCTTGATGATGAAAGCCTTGCCCGGCAGGTTGTCGCTGCACTTGATGTGCTGCCGCGCGGCGCCACCGCCATCTCCGACTTTTCCCCGCAGATTGAAGAGGCGATCGAGAAGGGTTGGCTCTATGCCTCGTTGCAGTTCGGCGCCGGGCGCGTGCGCACCGGGCACTTGCTATACGGGATGCTCAAGACCGCAACGCTGCGCAACGCCCTGTTTTCGATCAGCGCCGAATTCCGCAAGGTGCAGGTCGAACGTCTTGCCAGCGAATTTGAAGCAGCCTGCGCGTCCAGTCACGAAACCACGCAGGGCGCGGACCTTGGCGGCGCAAGCGCTGGCGGAGAGGCAGGCGCAGGTCCGGTTGCTGATGGCGAGGCGCTGGCCAAGTTCTCGGTCGACCTGACGCAGCAGGCGCGTGACGGCAAGATCGACCGCATCGTCGGGCGTGACAGCGAAATCCGCCAGTGCGTCGACATCCTCCTGCGCCGCCGCCAGAACAATCCGATCCTCGTTGGTGAAGCAGGCGTGGGCAAGACTGCCGTCGTCGAAGGCTTCGCCAAGCGCATCGTCGATGGCGATGTACCGCCCTCGCTTCAGGGCGTCACTCTTCGTAGCCTCGACATCGGCCTGATGCAGGCTGGCGCCAGCATGAAAGGCGAATTCGAAAAGCGCCTGCGCCAGGTAATCGATGAGGTTGAAGCCAGCCCGGTGCCTATTGTCCTGTTCATCGACGAGGCGCACACGTTGATTGGCGCTGGTGGGCAAGCAGGCACGGGCGATGCAGCCAACCTGCTCAAGCCAGCACTGGCGCGTGGGAACCTGCGGACGATCGCGGCGACGACGTATGCCGAGTATCGCCAGTACTTCGAAAAAGACCCGGCGCTGACCCGGCGGTTCCAGACGGTGGATGTGGCCGAGCCGGAAACGGACAAGGCCGTGGCCATGATCCGTTCGGTCGCGCCGATGATGGAGAAGCATCACAACGTGGTTGTGCTGGACGAGGCGGTTGAGGCTGCGGTCAAGCTTTCGCAGCGCTATGTCCCGGCGCGGCAGTTGCCGGACAAGGCGGTGAGCCTGCTGGATACCGCCTGCGCGCGCGTGGCGGTTTCGCAGCATTCCACCCCAGCGCAGGTCGAAGATCGCAAACGGCGGTTGGAACTGCTTGAAGTGGAACGCGAAATTGCGCTGCGCGAAGCAGGGGGCCAGTACACAAGCGGTGAACGTTTGCCCAAGCTGGATGAGGCGATGGCCGAAGCCACCATCGCGGTGGAAGAGATCAGCGCCAAGTGGGAGCGCGAGAAGGACGCTCTGACCGGAGTGGTTGCCGCGCGCGATGCGCTGACCGAAGCGCGCAAGGCTGCTGGCGACGGGCCGGTCGAGGGTGAGGATGCGCTGAAAGAGGCGTTGAAAGCTGCGCTGGCGGCGATGAGCGAAGCGCATGGCGACGAGCCGATGGTCTTCGGCGTGGTCGATCAGGATGCGATTGCCGCTGTTGTGGGTGACTGGACCGGTATCCCGATGGGGCGCATGGTCAAGAATGAGATCGAAAGCGTGTTGACCATTGCCGATCAGCTCAAGAAGCGGGTGATCGGGCAGGATCACGCGATGGATTCCATCGCGAAGCGCATCCAGACCAGCCGTGCCAAGCTGGACAATCCCAACAAGCCGGTGGGCGTGTTCATGCTCTGCGGCCCATCGGGTGTGGGCAAAACCGAAACCGCGATGGTGTTGTCGGAGCTGCTGTTTTCGGGCGATGACAGCCTGATCGTGATCAACATGAGCGAATTTCAGGAGGCGCATACCGTTTCGACGTTGAAGGGCGCGCCAGCAGGCTATGTTGGTTACGGGCAGGGGGGGGTTCTCACCGAGGCGGTTCGCAGGCGGCCCTATTCGGTCGTGTTGCTTGACGAGGTGGAAAAGGCCCACCCCGATGTCCACGAGATGTTCTTCCAGGTTTTCGACAAGGGCTTCATGAATGATGCCGAGGGCCGTTATATCGACTTCAAGAACACGCTGATCCTGCTCACCAGCAATGTCGGCACCGACCTCATCACCACGATGAGTGAGGACGAGGAGATGAAGCCCGAACCAGCCGCGCTGGCGACCGCGCTGCGCCCTGAACTGCTCAAGGTCTTCCCGCCCGCCCTGCTGGGCCGCCTGATTGTGGAGCCTTATTACCCGCTCAGCCCCACCATGCTTCAGGGCATCGTTCGCATCCAGTTGAACCGCATCGTGAAGCGCATTGCAGACAGCCACGGCATCGCCTTCAACTATGGGCAGGAGGTGGTCGATCTGATCGTGTCACGCTGCAACGAGGTGGCCAGCGGCGGTCGTCTGATCGATGCGATCCTGACCAACACAATGTTGCCCGATCTGTCGATGGAACTGCTCAACCGGCAGATGAACGGCGAAGAGGTAAAGGTGATTGATGTCACGGTTGAGGGCGATGGGTTCGGGTATAGTTTCGGATAGAAACGAGGGCCGGAAGAAAGCGTGTCGGGATGTCCTTAGCCAATGCCAAGGTCCGCGCTATTGCTCTGATTGCCAAGGGTGAAGCGTTCATCAACTGGATGTATCTGGACTCGGTCAGCTATGTGACGATCGGGTACGGCACCATGCTGCCCGATGCAGAAGCCGCAGTTGGGGTGGACCTTCGCCATCCCAACAAGAAACCTGCCACGGCTGATGAGAAGCGAGCAGAATGGCGGCGGCTGCGGGCAATCAGTCCGGCGGGCACGGATAGGAACTATTCGGCGCAATCCTATCGCAAGGATGCGCAACTGTTCATCATGCAAACCGAAGCGGACCGTCTCCGTGTGCTGAAACTTGATGCGTTTATCGTGAATTTGCGCACTATCTATCCGGGTTTCGCGTCGTTCCCGGAAGACGCGCAGGTTGGGCTGATGGATATGGTCTACAACCTCGGTCCAAACGGATTAGCGAAGAAGTTCAAGAACTTTGGACGCGCGATCAACAATCCCAAAGGGCCTGACTGGAAGCGCGCGGCGCTGGAATCACACCGTCCGCAGCTTTCGGCGGAGCGCAACAAGGAAGTGAAGGACTTGTTTCTGTCCGCTGCCCGGATCGCGGAAATCGAGGCCCGCAACCAGCCGGGCCGCCCGCCGGCGAGGCCTGTGCGAAAATGAGGGCGCGCGCTGTGATCATCGCGTTGGCCTTTGCCATAGCAGGCTGTAATGCGCCTGCGCCAAGTGCAACAGCAAGTGAAGCGGTTGCGGAGGCTGCATCTGCAACTTCCAACACGCCGCACGCCATCAACGCGGCTCTGCTGGGCCAATGGAAGGCCTATGACAACGATGCGCACAAGGTGCTGGGAACACTGGATATCAAGCCGGACAGGCTGGTCTTCGCCAAAGGGCTTACGCTGCGCATCGAACCGGTTTCACCCACGCTGGCGCGCGTAAATCCGGCTGACGGCGCAAAGCCGGTGTGGGGCAAGGATGGCCTGTGCGGTGCGGCGCCGGTGCTGTCCGTATCGTTCGCGCTGTCCGATCCGGCAAAGCCCAAAGAACTGCGCCTTTCGGTTCACGATGTGGCCAGCGGTCCCGGCCCTGATCCCGATTTCGATCTGCACCGTTGCCAGACTTTCACATATGTGCGCGACTGAAGAAGGACCGCTCGCTTGACTACCACGCCCTATGATCGCGTTGCCTATCCGACCACGGTATTCGCCCAGACCAATCCCGAACGTCTGGCGGTGCTGGCGCATCTGGCGGGGCTGCACCCGGTGCCGCCGCAGGAAGCGCGTATTCTGGAGATTGGCGGGGGAACCTGCGTTAACCTGCTGGCGATGGCGGCGATGTGGCCGGGGTGTGATGCGTACGGCTTTGATCTTTCCGAAACCGCGATTGCGCGCGGGCAGGAGATTGTCGACGCATCGGGCCTGACCAACGTGACGCTGGCGGTGGAGGACATCTGCGAGGCGCATCACCGCTATCCGGCGGGAGCTTTCGACTATGTGATTGCCCACGGCGTCTATGCCTGGGTGCCCGATCATGTGCGTGAGGCAACGATGCGGCTGGCTTCGCATGTGCTGTCGGACCGGGGTGTGGCTTTCATCAGTTATAACGCCATGCCCGGTGGGCATGTGCGGATGATCATGCGTGAGATGTTGCTGGATGCCATCGGGGAAATCGACGATCCCGACCAGCGCATTGCCGCGGTGCGAGATTTTCTGGAGGATTACGCCCGCGCTCGCGATGGGGATGAGCCACTGGCGACGACCTTGCGCCAGCAGACTGGGAACATGTTGCAGCGCCCCGATGCGGTGCTGTTCCACGATGAACTTGGCCCCTGCTTCAATCCGCAGCGCCTGCTGGATGTGGCGGCTGAGGCCCATGCCAACGGCTTGATCTTCCTGACCGATGCAGGGCGCAATCGCCAGCTTGACGGCTTCGTTGCCGATGGGGCGGACATGCCTGACGATCCCGAAGGCGAAGTGCTGCTGGCCGCATCGCGCGATGATTATGCCGCGCTGCGATATTTCCGGCAGAGCCTGTTCGTGAAACAGGTGCCAGATCGCCGGATCGACGCTATGCGCATTGCCAACCTGTGGCTTTCGACGAAAATCAAGCGACAGGACGATGGCACGTTCGTGCTGGGTGACGATGTGATCACGATCAACGACGATGGCCTTGCCGATGCCCTGACGCGCGCCGCCGCTGCCTATCCGCAGCGCGTGCCTATCAATACGATTACCAGCGATCCCAAGCTGCTGCGTGTGATCCTGCAGCTTTATACCGAATGGTACGTCGCTCTGCATCCTGCTCCGGCGCCATTCCCTTCCGCTCCGGCGGAGAAGCCATGTTCTGGCGCACTGGTGCGCGGAATGCTGAAACTGGGCGACACAACGCTTTGCACGCTGGATCACGGGGTGATCAAGATCGAGCAGAGCGAACTGCGCTCTCTGCTGATGGCAGCAGATGGCACGCGCACGGTGGATGAGATCGGTGCGCTGAACACCGGCATCCCGCCCGAAGATACGCTTGCCGCACTTACCGCCTGTTGCGGGAAGGCGCTGATGCAAGCCTGAACTGGATCAGCGGGCGGTGATGGCCAGCCCCGGACCATCGGGCGTATCTTCCAGCGCGCTTCCGGCAAGGAACCATAGCGCGTGGCGGCCCGGCATGAAGAAATAGCCGCCGCCGCGCACCGTGATGTGGCGCTTTACATCGGGCAGTTCCAGCGGTGCATTGCGACCGTGGATGGTGAAGCGGGCTTTTTCCGTGCCCGGTGCATCGCCGTGATGCATGGCGAAAGGATCGGGTTCCTGTTCAAGCCCGTGGAACGTTGGTGATCCCAGCCAGGTCTGTTGCACGAATTCGAACTGCCGTTCGAGATCGGCGTTGAAGCACATGAACAGCGTGCCTCGCGCTGTTCCGTTCTTGTCATCCAGATAAGGGCGGCCGCGGCGCAGCAGGCGATGGCGGTTGGTCACTGAAAGTTCCACCGGATCGGTCTGCGCCAAGCTGTCACGCGGGAAGCTGCGGCGGATGTGCGAGCCGAAAGGGCAACGCAGCCCCTGTGGATCGGAATCCTTGTAGAGGAAGCCGTTGCGCCGGACGGCATCGGCGCCGCTGCGGAACGATGGGGTAAAGGGGTGATCAATCAGCGCCGATCCGTCACGCCAGCGGCCCAGCATTTTCGCGGCGATCCATTCGCCAGTACGGTGGGGATTGCCGTTGTGTGGGTTGATCACGTCGCTGTGCTTGCACACCTGATCGGTGGCCTTGCCGAGTTGGGTATGGAAGCCATTAACATCCTGCTCCAACTGACGGATTACCAGATAGCTGCCGTTGCGCCCGAAATCGCGCGCAGGTGCGTCGCCTGCTGAAAAGTCCGGGTATTCGAGTGGCTGGCCCTGCGGTGGTGCGGCGAGCAGGCGGCGCTTGAGGCCATTGGCAAGGTTGGCGCGCTCCACCAAAGGCGAGGGCGGAAAGTAGCCGCGATTGTCAGTATAACCGAGGATGAACTCGCCCGGTTCGACTCCGTGGACCGGATCGGGCGCGCCATGACGGCCCGGAAAACCGCGCACCAGCGGTTGCGATACGCCATCGACGAAGCCGAACGGTTCGGTGGAAAGTTCGTCGCTGGTGTCGGCCTTGGCGTGGATAAATGGTTGCAAGACGGGTTGCGGGAGCGGTTTTCCATCGCTGGCGTCCCAAGCGGCGTGGAATTTGTCGACATCGAAGGAATTGATACCGGTGCGGATTTTCGTCGTGACCGAAAGGCCGTGCTGTTTTGCTTCGGTGATGATGTCTGCAAAGCGTGCGGCAACCGTTTCGTCGCGCGCGTAGAGCAGCAGGACGGCGTGAGTGCCATCGTCGGCCCATTCCAGCATGGCCGGATCGCCCAGGGCGCGCTTGCGGCTGGCGTGAGTCATGCCGAGTGCGAAGGCTGCGGGGAAGCCTTGGTCGGTGCCACGCCCTTCAAGCGCGAGTTCTTCGTCCAGTCCCAGCAGTCGCAGGCCCGATGCCGAAAACGCGATGTTGGCGACGAGGCTTTCAGGTGGTTTGTCACCAAAGGCCAGCCCATCGCGCGCGATCAATCCGGCGAGCCATTTCTGGACGTGGGCGTAGGGATGAATGCCCGCATCGTTGCTCGGTGCGCCAAAGTTCAGCGCAACCAGCAGGCTGTGCGGATGGCGGCGCAACCCGCCGAACATCAGCGTCTGGATTTCTTCGTATTGCAGGCCGTAGGTCGGGCGCGGGATCGATCCGAACAGGTCGAGCCAGGCTTCGGCTTCAGACGGGCAATTCTCCAGCCGCGAACGATATAGCAGCCCGCTGACGATCAGCGCGTGCTTGCGCATGGCCGAGGTTGAAAGATCGGGATGCGCAGAAAACCAGCAGGGCGTGGGTTGCATCGACCCGCGCGCAAAGCGCTTCATCCGGTCGCCATCTTCTGCACCCTTGAAGAACAGGAAGCGGGTGGTCGGAAAGCCTTCGGAACTGCTCCATGCGGCGGTGACGCCTTCGGA
The DNA here is from genome assembly GCF_049240505.1 of Novosphingobium sp. GTDB lineage: Bacteria > Pseudomonadota > Alphaproteobacteria > Sphingomonadales > Sphingomonadaceae > Novosphingobium. The sequence goes on from NZ_JBMLSM010000172.1 coordinate 38,472, forward strand.
TGCCTTGGTGATGAAATCCTCAAGGTAGCTTTCCCAACTGCCGTCATAGTTGGAAACGAAGACCAGTTGCCGCGTGCCCGGCAGCACGATCCAGCGCGCGGCATGGATCGTACCGATGGTTGCAAGAAAGCCGCGCCGCATCACGCCGATCCGGGCCATCGTGGCCACGGCGATGAAGGCCAGTGGCAGGCTTAGCTTGCGTATCCACGCGGCACGCAGGCGGGTAATGCTGATCATGTGGTTCTGCACTACGCCGGGCGCATTTTCGCGCGCCATCATCGCGCCCAGCGCGGCGGCGGAAGGGGTGCGGTCGATCGGGGTGTTGGCCTGTTCGTCACGCCGTAGGGCGAAGGCGATGACGGCAACGATCTTCGCCGCAAACAGCACCATAGGCACGATCGCGCCCAGAAGCGCCGAAACTACGCTTTCCCCGACGCACAGCAACACCACGAGCGCGATCGCATAAGGCAGGAGCAACAGCGGCAACCACAGGGGACGCGCATCCCAAAGTCCGCGCCCGATCCAACCCAGCGACCAGCGCGTTTTGGCAAAGTCCAGCCACGGCGCATCGTTGGTGTCGCAAAACGCCAGCGCGGCCGGTTGTTTGTCCGGCAGGGCAGTGAGGTCGTTTTCAAGCGCTTCGCCCACCTTTTTCAGCAGGGTCTGCGGCCCGATCATCGAGGAGTGCGCGCGTTCATGCCCGATGATTGCGCGTGCCTTTTCCACGATATCGCGGTTGCGCGTGATCGCTTCGACGCTCAGCCCGGGCAGTCCGCCGAATGGAAGGCCGAGCAAGCGGCCGGGCCAGCGCAGGGGTGATTGGCTGATGCGATGGCTGTGCTGCTTGAGCAGGGGCAGAACGGCGGCTTCATCCTCGATTCTGCTGGTCAGCCAGAGAATAGGGAGGAGCACCGTTGCGGCGTGCTCTGCAATCACGTCAATCGCCCGGTCGGCGTTGCCATCGACAGTGGCTTCGATCAGCAGGTGTGCAGGATGGCCCGGCGCTTCGGGTGCGATGGCATGGATGCTGGCGAAATGGACGATCCCGGTCTTGCGCAAGGCCGTGTCCAAGTCTGCGCCCGCCGGATTGCCCAGTTCGGCGATCTTGCGTTCCACGTCACCGACATCGCACCATTCGGACTTGTCGCCAAAAGGGATGGCGATGGTAATGAAGTCCTGCGAAAGGCTCATACGCGGGATCTTTCTGGCTACTGGCGACAGGCGATGAAGGGCAGATCGTCGGGCAGCCCGGCGAAAACGGCGAGGCTTGCGCCGTCTGCGGGCATGATGCGCCCTTTCGTGGCGACAATGGCCTCGCGTATGATGGTCCAGGCAATGCCCCGGCCATAGCACACGTGTGGCCCCTGTAGCGGACCTGAAGTGACATAGGGCCGCGCTGGATCAGGTTGAAACCGTTCAGGCTGCGCAAAAATCGCCGGATCGCGTGATGCCGCATCGATCAGCACAACCACGCGGTCACCCGCTTTCAGATCAACCCCGCGCCATTGGCAATCGTGCCGCACCGTCCGGGTCAGGCGGCTGCCACCGGTCAGGCGCAGCACTTCGTTCACCACCGCATCGTGATCCCTGACGGTTGCTCCCCGATCCGAAAGGCGAGCAACAAGAGTGTGCCAATCGACGCCCGCCGCCGCACCAGCCGGAGATGTGGTGAAGGCCGCCATTTCCGAAAGCGATTTACCGATGATCAGCACCAGCGCGCCCATCAGTTCGAAGAGCACGCTGCGCGCCTGCAGATCATAATCCGTTACGTCTGCGAACTGGGGTTTCACGGCAACCAGCGCGCTGAGCAGGCTGTCGTCGGGCGCGATCTGCGGCATGGCAAAGGCCGTGTCGATCGCGTCAAGCGCGGGGCCTGCGGTCTTGCGGCTTAACCATGCAATGGCGCCATTGCTGCGCACCACCGTGCCAAAGACATGGCCGAACAGCGGTTGCAGCATGACCAGCGTTGCCACGGAATCGCCCAGTTCATCTTTCAGGCGCAGCCACGGACCGGGGCGCATTACATTGCGGGCCATGACAATCAGCCTGACGAGGCCGGGGACTTTTTCAGGAGCAGGAACGCCGATGATCCGTCGCGCCATCCGATAGGCGATCAGGAAGGCATATTCGCGGGCAAAGTTCACGGCTTCACCCGTGCGTGCGCGGTGCTCCAGCACATCAAGAATGGCGTTCGCCTCTTCGCGCGCCATTGCCGCGACCCATGTGCGAAAACCGGGTGCCATCTGAGGCGGCTCAGTCGAGGTTTCCGGCGGGCGCCGGGCGTCCAGCCAGGCTTGTGCCGCGTGAAGCTGGCGCAAGCGCACTTGCCGTGCGGCATCGTCCTCACCCACCAGATAGCGCGTTCCGGGCAAGACCTGTTCGAGCAATTCGTCATAGTGGCGGAGCGAGAACACCGCCTCGTCGCACAATACCCCCGTCACCGCATCGTGGCGTGCCGCCACGAATACGCGCACCGGCACTTTGGAATCTTCCAGCGATTCAAGCCGTTCAAGCGGGAGGGCCGCAGGATCGAGCAGGCGCCGGCCAACCGCCGCCAGTTCCGCTTCCGCGCTCATATGGCCAGCCTTTCAAGCCGTTTTTGCAAAACGGCCAGTCCCAGTTCGTCTGCCCGCGCCTTAAGCGTAGAAATGCTGGGCGTATCTGCTCTGGCGACTGGTTGGCCGGAGATCGCGGAAACTTCGGCGCACAGCGTAAGTGCGTGCAGTTCGTGGACCACATCCTCGCAATCGCGGGCGTGGTTCAGTGCCAGGGCGGCAAGATTTGCAGCTTCGGAGGCCTCATTTCGTGCCATTGCCAGCCGGGCGCGGGCTTCGTGCAGATAGTACGTGGCCGATGTGCGCACCTTGCGGAAATGTCCGCGCTCAACCGATTGCGAAAGCACTTGGGCAGCTTCTGTCAGCAAGCCCTGTTCGATCATGCAAAGCGCCAGCCAACTGACGCAGGCTGGTTCGAAGCCGAGAAAATCATGCCGCAGGCAATCAGCATGGGCGCGGCGGAGGATCGGCAGAGCGCGTTCCATCCGACCCGCGCGATAATGCAGATAACCATGCGCCAGATCGGCCAGCATTCGCGAATAGGCATGGGTATAGCGGCGAGAGAGATTGATTGCCTCTGCGACCCACGATCGGGCCTTTGCCGTCTGCCCCAGGTCGGTGAGATACCACGCGCCGAACGCCCGTGCGAGGACGTGGGGAATCACGACGACCGCGCCGAAGGTTTCGCCGCGCAGTCCGTCCGCCAGCCGCGCGCCCAACCGATCGATCCGGTTTACTGCTTCGGCGGGATTCCCAAGCGAGAAGGCGAGATAGGCCGCTGTCAGATCGGCATAGGTGCGGCGTGGCAGGCTTTCATGCTTGTCCAGATCGGCCTCGGCCTGTGCCAGCCAAACCATGCCGCGCGTTGGCGCGCCATCGATCCAGTCGAGCAGAGCCATATTTATCCGCGCGACCGTGCGCAGACCCGGTCCAAGATTTACCTTGCCGTCAGCCACAGCCAGGACATCGGTGCGCAAAATCTGTTCCAGCGACAGTTGTTGGAGTGTGTCGAACACCAGCATGGCAAAACGGCTACGTTCGAACGCGGCTTGCGCGGCAGGCAGGCGTGCAACAATTGCGCAGGCGCGTTCGTGCAACTGGCGGACGGCATCGATTGCGGCCAGCGAAAGTGCCTGCACGCAGGCTTCCCACAGATGGACCAGTGCCTCTGCATGAAGTCCCGCTTTTTCGGCATGGGTCGCGAGTTCGGCGTGACTTGCGGTTTCATCGCCGGTGCCGGCGCGCAGTGCCAAGTCGGTTCTGGCCTTCGCCTCTTTCAGGATGACCAGCGCATTGCCATGCATCGCGGTGCGCCGCCGCCGCGCCATTGCGCGATAGGCGGCTTCCTGCACCAGTTGGTGGGTGAAGCGCGCCTGCCCGGTGCCGACAAATTCGATCACCCGGGCATCGACCAGACGAGCCACGGCGGTGACGGGATTGCGGCAAACCAGTTCACCCCCGCGTTGTAAACGGCTGACCGGAAACACCGGCCCTAGGACGGCGCAAATCTGGCAAAGACGGGTGGCATCTGCATCCAATGCTGCCAATCGTGCGGCCAGCAGCGCATCGAGCCGCGCCGGAAGCGGGGCGGCGCTTAATGCGTCGTCGCCACCGTCAGCATCTGCGGCCGGTGTCCCTTGCAGCATGACCGCAAATTCCTGCAGCGCCAGCGGCAGGCCTTCGGCACGGTCGATCACATGGTCGATCACGCTGTCATCTACTGGCGCGATGCGGTTGATCAGCGAAACCAGCGTGCGCGCAGCGCTGCGGGAAAGCGATCCAAGCCTGAGCTGCGTTGCGCACAGCCCGTTTATACGGGGCAGCCCCTCTGGCCGCCCGGCCACGATCATGGCGATGCGTCCGCCGCGCGTGATGGCGGCCAGCACCATCAGCGTCTCGCTATCGAGATACTGCGCATCATCCACCAGCAGCAGCAACCTCATGTGCGCGGCGGCCAGTTCCACGATCCGCACGATGGTGCCGGTGGCAATGCGGCTGCGGTCACCGGGAGGAAGGTGCGACAGCCAGCCAGTTTCGTTGGCACTCAACCCGGCAAGGCAGGCCGCTTCGTTCGCTGAAAGCTGCGCTGCCACCGCCGGATCCGGCGCGAAAGGCTGGAGGAGGTCGATCAGGTGCCGCAATGTTCCGCCAAGACAGCCGAAAGGCACAGCTTCCAGCAGCGCATTGCCGCGCACCGCCGCAAACGTGGTGCCATGCCCCGCCGCAATCCGCGAGGCTTCCAGCAGAAGGCGGCTTTTGCCCATCCCGGCTTCACCGATGATCGCCAGTGTGCCTTGTCTCGCGTTGGCAAGTCCACCGACGAGGGCGCGCAACTGTTCAAGTTCGGTTTCGCGGCCGATGACCGGAGCCGTGGCATTGCCCTTTACCGGCACGCGATCACTGCCAAGGAAATCGACGGACAGAAGCTCGAACACTGCTTCGCCGCGCCCTTCGGGGGTTTCGCTGCCGCCGCTTTCGATACTGCCGGCAGGGCGCAGTTCAGTGGGTTCTGCAATGAGCGAGGCAATCGTCGCGGAAATCGCAACGCTTCCGGGCGGAGCCATCTTTTCGATCTGCCCGGCAACGTGCGCGGCGTGGCCCACTACATCAAGGATCGAGCCGAAATCGTTGTCCTGCCGCCGCAGCAGGATCGGCCCGGCGTGAATGCCAACGCGCACTTGGGGGGCCGGAAGGAAGCCGAGGGCGCCGCTCTTCATCTTTTCGCCGATGCGCAAGGCGGCTAGTGCGCCGCGCAGCGCATGGTCTTCAGCCGCGGGCTGCACACCGAACACGGCCATCACGCCATCGCCCTGTATGCGCACCACCAATCCGCCAAATTCGTGAATGGCGTCCTGAATGAGCGCGATGGAACTGTCGAGCAGATCGCGCCCGTCTTCGGGATCGAGCGCGCGCAGCAGGCGTGTTGAGCCGACGATATCGGCGAAAAGGATGGTGGCAAAGCGAATGGAATCAAGTTCGGCCGAAAGCCGTTCGGGCAGGGTGCCTGATCGTGACGGGCTGCCCTGAGCGTTTTCCGCGTTTTCGACTCCCAGAATCCGCACGATCTGCTTCTGCACCCCCAGGCCGGGTGCGGCGAATCCTGCCCCATGCCCCCCGGCAAGATCACGTATTCAGTTTGGGTGGCGAACCGCAACGAAAATTCTCGTCGTTTCGGGCTTTTAACCGGCCTGCAATAAAGAAGCGGACCGGCAAACACAGTCAGATCAACCCAATGATGTCATGACCGTGAGCCATACCTGTCCTTTCGGACATGTTCTGCAGACGGGCGCGGGTAAAGCCATCGCGGCTCAGGCTGAGAGGGCGGCCATCGAGATGATAGCCCTGTAGCGCCTGACCATTGCGGGAAACGCGGATCGACCAGCCCCAGCGTCGACGGCGCGATGCCATTGCCATGAAGGCATCGCATTGCACCATGATGCAGGGTGCGCGCAGTTCTTCACGTGGGGACAGCAACCTTGCCACGTCTGCCTGATCAAGGCTGAAGCGTGCAATCTCACAGGCGTCTTCCCGCGGGACAACCGTTGCCCCCACTGGCGTCACGATCGAGACTGACGGACGCAGGACGGCCTCGCCCAAGCGTTTGAATTCTATGTCAATCGGCCCAGGGCCGGATTTCCAGATCAGGTAGCGGTGCATCGGCTCGGCAATATGGGGGCAGGAAATGCCGCGCGCGGCAAGGCAGAGCCGACGTTATTGCCTGCCTTATCAACGTTTCGCCGTTGTCCAGCGCACCTGCCGCTTGTGATTCTTGGCACATTCGGTAAGTCGAGCCAGAGAAATCACTCGAAAACGGACCAGCACCGTGTCGAATTCCTATCTTAAAGTGCCTGATGACGTGCGCGAAGTGCTGGCGCGCAACGGTCGGCAATTGCGCGTGCGCAAGGGACATGTGCTGTTGGCGGTGGGTCTTCCGGCCAACGACGTCTATCTGGTCACCGAAGGCAGCGTCAGCGTTTCGCTGGTTTCCTCGCAGGGGCGCGAAACGGTGTTGCGTCTGATCGAACAGGGCGAAATGTTCGGAGAACTCGCCGCGATTGACGGGCAGCCGCGCTCTGCCGATGTCGTGGCGGTGGAAAACAGCACGCTTCTGGTCATTCCCGGGGCCACGTTCACCGGCCTGATTGAAAGCGAGCCGGTGGTGTCGCTATGGTTGGCGCGCTATCTCGCGCATCAGGTGCGTTACCTGACGAACCGGATCTACGAACTCTCCACGATGGGCGTCGGTCCGCGCCTTCAGGCCGAACTGCTGCGCCTTGCGGGCGAGCCTGCGGCTGATGGCTCGGCCTGCATCGTGCGCGTGCCCACGCAGGCCGAACTCGCCGCTCGCATCGGCACCAACCGCGAAACGGTGACGCGCGAATTCGCATTGCTGGTGCGCGAAGGTCTGCTGGCACGCGAAGGGCGTCGGATATTGGTCCCGTCGGTGGCGCGGCTGGCGGATCGGCTGCATCGTTATTCCCAGACGGCCTGATCAATCGGGCTGTATCGTTCGCTTTTCGAGCACTTTCCGACCGATCTAGATCATCGTGATTGCGATAGGAGGCTCGCTGGCAAGGCGCAGCGTGCAGCAGGGGCTGGTTGCCCCTGCAAGCGATGCAACGCTGTCCAGCGAGCTTCCTATCGCAACCGCAAAGCGGCGGGCCGAATTTGCTCCAGCGCAGCGTTGCTCGTCAGTCACAATGCCTCAGCATTGCTCCTTCCTCGCGCCTCGCGCTGAACCAAATTCGGCTCCGTCACGGTGATCCAGATCGGTCGGAAAGTGCTCTAAGGTCATTGCCAGAACGCAGGCATCGCGGATACCTTGGCGCGCGATGCTCGAAGACCTCAAGAACCCTCGCCAGCCTGTATCCTCCATCCCGCGCCCGGCGCGCCGCTTCGGCTGGTTGATCGCGCGGCTGATCGCCGCATTCCTGTTCATTTCAGTAGCGCAGGTGGTGATCTACAAGTTCGTGCCGGTGCCCATCACGCTGACCATGCTGATGGACGATAACCCTGTAACCAAAGACTGGACATCGCTGGATGACATTGACCGTGACATGGTCGACGCGGTGATATCGGGCGAGGATGGCAAGTTCTGCCTGCACAACGGTTTTGATCACGAAGCGATGATGCAGGCGTTCAAGCGTAACCAGCAAGGTGGCCGCATTCGCGGTGGATCGACGATCAGCCAGCAAACTGCCAAGAACGTCTTCCTGTGGCAGGGCGGTGGCTATCTGCGCAAAGGGCTTGAGGCCTGGTACACCGTCCTGATCGAAACGATCTGGGGCAAGCGCCGGATCATGGAAGTCTATCTCAACGTCGCTGAAACCGGCATCGGCACTTATGGCGTCGAAGCAGGTGCCCAGCGCTACTACGGCAAGAGCGCGCGCAAGCTGAGCGCCGTCGAAGCCGCTCGCATCGCCGCCGTACTGCCGCTACCCAAAGAGCGCGAAGTCAACGGCGCGGGCGGCTTTACCCGCCGCCACGGCAATTCCATCGCGCGCCGCGTCGGCGTTGTGAAGAACGACGGGCTGGACGCCTGCGTTTATCGGTAACCTGACAGCGCACAAAAAAGCGCGGGAGAGTTTCCCCTCCCGCGCCATCTTGTGTTGAGCAATCAGGCGATGATCAGAACTTGACCTTCGCGCCGATGCGGATGCCGTAGAGCGATTGGCGCGTTTGCAGCACTTCGTTCGGGGCCTGCACGGTGCCGTACTGGTACTTGGTGCAGTTTGCGCCCGACGTTGCTGCGCAGGTCACGCGGACGACAGCGGCGTTGTAGGCGAATTCCACCTGCGACAGCGCGCCCCAGTCCTTGTCGATCATGTTCAGCACGTTTTCGACGTCGGCAAACAGTTCGATCTTTCCGGCTGGAACGATCGGCATCGGGATTTCCTGCCCGAAGTGCAGATCGACCTTGAAGAAGTTCGGCGAGGTCTGCGAGTTCTTCGGCACGACCTTGCCGCGATACTTGCCAAGGCCAAGCTGGTCGACCAGCCCGTTGAACGCCGTTTCTGCAGCGGCATTCTCGAACTGGACGAGCGGATCGTTCGCGCCGGTCGGGACATAGAGCAGGACGTTGCCGAGGTTACCCACGGTGCCGTAAACTGCGCCACGACCGTTGGTGTTGTCGAGCATGGTCAGGCTGTATGGACGGCCCGAGCGCAGTTCGCCGAACAGCGATACGGTGGTCTTGGCATCGCCGAAGAACGCACGGCTGAAGTCCACGCCGAACTTCCACTGGTTGCGGTATTCGTAGATCGAACGACCGTAAGCAGGCAGGTTCGGATCGAAGAACGCGTTGTTGCCGTAGTTCGAAGACGAAGTCGACGACGTGGACGACGAACGGTCCTTCACGTCCGCGCGGGTATAGCTACCCGAAATGCCAAGGCCGAAGTCCCAGTTCTTGGCGAAACGGAAGGTGCCGAACAGGCTGCGACCGTCGCTGGTGTTGGTCAGCTGGAGGTCGCGGTTGGTCGTTGCCGCACCGCCGATCGGGCCATAGCGCGTGCGACCGTCGGGCAGGGTGCCCACTGCCACCGAGCGGAGGTCGCGCCACATATAGCCCTGCAGCGTGTTGTCGTAGAGGAACTGCACGCCAAAGAGCCAGTTGTCGCCCAGTCCGCCCAGATCGGCGCTGTAGTCCGCCTGGAACGTCGCCTTGAACTTCTGCGCGATCTTCAGGTTGGGGTCGATGTTGTCCGTCGGCGCCGCAGCAAGGCTGGCGGTGTTGCGCGACAGGAAGTTCACGACGCTGTCTGGGATCGTGCCGGTGGTCAGCCCGTTCAGTGCACCGCAGGTGCCCGAAGCGGCGCAGTTGGCGCGGGTGATATCAACCGCATTGGTCAGCTGGCCGGTGTTCGAGAACACGTTCGAGAGATAAACGTCCGGCGTGCCGCCAGCAAATACGCCTGCGCCAACGCGGACCACAAGGCGGTCGGTCGCTTCCCAGTTTGCGGCAAAGCGCGGCTGGAAGGCACCACGGCCCTTGAACGTGGAACGGTTGGAATAACCGTAGCGTGCCAGGAAGTTGGGATTAAGCGGCGGCGACACGTTGTTGTCGAACAGATCGTAACGCGCACCCAGCGTCAGATCGAGCGTTGGGGTGACCTGCCAATCCACCTGCGTGCCGAACGTCCAGTTCGTCGTGTTGAAACGGGCTGCGGCATCGTTGGGGTCATTCGACGGCACGGCATTGCCGTAACGCAGGCGGGCTGCGTTGCCGGCGGTGAAATCGGCCAGCGAGTCGAAGTAGAAGTCACCCAGCGAACGCTGCAGGAACAGGTTATAGACGTTGACGCGGGTATAACCGGCGTTCAGGCGCAGCGTGAAGTCGCCAGTGTCATAACGACCGCTCACGTCGAACGAGAGATTCTCGGTGTTGAGCGCGTTCGAATGACGCGAAACGTCCGGGCCGAAGAACAGGCGGGTGCCGGTGCAGCCGGTTGCCGAACCGTTTGACGTAGCGTCGGTGCAGACTTCCATCTGCGGGAAGGCGTTGCCACCGAACGGGCTCTGCGCGCGGTTGTAGTCGCGATACGATCCGCGCACCGTGGTGGAGAAGCTGTCCGACCAGGTGGAGTTGATTTCGAGCGTGCCCGAATTCACTTCCTCGCGCAGTTCATAACCGTTCGACAGGTAGCCGAGCGCGAAAGGCGCGGTCAGGAACGTGTTCTGCTGGAACTGGTTGGTGCCGACGTTGCGGATGTAGGTCAGCGAAGCGCGGTGATCGTCGCTGATGTTCCAGTCCAGCTTGCCGACGATCTTTTCGTCTTCTTCCTGCGTGGTCGAAATCAGGCCCTGCGTGTCATAGCCGAAGCGGGTCTTGGCGGTCGCGGTTACCTGATCGATCAGCGCCTGGGTAAGGCCCGGCACCTGGTTGGCAAAGCCATCGCCGAAACCGGCTTCCAGCGGACGACCTTCCTTGGTGCGTTCATAGGCAAGCATGAAGAACAGCTTGTCTTTGACGATGGGCCCGGAAAGCCAGCCACCGAACTGCTTCGAGTCAAAGTCGAGGTTGACGGTGCGGTCCTTGGTCTTGCTGCCGGTCAGGCCATCGTCGGTGTACGAATAGAATCCGCCGCCGTGGAACTTGTTGCCACCCGATTTGAGCACGACGTTGATCGCGCCGCCCTGCATGTCGCCTTCCGCGATGTCATAGGGCGCAACCTTGACGGTGAACTGCTCGATCGCGTCGAACGGCACCGGGCCACGATTGGTGGGCAGACCGCCGTTGTTGAGGCCGAAGTCATCGGACATCTGCATACCGTCAACCGAGAAGCGGTTGAAGCGGCCGTTGTTGCCCGCGATTTCGATGGTGCGGCTGTTGGTGAGGTCAAGCGTGACCAGCGGATCGCGGCGGGCAAGATCGCGCACGTCGCGGTTGATCGAGGCCGACGAAGCAATCTTCGCGGCGTTGAGCGAAGTTGTGGGGCCGTCCGATACGCCAACCACCGATGTGATCGCCGATGCGGTCACGACGATCTGCTGAGTGGCTTGCATCGTGATTGGCAGGCGTGCGGGCGAACCGGCCTGGAGGAAAAGGTCATTGACGGTCGCGGTTTCGAAGCCGTCTGCTTCGACGGTCACCGCAAAGGGACCACCAACGCGCAGGCCGTTCGACGAGAAGTTGCCGCCCGTATCGGTCGTGGTCGATGCGGTCGTGCCCGACGGGGTGTGAACGATGGTGACGGTAGCGCCTGCAACAGGCTGACCATCGGCCATCACGGTGCCGCGAACGGCAGACGCTGTTTCCTGCGCGTAGGCTGGCGTTGCGATGGCGGCGGCCATCGTCAGGCTGGCAGCGCTTGCGGCCAGAAGGAATCTCAGTTGCATGGTATGTGACCCCGTTGATGCGCCCGGATGAGCGCGGTTGCAGCGTGGGCGTTTCCGCGCCGTCGCACCTGCCCGGCCAGGGAATCACCCCGGCCGGTTCAGCTGCGAACAGCCCTTAGCCGCCCCTGTGGAGGCCCCAAAACCGGTCTCATGTGACACCAGAATGACGATGTTGCGACCGAAAGACATTCGCTGTTCGGCGATTGAAATTGCGTTGCGTCCATTTCTGTATGCGGGACATATTGTTTCAGATGAAACGCTGTATCCCTAAGGAAATGGCGGGAGTTGCATTTGTGCAACGCGGGGCAAAAATTGCTGCGAGCGCGAAGGTTTCCCCACCCTTTTCGCGTTCACTCTCCCGCTGCGGTCGGATCGGGTATGATTACAGCCGAAACGAACCAATATTCATCGGCTTCCACGCCCAAAGCGGTCAACCGGCCCGATGCGTAGGCGCCGGTATCGATGCCGATGCGGTTGGGCATGGCTTCGGGTTCGTCGGTGATGGTGTGCCCATGCACGATCATGTGGCCATGCCACTGCACATGGTCGAGGAACTCGCGGCGTATCCAGCGCAAGTCCGAAGTGGTCTGCTGCTCCACTGGCACTTCGGGGCGGATTCCTGCGTGAACGAACAGGTAATCGCCAACCACGATGCGATCTTCCATCGCGCGGAAAAAGGCGATGTGCTCTGCCGGAACCAGCGCGTTCATCCGTTCGCGCAGTTCCGGCAGGGTGGAACGGCTGTATTCTGCAGGGTCCAGGCCATAGCTGAACAGCGTTTCCTTGCCGCCGTGGCGCAGGAAATGGCGCAGCGCTTCGTCGCTTTCCATGCTGGTCAGCAGCATTTCTTCGTGATTGCCGGCCAGCACGCGGACCTTGCCCGTCTGCAAAAGCGCAATCGCGCGATCCACCACGCCCCGGCTTTCCGGCCCGCGATCCACCAGATCGCCCAGCAGGATCAGCGTCGTATCTGCGGTACCCCGGCGCGCATCATCTTCTTCGATGCGCTGCAGCAACTGCTCGAACAGATCGAGCCGTCCGTGGATGTCGCCCACGGCATAGACGCGCTGCCCTTCTGGCAGGCGCGCGGTCGGCATGGCGGCGACGTCGGCGTCATCAGCACCGGTGGAAAACAGGGAGCGCAACTTGTTTAACATGGACCCTCGTTACCGCGCGATATGGCGGCAACCTGTGCGCGTTGCAACATGCGAGGTTTACGGGCGGCAGCCCATCACCGCAGATAGAAGTCTATCGTCGTGACCACGCGCACCTTCTTGTACGGCGTGTCGGATACGCCCCAGCCGCCGCCATCGCCATCGCGCGCGGTGATTTCGAAATAGCCCTGGCTGGCAGTCTTGATCCCGTCGACCGAAGCACCGCTGTCCCGCGCAAACTGCTCTGCCGCAGCGCGGGCGTCTTTGGTGGCTGCCGCCACCATTTCGGGCTTGATCGTATTCAGCCGGGTAAAGGTGAAGGCCATGCCAGATCCTTCTTCCAGCATTACCCCGCGCCGCACGAGATCGAACTGCCGCTTCACCGCCTTCTGCGCGCGATCCATATCGGTGGTGCGCAGCGTCATGCGCTGTCGCACGGTAAAGCTGACCACACCATTGTTGTTGAAGCTTTGCACGTTGACGCCGGTGGGCTGCAACGCCTCAGCGGGGAAACCCAGTTCATTGAAAAACGTGCGGATCGACTGGCTGTCGCGGTCAACGCTGGCCTGCGCGCTGGCAAGGTCGGGCGCGGTGGCGGAATAGGCGAGCGTCCACGTGGCAAGGTCTGCCGTAACCTCGCGCTCGGCAAGGCCGCGCACGGTGACGGAGCGGTCTGCCACCTTGGCGCGGCGGAAACCATCGCCGATAAACCATCCGCCGATCACCAGCCCGGCGGCAAGGATGGCAACAGGCAGCAGGCCTTTTCCACCCTGCGGCACAAAGCGCATCACGCCCGCTTTCGCCTCACCCTGATCGTCCCTATCTTCGCCCTGCATCGTGATCTCCCTGTCGTCCCGCGTTTTGCTGGACTGCGCCGAGATGTGTAATTCTGTCGATGAACCGATTTTGAACGGAAAGGCCCATCGTGACCAAGTTTCTGCATAGCATGATCCGGGTGACCGACCCGGATGCAACCATCGCCTTTTTCGAACTGATCGGCCTGAAAGAGGTGCGCCGTTTCTCCAGCGATCAGGGCCGCTTTACGCTGATCTTCCTTGCCGCACCGGGCGATGAAGGTGTGGCGGAAGTGGAACTTACCCACAATTGGCCGCCAGAGGATGGTTCACCTGCCGAAACCTATGCAGGTGGGCGCAACTTTGGCCATCTCGCCTATCGTGTCGATAATATCTACGAGACGTGCCAGCGCATGATCGATGCGGGCCACATCGTCCATCGCCCCCCGCGCGATGGCCACATGGCTTTTGTGAAATCTCCCGACGGCATTTCAGTGGAACTGCTGCAGGACGGACACCTTCCCCCGCAGGAGCCGTGGGCCAGCATGGCAAACACCGGCACCTGGTAGAACTGCCCGCAATTGGCAAGCCAAGGCGGCGTCGGGAGGGATCCCGGCGCCGCTCTTGTTTGAAGATCGTCACGAAAAGGGTGTTGCGGCTGCGCAAAAGGGCGTTGACTCCATGTTGCTGTGCAGCATTATCAATCCCGGACAGGCGTCATGGAATGGCCAAAAGGCCGCGCTTGTCGAAGGGGTATTACTGACAACCTGAACGCTGCCGCGCCAATGCGGCGGGGCCGGAGACGTTGCTGTCTTCCGGCTGCGGGGAAGTCTTGCCTCTTCCAGCCGAGTGCTCCGCGCAGCGCCAATGGCGTGCTGCGACGCAGCATAAGGCGGCGCGAGGAATTGTTGAGGGTGCTGTCAGGGGAGGGCGGGAACGCCAAGAACGACTTCTAGGGGGTTAATCGGAATGAGAAAGCAGATCACGGTCCGGTCACGCGCCATGAGGGTGCTGGGTGCCACAACGATTCTGGCAACGATGGCCCTGCCGGTTGCGGCACGCGCTGCCGAAGAGCCGCAGGAAGCGATGGCCCCCGCTGCCGAACCGCAGGCGGAGGGCAGCGAAGGTGGCCTTGGTGAAATCGTGGTCACCGCCACACGATCGGCCCAGTCGATCCAGAAAGTCCCGATCTCGATGCAGGCACTCAGCGCGGATATGCTGGCGCAGCGTCAGGTAAAAGGCCTGACCGATTTTGCCGCACTGCTGCCCTCGGTCACTTTCGCGGGCATCGGGCCGGGCCGCAACACGCCCTACTTCCGTGGCATCGTGCCTGCCGGTGGCGCGCGTGAATCGGTCGGCTACTATATCGACGACATCCCGATCACCGGCACAGGCCTGCCCGATATCCATGCTTATGATCTCGAACGTATCGAGGCACTGTCTGGCCCACAGGGCACCCTCTATGGTGCGGGTTCGCTTGCAGGCACGATCCGCTTCATTTCGAACAAGCCCAAACTCGACAAGTTCGAATTCGGCTGGGATGCCGAAGTCAACAAATATGGCGCAGGCGATTTCGGTGGCCAGTACCAGTCGTTCATCAACGTGCCGGTATCCGATACGCTGGCCGTGCGCGCGATGGGATATTACCGCAAGGACGGCGGCTATATCGACAATACGCCGAACAATGGCCTGCTCAACAATGGCCAGCCTGCCACGCTTACGCTGGGCGATAACAACCCGAACACCAACTACACGCTGAACAACGCAGCGATCGCCAGCGACGATTACAACGGTATCGAGGAATACGGCGGTCGCCTTCAGGTGCTGTGGTCGCCGGTCGATGGCTGGGACATCATGCCCCAGATCACCGCGCAGCAGCAGATCGCCAGCGGCTATTTCGGGTTTGACCCGCGCGTGGGTGATCTTCAGGTCCACGATTACGATGTGACCGAACAGAACGACAAGTTCTATCAGGCTGCGCTCAGCATTCATGGCCACATCGGCGACTGGGACGTGGTTTCGGCGACCGGATATTTCCAGCGCCAGACCAAGCTGCTCAATGACTATACCTACTACACCGTCACCTATGATGGTTTCGGTCCGGGGTATGAAAACTACCTTCAGTTCTTCGACAAGAACGGTTGCACAGGCGCGGGTGCAACGCTGAAATGCAACACCCTGATCAATCCGCAGCAATACTATCACGGTTTGCGTAATGAGCGGAAGTTCACGCAGGAACTGCGCATTTCCACACCGAAATCGTGGCCGTTCGACGTGACGCTCGGTGGTTTCTACCACAAGCAGGAAAACGAGGTTAACAACAACTACGCCACGCGCGGGCTTGATCAGAT
Source organism: Novosphingobium sp. (assembly GCF_049240505.1). GTDB lineage: Bacteria > Pseudomonadota > Alphaproteobacteria > Sphingomonadales > Sphingomonadaceae > Novosphingobium. Next base: position 54,161 of record NZ_JBMLSM010000172.1, read on the forward strand.
CGCGGGCTATACCCAGTCAGGCGGGGGAGACAGTAACCCGGCAGGCTTCGGCATTCCGGTGGCGCAGGGCGGCACGATGGTCCTCGGCAGCCCGGCGGTAAAGGGCGATGCCTTTTACATGACCGAACAGGACCAGAACTGGAAAGACTACGCGATCTTCGCCGAAGGTCACTATGACATCACGCCCACACTCAAACTGACCGGCGGCCTCCGCTATTTCTGGACGGAATTCGCGGTCGTCGGCTTTGCCGGTGTGGCGGGTTCGGCGCGGAACACGGTGACCTCGCTCTATGTGCCCACCGGCACGATGGGATGCCCGATCCCGCTTCCGGCGGATCGCCTGCAGTGCCTCAACACCAACCTTGCCGCTGCCGATCAGGTCGGTCGCTACAAGGAACAAGGCGAGACGCACAAGGTGGCGTTGAACTGGCAGTTCGATCCGACGAAGATGGTTTATGCCAACTACTCTACTGGTTTCCGCCCCGGTGGTTTCAATCGACCCTTGCGCATCCGCAATATCGGCGTTGCCACTGTGCCGCCGTTCCAGTCGGAAGAGCTGAGCAATTTCGAACTGGGCTTCAAGGGCAAATGGAACAACATGTTCCGTTTCAACGCCTCCATCTATTACGAAAAGTGGGACAACATCCAGTACAGCGTCGTGATTGCCGGTACGCAGGGGGCCGGAATGACCGGCAACGCCGGCAAGGCGCGTGTCTATGGCGTTGAATACGAAGCAGACCTACAATTGGGCAAGTTCACCATCTCCACCAGCGGGGCCTACAACAACGCCGCGCTTTCGGGGAACTTCTGCAACTTCCAGTTCGATCCGGCGAGCCTTTCAATCAACCAGTTGGCAGCCTGTTCGCCGGGGGCGACATTCGGCAGTCCGCCGGTGGCCGAAGTCGCTGCTGCATCCGGCACCCGCCTGCCGCGTCAGCCGCAGTTCAAGGGCACGACGTCCATCCGCTTCGATACCAGCTTCGGCGATGCCGACGCCTATATTCAGGGTGCCGCGCTGTATCAGACCAACGCCACGCAGAACCTCAACGTCTACAACAACAACCTGCTGGTTTGCCCTGATATTGCCGATGCCGAAACCGACGCAAACCGTTCGTGCGCCACCCCGGGCTTCGTCAGTTTTGACTTCTCGGCTGGGATCAAGAAAGACAACTGGACGCTCGACGTGTTCCTGCAGAACGCTTTCGACAAGCGCGGCGAACTGACGCGCAACACGTTCTGCTCGATCACGTTCTGCTCAGGCTCGTCACGCACGTTCCCGATCAAGCCGCAGTTCTTCGGCATCCGCTGGGGCCAGCGGTACTGATTTCACGCGTTACCCTGCGAAGGAAAGACTGGCTCCCACGCGAAACCGTGGGGGCCATTTTTTGTGTGCGTCAAAAAGCCCCCTCCTCTTCAGAGGAGGGGGAACCACACCATCAGCGCCCCCGCGCAGGCGGGGGCCTCGGTGTTGTTACGGAAGGGTTGTGTAAAACGCCTGAGGCCCCCGCCTGCGCTGGGGTTCAGGTATGATTGGGGATAACCTCAACCCACCGGCGCGTCCGGGTAGCTTTCCAGCACTGGCCCCAACGCCGTCTGCAACGGCCCCAGCCATGCCTCATAGGGCTTCCACGCTTCCAGCCCATCGCGGAAAATCGGCTGGCGCACCTGTTCCGAACTCGCCGTGCGCACCGCGCGGTCGGTCTTGTAGAACTCCAAACAAGCAGGATCGAACAGCACCCCGATATAGTCCAGAAGATGCCGCACTTCGGCCTCGGTATCGGCCACCATCCGCTCATAGATCACGCGATGGACCGTGCCGGGCGCTTGCGCATCCCACGCGGCCATCAACCCCACGTAATCGCAGTAATAGCGCCCGATATCGCCCAGATCATAGGTAAAGGCCTGCCCGCGCGCGAAGTGCTGCTTCCAGCCTGAAAAGCAGCAGGACATCGAATGCCGCCGCGCGTCCACGATCTTTGCGTTGGGCAGAATCAGGCGGATCAGACCGATGTGCTGCCAATTGTTGGGCATCTTGTCGATGAACAGCGGTCGGTCCGTCTGGCGGTGAATGCGCGTGCGTTCGATATATTCCTCGCCCAGCCGGGAACGATCAGCGGGGGTGAGAGACGCGATCATCGCGCCGAAGTCTGCGAATTCGCCCTCATCCACCCGCGATTGCAGGCGGGCGGCAATCATCATCATCTCGGGCAGTTCCATCGTGCCTTCGATCATCGGATGGCTGGCCATGATCTGCTCGACCAGTGTGGAGCCTGAGCGCGGCAGGCCGACCACGAAGATCGGGTCAGGGGCAGGGCAACCGCCTTCGCCCATCTGTGCGATGAATGCAGCCGTAAATGTGTCTTTTGCGGCCTGTACTTCGGCGGAAAAGGCATCCGCATCATGCCGGATCATCGTGCGCCGCAGGGCGTTGCCTTGATCATAGTGGGCGAACGAGGCGGCGTGATCCTTCGCATCCTCCAGCGCCTTGCCCAGCGAGAAGTGCAGGTGAAACCTGTCCTCCTGGCGCGCCTCGTCCGCTGGATCGAGCGTTGCCAGCGCTGCTTCCATCGCGGCAATATCGTCCGGCCCCAACTTCACGGTCTTGAGGTTCGCAAGGCTCCACCATGCCTCCCCCATCGTCGGTTGGCGGCTAACGGCGGCGCGATACGCATCCACCGCTTCGGCCTGTTCGCCCAGTGTCTTCAGCACATGGCCAAGGTTCTGCCAGACCTGCGGCTGATCAGGCTGCTCGGCCAGCAGGGCGCGATACAGCTCCGCCGCACGCTCCTGATGCCCCAGCCGCACCAGCACCGATGCCAGTATCAGCCGGTGCCCCGGCGAAGGGACCGGCGATTGCACCAGCACTTCGGCATGGCTCAGCGCTTCGGGCAGACGGTTGGTCTGCAACAGCAGGCGGATCAGGAAATCGCGCGCCAGATCGAAGCCGGGGGCGAGCGTCACGGCCTTTTCCACCCGTTCCAGTGCAGGCGTCATATCGCCCCGCCGCCATGCGATTTCGCCCAGCAAACGCAGTGCGGCGGGATCGTCCACACGCGCGGCCAGCAGGGCCTCACCCGTATCCAGATCGCCCTCGTTCACCGCCACTGCGGCTTTGAGCAGTTCGGGATCGCGCGATGAAGCATGGATGCCTGAAAGGTCGGCGCGCCACGCATCCTGCCCGCGCTTTGCCTTGCGCAGTTGCCGCGCCAGCAGAAACCAGCCCGAAGCGACGGCGGGCTGCAATCGCGTCAATGCCTCCAGCGCGGCGATGGCGCGAGGCGTGTCGCCAATCTCGCCCGCTGCTTGCCCCAGTTCCCACAGAACTGCCGGAACCCGCCCATTGGCGCGCGCCAGACCGTCAAGTGTCGCCACCGCCTGCTTGCCCTTGCCCATCCGGCGCAATGCCCGTGCGGCAAGGAACGCGGCGGGCGGAAAACCCGGTGCGGCGCGCAGCACCGCCTCAGCCTTGCCCAGAGCCAGATGCGGCTGCTTCTCCAGAAGGCGTTCCGCTTCAGCGAGGGATTGCTGCGGAGACGGCGAGCGTAGTTGCTGGATCATGCGCGCAGCCTAGGCCCACGCCCGCGCGATGGGTGTACGCGATTCAGCGCAAGGGTTACGCGGTGCAGCGCTCAAGCGCCGTCAACACATCTGCCCGACTGGCCAAATCCCGTCCCGCAATCCACCCGGTCACCTGTGCCACGGCAAAACTCACGCCGTAAAGGTTGCGGCGTGGCGCAACGCCGGGGATCGGACGCGGATAGCCCGAGGCCATCACCGTGCCGCCATTTCCCGCCAGACGCGGCACCCCACGCGGCAAGTCCCAATCCAGCCCCACGCCAAGGACTTGTGGCAAACACCCCGGCCAGCATGGGACACCCTCAGCCTCGAACGCGGCGATGATCAGCGCGCCTTGGGCCGCAGCCTCTTGTGCCAGCATGGCAAAAACATCGGCATGAGCAGGATTGGCCGTACCAAGGCTGAGGTTGACGAGATCACATTCAGCTTCCAGCGCCTGCCGGATACCGGTGGCCAGCGCCCGTGCCGATGCGCGCAGGCCATCGCGGAACACGCGGATCGGCAACACGCTGGCCTCTGGCGCAAGTTCCTGAATGGCCGCAGTTACCGCAGTGCCGTGGCCCAGCTTGTCGAGAGCTTCGACGGGATTGGTCAGCACCGTGCCGTCCGCCAACACAGAAAGCCCCGGCAGCAGGTGCGCGGCATCGATATGCGGATGCGTGGGATGAACCCCGCTGTCGATGACCGCAATCCGCCTAGCCATGTGCGCTTACCTGTGGCTCGATCCGCGCGCGACCATGTTCAAGCCGGATCACATGGTCGGCCATATCGGCCAGCGCGGGCTTATGGGTGATGACGATCAGCGTGGCATGGGGCAGCGCGCGGCGCAGGCCCAGCGCGACCATGCGCTCCGTCTCCTCGTCCAGCGCGGCAGTAGGCTCGTCAAGGATCAGCACATCGGGCTTACGCAACAAGGCGCGGGCGATGGCCACGCGGTGCCGCTCTCCGGCTGAAAGCGCAAGGCCCCGTTCGCCGGTGCGCGTTGCAAGGCCTTCGGGCAGGCGCGCGATCAGCGCATCCAGCCCGGCGGCGCTGGCAGCGGCGGCAATGTCGGCTTCGGTCGTATCCGACCGTGCGAAGGCGATATTCTCCGCGATGGAGGCGTTGAACAGAAAGGGCGCCTGATCCACCAGCAACACCCGCGCGCGCAGATCTGCCAGCGAAAGCTCGCGCACGTCCGCACCATCGATCAGCACGCATCCCGATACTGGATCAAGGAAGCGCACAAGCAGGTCCGCCAGGGTCGATTTTCCTGCTCCTGAAGGGCCGATGATGGCCGTCAGCGCCCCTGTTGGAATGGCAAGGTGCGCGTCCTGCAGCACGGGTTCGCGTCCGTGGTGCATCGTCACGCCTTCCAACCGGATTTCGCGCGTCACCCCCGGTAGCGGCACAGGCGCTGGCGCTTCCACCACTTCGGGCGCGGTGTCGAACAGTTCGAAGATCCGCGCCAATGATACGCGCGCCGTGGCGAGGCTGGCGGTCAGACCCATCAGTGCCTGCACCGGGGCGAGCAGCCGTCCGTGATAGGTGATGAACGCCACCAGCGCGCCGATGGTCATCGTGCCATCGATGATCTGCTTGCCGCCATAGAGGATCACCGCCGCGCTTGATGCGGTCACGATCGTGCCAGGCAGCGCACCCGTCAGGAACGAGGTGGTTTGCATCCGCAGCATCGTGGCCACGAAACCGCCATTGGCGCGGGCAAAGCGGTCTGCCTCATGCGCCTCGGCTCCAAGCGCATTCACGGTGCGCATCCCAAGGATCGTGTCGGCCAACAGACTGCCGATATCCGCCCCGCGTTCGCGCATCTGGCGGGTCAGGTCTGTCATCCGGCGCTGGAAATGCAGGAAGCTGATGACTGCCAGCGGCACCATGACCGTGCCCACCACAAACAGCTTCCAGTCCAGCCATAGCATCATGCCCACGCTGCCGGTAAAGAACAGAACGTTGCTCAACACCGAGAGCAGCGTATCGCCCGCCACCCGCTGCACATCGGAGACATCGCTGTTCAGGCGCGACATCAGATCGCCCAGCCGGAAGCTGCCATAAAAGCGCGGTGAAAGGCGCTGGAGGTGCCGCAAAAGCGCCACGCGCATGTCGAACAACATCTGCGCCGAAAGCGAGACGTAGCGATACGAAACCAGCGCGTTGACCGCAAACCCGCCCACCGTCGCGCCCATCATCAACGCGGCGATCTTCACCAGCATGTCCCAGTCGCGCTTCATCAGCGCTTCGTCGATCATCAGCTTTGATATCCACGGCTGCGCCAGCGTCAGCCCCGTGGCGACGAGGCTGCCGATAAGCACCAGCACCAGCCGAGGTGCATAGGGCCTCAGCCACGGCCACAGCCGCTTGTAGGTGCTCCACGGCGCGATCTTGGGCACTGGATTCATGCCGCAAGTTCCCGCCGCACCAAATCGAAGCCGTGCAGGGCAAAGCGCGGTTCGGGCAGTTTGGCCAGCAATGCGGTGGTGCGCTCATAGCCTTTGCGCGCGGCGGCATATTGATCATGCCACCACCGTCCCGCGCCGCCATTGGCGTAGAACGGCAACGAAAGTTGCAGATGCCGACGCAGCGAAGCCAACAGTAGCGAATGGTAGTGCGTTGCCAACAGGGCAGGGGCTTCACCCCGCGCAAGGGCCGAGACGACCGCGCTGGCCAGTATGCCTTCGCGCGCGGCCTGCGCGGTGCCATCCCCGCAGATCGGATCGAACGCGATTGCGGCAGTGCCGCAGGCCAGCCAGTTGTCACCCGCAAGGTGTCCCAACATGCGCGGGCTGGTGTCGAAAGTGCCGCCTGCGGCGTCCAGCGTTTCGATCAACGGCCCGATCAGCGGCGCGTCTTGGGCCAGCGCCTGCGGATCACCGCCGACGGCCAGCAGCCAGGCAGCGCCGAAACCATCGGGGATAAGAAACAGCCAGCCTGCGTCCACGGCCTCGATCCAGCAAGTTGCGGATGGCGCATCGGCCTTCAGCCTGACCCGCGCCGTGGCGGAGAGCCGCTCACCAAAGCGCAGCGTTTCCCCTTCAGGAAACGGCGGAATTGCATGGATTGCAAAATCAGCATTGAATTCATTGGATTGTTGGATTTTTCCGTTTGCTTTCAAAGTGTTTCCCCGGGGAAACATATCAAGAACATTGTTTAAGTCGTCCTCCGAAACAACCACCGCGCCGTGCGGCATCGTCACTGCCTCCGGGCTGCCCCAGCGCACCACGCGGCGCTCGATCCGGGGCCTGTCAGCAAACAGCGAGGCATCACCGAAAACATCGCGCAGCAGTGCCAGCGCAGGATCGCTCAACATGATGACCGGCACCGGACGGCGAAGGCCGGGTTCGCGCGAAAACGCAAACCCGGCCCGGTTCAGCAGGTGCGCGGCCGTAGCCACCGCCACACCCTGCCCCCTCAAGTGAATGGATGGAGCGCTCACTGCGTGATGATCATCCCCGCGCCGGTGGTATCGTTGCCCAGATCAACGGTCTTGACGTGCTGCAATGTCTGCGCGTCATACATCTCGATATCGTAGCTTGCGCCATAGATGTAGAGCAGCTTGCTATCGCCCGAACTGCCGAACTGGAAGCGCGAACGGCAGGGGAACTCGGCCTTGTTCTTGACGAGGTTGGTCGTCAGGTCGAGGTGCCAGAATTCGCAGCGCTTGTTGCCGACCTTCTCCTGCGTGACAACGGTCCAGCCTTCCTTCATGTCTTTCGACACTTGCAGCCCGCCCATACCGCCGCCGACCGGGGCCGGGCCGATGGGGCGGAAATCGAAAGCCTTGGTCGCCAGATTGAAGCGGCCCACGCCATAGACCTTGTTGCGGATGTAGGGGTCTTGTGCCGTGAACATCGAAACGTATTCCGTGGCGCTGCGCAGCGTTTCCACACCGCCGCCAAAGCTCACGCCTTCGATGCCGGTGGCTTCGGGTTTCGAAACCTCAAGCCGGTCCTTCACTTTCAGATCGGCGGTGTCCACGATCAGCACCTTGTCGCGGATCAGGAACAGGGTCTTGCCGTCGTTCGACATCATGTAGCCGGTGCGCCAGCCCGCGTTGGGATTGCGGCTGTCCTCTTCGGGCACTTCGGCAGTGCGCGTCACGGCCTTCTTCGTCAGGTCGATCACCGCGAACATCTGCGGGCTGACCAGCCAGCGGTCCTGCAGCTTCTCGAACTTCTGCAGCGTGGTGTAGAAGAACTTGCCGGATGGATCGGGCACGCCGCCATTGAAGCGATAGCGCGTGGTCGGCGTGTTCAGGCTGAACGAATTGACCACCTTCTTGGTCGCCGTGTCGATCACCTCGATGCCGCTGGTGGTGATCGTGGTGACGTAGATTTTCTTGTTGTCGTTCGAAATGCGCATCGATGTGGGCAGGCCCGATGCCAGCGTGATGCGGTCTTTCACCGTGCCGGTCGCTTCGTCCACGATCAGCATCTTGTCAGGGTACGAACCCATGAACACAGTTGAGGCGTGCGCCGGGGTTGCACCGGCAAGGAGGGCTGCAATGGCAAGGCCAAGTTTTGTCATGGGGCTGGTGTCTTCCGGTGCAGGGAAAGCAGGGGACGGCGGCGGCCGCCGTTACGGGAAGATGATGTCGAGGCTGCGCCAGTCCTTGGCTGCCGTCGCGCAGTTGCTGGCCCAGTCGGGCGAGTAATTGACGTGATCAGGCACCTGCACCGGCCAGAAGCAGGTGACATAGCAGTCATAGATATCGCGCTCTGCCGGCTGGCACAGGCCCGCCGTGCCGCCGCCCGCATCGACTTCCCAGCCGGGCGAGAAGGAGATCGAGCAGCCCATCGGCGTGTGCATCGGCTTCTGCTGAAGCGCGACGACATCTTCCTCGGTCGAGGAAATGGTTTCCTCGATCCGCAGCGCCTTCTTGTTCAGGGGTTTCAGGTGCTTCATGACAAGCCCTTTCGTGCAGCAAAGCGTTCAAGAAATTCGGGATTGCG
>NZ_JBMLSM010000173.1:0-87714 GCF_049240505.1 Novosphingobium sp.
ATCCAGCAGCCGCGGCACATTGAAGTTCAGGTGTTCGGGGACACGCTTGGAAATATCGTCCATCTGTTTGAACGGGATTGCTCGTTACAGCGCCGTCACCAGAAGGTGATCGAGGAAGCCCCTGCGCCGGGGATGGATGAAGAAACGCGGTCGCAACTATGCGCCGCTGCCGTCCGCGCTGCGCAAGCGGTCGATTATGTCGGCGCAGGCACGATCGAATTCATCGCCGACGCCTCCGAAGGCCTGCGCGCGGACCGCATCTGGTTCATGGAAATGAACACGCGGTTGCAGGTGGAGCATCCGGTGACCGAGGAGATCACCGGCGTCGATCTGGTGGAATGGCAGTTGCGCGTGGCTTCGGGTGAGGTGCTGCCGAAGCGGCAGGACGAGTTGAGCATCAACGGCTGGGCGATGGAAGCGCGGCTCTATGCGGAGGATGCGACCAAGGGGTTTTTGCCGAGTGTTGGGCGGGTGAATGATTTCCATTTCCCGGAATATCAGGCGCGCATCGATACCGGGGTGGAAGCAGGGGCCGAAATTACGCCGTTTTACGATCCCATGATCGCCAAGATCATCGTTCACCGCGATACCCGCGATGAGGCTATTGCAGCACTGCGCGACACGCTGAACGACGGCGTGGTCGGACCGCTGATAACCAACAGTGGGTTCCTGTGGAGACTTTTGGGGCATGAGAATTTTGGCGCAGGCACAGTCGATACCGGACTGATCGAACGCAACCTTGAGAGTCTGACGACACGGCCCGAACCTTCGCCAGAAGCACTGGGCAAGGCTGCGTTGCGCCTGGCTGGAACGCCGGGCAGCAATCCGTGGGCTAGCCAATCAGGGCTGCGGCTGAATGCGCCTTCGCGCCGCGAAGTGCGTCTTGCGGACCAGTTCGGGCGGCAGTTTCTGGTGGATTTGCGGCACGAGCCTGCATTCGATGCCTGGCCAGCAGAACAAACTACCCACATTGACGAGGGCGGCGAACGACTGATGGTGCGCTTTGCGCGGACCGAGGGTGGTGGTGCTGGCGCAGCGTCAGACGGCGCGATCGTTTCCCCTATGCCCGGCAAGATCATTTCGGTGGATGTTGCGGCGGGGCAGTCTGTGATCAAAGGGCAGAAGTTGCTGGTGCTGGAAGCCATGAAAATGGAACATGCCCTCACCGCGCCGTTCGACGGTGTTGTGGCCGAGTTGAACGCGGTTGCAGGGACGCAGGTGCAGGTTGAGGCACTGTTGGTGAAGATCGAAAAGGCAGAGGGCTGATGGCAGGGCGTTTCTTCGATCAGTGGCAGGTCGGCGACACCATCGCGCACGAAATCCGGCGCACGGTGACAGAGACGGACAACCTGCTGTTCTCCACCATGACCCACAATCCGCAGCCGTTGCATATTGATGCCGAGGCGGCGAAGGCCAGCGAGTTTGGGCAGATTCTGGTCAACGGCACTTTCACGTTTGCGCTGATGGTCGGGCTTTCGGTGGGAGACACCACGCTGGGCACGCTGGTGGCGAACCTTGGTTATGACAAGCTGTTGATGCCCGCTCCCGTGTTCATCGGCGATACGATGCGCGCGACGAGCGAGGTGGTGGAACTGCGCGCAAGCAAATCACGGCCGGATGCGGGGATCGTGACGTTCAGGCACGAACTGATCAACCAGCGTGGCGAAGTGGTGTGCCGCTGCCTGCGTTCGGCCTTGCTCAAGACGGCACCAGCCGCTGCCTGAAGGCTTCGCGTAGCCAATTCTGCGCAGGGCCGCCGGGGCAATCACGCCGCCATAGCGCGTGGAAGCGATAGGCCATGCCGGGCCATTCGGGGATGGTCAGGCGCTTCAGGCGGCCAGAGGCAAGATCGCTTTCGATCAGGTGCATGGGCATGTTGCCCCAACCGATACCTTCACGCATCAGCGCATGGCGTGCGCCGAGATCGCCCAAGCGCCAAGTGCTTGCGGAAAAAACTGAGAAGTCACGACCTTCGGTGAGTTTTGACCTGTCAGTCAGCACAAGCTGGCGGTGTTTGCGCGCCTCGCCCGGCGGGATCGAGTCCATCTGCGCCAAGGGGTGACCGGGCGCAGCGACGGGGACGAGATCGACTTCGCCAATGGCTTCGCGTTCAAGATCGGGTAGGGCGACGAGTTCCGGGCCACCGATGCCGAGCTGGGCCTGTCCATCGACCACCAGTCCGGCGATGGCCCCCAGTGCCTCGACATGGAGGCGGAGCAGCACGGTGGGATAAAGCTCCTGAAATTCGCGCAGGATCGCTGCCAGTAGTGGCGTGGGGAACATCACATCGATGGCAAGGCCAAGTTCGGCCTCAAGCCCCTGATTGAAGTTGCGGACCCCGGACAGCAGGGCATCGACATCATCGGCAACCGCCCGCGCCTGTGCCAGCATCGCCTTGCCGGCAGGCGTGAGCACGGGCTTCTTCGATCCTTCCCGGTCGAACAGGGTTACGCCCAACTGACTTTCGAGCGTGACGATCCCATAGCTGACGACAGAGATTGCACGCCCCAGCTTGCGTGCAGCCGCGTTGAAGCTGCCTTCATCAACCACAGCAAGGAACAGGCGCAACTGGTCAAGGGTTGGTTGTCCGACATCCATAGCCATACCCTTCAACTTATTCGAACGTTCTGATTGATTTTATCGGGATATTCCGAATGAACCGCAAGGCCTATCTCCCTCCCATCGGGGCGCAAAACAATCGCCCGACCGGAGAAATCGCCATGACCCAGATTTTGAAAGACATCGGCACCAAAGCGCACATCGAACTGCGGCCCTTTGCATCGCTTGGCGCGGCCAATCATGGTTGGCTGGACGCACATCACCATTTTTCGTTCAGCGAATACCATGATCCGGCGCGTGTCCACTGGGGTGCGCTGCGGGTTTGGAACGATGATCGTATTGCCCCGCAAACCGGGTTCCCCACCCACCCGCACAGCGACATGGAAATCGTGACCTATGTGACCAAGGGCGCAATCACCCATCGCGACAGCCTGGGCAACGAAGGCCGGACCGAAGCGGGCGACGTGCAGGTCATGTCGGCCGGGACCGGGATACGCCATTCGGAATACAATCTGGAAGACGAGGAGACTCGCCTGTTTCAGATCTGGATTATTCCCGATCGTCGCGGCCATGCGCCAAGCTGGGGTGCCCGCCCCTTCCCCAAAGACAGCCGTGAAGGCGCGTTCGTGCCGCTAGCTTCGGGGATTGCGGGTGACACCGATGTGCTTGCCATCAACGCCAATGCCCGCGTTTTGGGCGCAACGGTGAAAGCAGGCGAGACGGTGCGCTATACGCTTAGCGAAGACCGCCACGCCTATCTCGTCCCCGCAAAGGGCAAGGTGCGCATCGGCGATGTGGAAGCCAATGCCCGCGATGGCGTGGCGATCACAGGCGTGAACGAGATTGTCGTTATCGCTCTTGAAGATGCCGAACTTGTGCTCGTCGACGCGGCCTGATCATGACCGAAATCTTTCCACACATCCCGCAATCACGAATGTTGCAAAGGACCGATCCCATGACCTCCATCACACTGGATGCTGCCCGCGCATCATCCTTTCCGTCTGACCTTATGGCCGCCGCCGGGCGTGTTCTGCTGGCCGCAATCTTTGTGCTGAGCGGCGCATCGAAGCTGGCTGACCCGGCTGGCACCATCGCTTACATCGAAAGCGCTGGCCTGCCACTGGCGACATTTGCCTATGCCGCAGCCGTGGCGGTCGAACTGGTCGGTGGCTTGCTGCTGATCGCCGGATACCAGACCCGCATCGTCGCTTCGGCCATCGCGGTATTCAGCCTTGCCGCGGCGTTCAGCTTCCATGCCAACCTTGCTGATCAGAACCAGTTCATCCACTTCTTCAAGAATGTGGCGATGGCCGGTGGCCTTCTGCAGGTTGCCGCTTTCGGATCCGGCCGCTTTGGTTTCAGCCCCCGCTAATACGTCCCCCCGCAGGCCGGAGCGCTTGACCGCTCCGGCCTCACCTGTCTTTCTCTCCACCTCTCCAAGGAGTATCCCATGACCCGTACCGCTTCTCCCAAGGTTCTGCCGCTGATTGTCGAACGCTGGAGCCCGCGCGCTTTTGATGGCTCCGCTGTGCCGCAGGCAGACCTTGACGTGATTTTCGAAGCGGCTGGCCTTGCTGCCAGCGCCTATAACTATCAGCCGTGGCGCTTTGCCTTTGCGCACAAGGGCGACGCCAATTTCGAAGCGTTCCTTTCGGCGCTGGTGCCGTTCAACCAGACTTGGGCAAAGGAAGCAGGCGTGCTGGTGTTCGCCGTGTCGGACGAATTCATGCGCAGCGACAAGGGCAACAACCCGAACCATAGCCACAGCTTCGATACCGGTGCGGCATGGGCCAGCGCGGCCTTGCAGGCGCAACACATGGGCTATCACACCCACGGCATGACCGGCGTGGACTTTGCAAAGGCCGCAGAAGTGCTGAACGTGCCCGAAGGCTATCGCGTGGAAATGGCCTTCGTGATCGGCAAGCAGGGCGATGTGAAGAACCTGCCTGAGATGTTGCAGGAGCGCGAAGTGGTGAGCGACCGCAAGCCGGTGAGCGACATCGCATTCGAGGGGCCGTTCAAGGCATAACGCACAAGTGGCGCTGCCCGCGCGTTTTCGCTAGGGCGGCGCCATGCTTCGTATCAATGAACTGAAACTGCCGCTCGATCACGCCGCCGAAGATTTGCCGGCGGCCATTTGCGCGCGACTGGGAATTGAACCTGACGACCTGACGCGCTTCCAGATTTTCCGGCGCGGCAACGATGCGCGCAAGAAGCACGCTATCCTGCTGACCTATGTGGTTGATTGCGTGGTGCGAAATGAAGCCAATGTGCTGGCGCGGTTTGAAGACGACCAGAACGTGCGGGCCACGCCCGACACATCGTACAAGTTTCCCGTCATGGCTCCGGCAGGATGGGATGGCGAACGCCCGGTGGTTATCGGCGCGGGGCCGTGCGGACTGCTTGCCGCGCTGATTCTGGCGCAGATGGGACTGAAGCCCATCATCATCGAACGTGGCAAGGCCGTGCGTGAACGGACCAAGGACACCTGGGGCCTTTGGCGGCGTTCGGTGCTGGAGCCGGAATCGAACGTCCAGTTCGGTGAAGGTGGCGCGGGCACGTTCTCTGACGGCAAGCTCTACAGCCGGATCAAGGATCCGCGCCATCTGGGCCGCAAGGTGCTGGTGGAGTTCGTGAAAGCGGGCGCGCCCGACGATATCCTGACCGAGGCGCATCCGCACATCGGCACGTTCCGCCTCGTCACGATGGTCATGTCGATGCGCGAGACGATCGAGAGCCTTGGTGGCGAATATCGCTTCCAGACGCGGGTCGAGGATTTCGAAATCGAAACCGGCGCGGACGGCGTGCGGCAACTTGCAGGCCTGCACCTTTCGGATGGATCGTTCCTGCCCGCGCGCCACGTCATCATGGCGGTTGGCCATTCGGCGCGCGATACCTTTCAGGTGCTGTTCGACCGTGGCGTGCATGTGGAGGCAAAGCCCTTTGCCATCGGTGTGCGCATCGAGCATCCGCAAAGCTGGATCGACAAGGCACGTTATGGCCCCAGCGCGGGCAACGAAATCCTTGGGCCAGCTGCCTATTCGATATCCCACACCTGCAAGAACGGGCGCACCGTCTATTCGTTCTGCATGTGTCCTGGTGGGCGCGTTGTGGCGGCGACGAGCGAAGAAGGCCGCGTCGTAACCAACGGTATGAGCCAATATTCGCGTGCGGAGTTCAACGCCAATTCGGGCATCGTCGTGGATATCGATCCCAATCGCGACTACCCCGGTGGACCAATGGCGGGCATTGCCTTCCAACGCCATTGGGAAAGCTTGGCGTTCGAGGCAGGCGGGCGCAACTATATGGCACCGGGACAGAAGCTGGGCGATTTTCTGGCCGACCGCCCTTCGACCGAATTTGGGGAAGTGATCCCCAGCTATCAGCCGGGTGTCCACCTGACCGAACTCAAGAAGTGCCTGCCAGATTTCGTGATCGAATCCATCCGCGAGGCCCTGCCCGCGTTCGGGCGCATGGTGCCGGGCTACGACAATCCCGATGTGGTGATGACCGGCGTGGAAACGCGCACATCCTCGCCCGTGCGCTTCACGCGCGGGAAAGACTGCCAGAGCCTCAACACGCGCGGGCTTTATCCTGCGGGTGAAGGCGCAGGCTATGCTGGCGGCATCCTTTCCGCAGCGGTGGACGGTATCAAGGTGGCCGAAGCGCTGGCCGCTGAAGTGCTGAAGTGAGCGACCGGACTTTCGACGCCATCGTGATCGGCGCGGGCGCGGCGGGACTGATGGCCGCGCTTACCGCCGGGCAACGGGGGCGGCGCGTGCTGCTGGTGAACCATGCCGACGAGCCGGGGAAGAAGATCCTGATTTCCGGCGGCGGGCGCTGCAATTTCACCAACATTCACACGGCCGCCGATCGGTACATCTCCGAAAATCCGCATTTCGCGCGGTCTGCACTGGCGCGGTATACGCCGTCTGACTTCCTCGAAATGGTGAACCGCCACGGAATTGCCTGGCACGAAAAGACCTTGGGACAACTGTTCTGCGACCAGTCTGCCCGACAAATCGTGGACATGCTGATGGCCGAATGTCGGACTGGCGGCGTGAAGTTTGCTTTCGGCCAGCCCGTTTCAGCACTCGACCATGCCGACGGGCAATTCCGCGTGGGGATTGACGGGCGAGACTACAGCGCGCCTGCTCTGGTACTGGCAACCGGAGGGCTTTCGATCCCCAAGATGGGTGCCACCGGATTTGCGATGGACGTAGCACGGCGCTTTGGCCTGCCAGTGGTGCAAACGCGCCCCGCCCTTGTCCCATTCACGCTGGGCGAGGATGAAGCGCTGTTCCGATCGCTGTCGGGCGTATCTGCAGACGTTGTGACACGCTGGGGCAAGGCGGCATTTCGCGAAGCCGCACTGTTCACACACAAGGGGCTGTCCGGCCCGGCGATGTTGCAGATTTCGTCCTACTGGCAGCACCGCACGCCCATTGCAGTGGATTTTCTGCCCGACGAACGGCCTGATTGGCTCATCGAGGAAAAGCGCGCACGGCCCAAGGCAGGCTTGCGTTCAATCCTGGCGCGGCGTTTGCCGGAAAGACTTGCCGAAACACTGGCGGGACGCATCGGTATTGATGGTGAACTGGGGGTTTGCCGCGATGCCGCCCTGCGTAGCGCGCAGGAGCAACTTGCGCGATGGCAGTTTCACCCCAACGGCACCGAAGGATATGCCAAGGCAGAAGTCATGGCCGGGGGTATTTCGACCAAGGCCTTGTCACAAAAGACGATGGCGGCCGCCAAAGTGCCAGGACTTCATGTCGTTGGTGAAGCGGTTGACGTGACCGGATGGTTGGGCGGCTACAACTTCCAATGGGCATGGGCCAGTGGCCGTGCCGCAGGCGAAACCGTCTAATCTCCAATCAGATCAAGGTAGGCAACCACATCGTTATCCGTGGCGATGAACAAGCCTTCCTGCACCTCTTCAGGCTGGGCCGCCGCCATATCCAGCGCGCGATATAGCGGCCCATAGAACAGGGTTTCCGCAGCCCCACCTTCGGGGCCATCGGAAAGGTGATAGAGCCTTACACTGACTTCATCGTGGGTCGTGCGCATGGAAAGGGTCTTGGCAGAGGCTGTCGGCGGTGTCACGCTCGGCTTGTGCAAAGCTGATAATTTGATCGCCAAGCAAGCACAGAGCCAATTTTTCGTGCTTTCATCGAAACTTAATTGGACTATTCGTTGCTTGTAAGCGACTTGGCCGACAAGATGGCCGAAGGCAAGACTTGCAACTGCAGCGCAATATCGCTGCAACCATGCGCGCCGCGGGCGCCATTGTGCGGGTTTCGGGGGAAACGGGTTTGATGTTTGGATACGCGCGAGGCAGAGCAAAATCTGCATCACAATCGAATGCGTGCATTCCCGCGAGGGAATGTGCACAACTGCGCATTCGGTGGGGAGCCGTTGTTTCGTGACGTCGCTTCGCATCAAGCTATGGTTTGCACTGCTGTTTGTCATTGCCCTTGTTGTGGGGCCTGCACTGGTTGCATCGCACGCAATCCGTATGGTCAGCGCGCATTTTGAACTGAGCGATGCCTCCACCCAATCCCTGAGCGCCCTGCAACGACTGGCCGTGCTGGGATACACGCTGCAGCAGGAAAGGTTCACCGATCCCGATACGTTTCTGGAAGAACGCGACAGTTATATCGACGGTGTGCGAGCGCACGTTTCAAATGCTGACCGATACCTCAACAACGAAATCCGGTTGCTGAGCAAAACGCCATTGCCGCCTGAACGCCGCGCCGCTGCGATCAAGGAGGAAATGAACCAGCGCGAACAATTGCAGTTGATCGGCACCCATCTTGAACGAGCGTTGCTGGGCGATGGCAAAGACACTCAATGGGAAGACTACGCCTTAAAGGCCATCAGCGTCGAAGAACGCGAGGTCAAGACGACCAAGCGCGTGGCGACCGAAGTGTTCGAAGGCGTCATCTGGACCCTGCTGGGCACTTCAATTTTCGTGGGATTGCTTGGCGTGCTTGGCGTACTGTGGGCGCAGCGCAAGATGATCCACCCGCTGGCCAATCTCTGGCGCAGCACCCAAGCCATTGCCGAGGGCGATTATGCCCAGCGCACGCCGTTGGTGGGCACCAGCGAATTTCGCGCTATCGCGAGCAGTTTCAACGCGATGGCTGAGAAAATCGAAACGTCGGCAGCATCGATGCAGCAGGCTAACGACGAACTGGAACGGGCCGTTGCGCGCAGAACGCATGAACTGGCATCGACCAATCGCTCGCTCGAACGCGCCAACCGGCTGCGCCAGCAGTTTCTTGCCGATGCCAGCCATGAATTGCGCACGCCGCTTTCGATCATGCGCAGCGAAGCGGAAATCACCTTGCGCAATAGCGAGGCCCCACCTGATGAACTGCGTGTCGGGCTGGACCGGGTGGTACGTCTATCAACGCTGATGGGCGAGATCATCGAGGACATGCTCCAGATCGCAAGAGCGGAAGAACCGCTACTGCAAACCAGCATCGCACCGATGGACGCCGCAGCGGCGGTGCAGAACTGCGTTGAGGATTTTCGCCGGGTCATCGAAGCCGATGGTGGACGGATCACACTGAAGCAGCCGCCCGAAGCCTTGACAGTCGAAGGCGATGAGACACGATTGAAACAGGTAATCCGCATCGTAGTCGACAATGCGGTGTGTTATTCGTCAGACGCGCCGCAAGTGGATGTTACGGTCACAGCAGAGGAAGGCGAAGCGCTGATTACCGTGACTGACCGGGGCAACGGGATTGCTGCGGAAGATATCCCGCACCTGTTCCAGCGCTTCCGCCGTGGCGGGCGAAAGGCGGGCGCAGGCAGTATTGCCGATAATCCGGGCTTGGGCCGTGGCCAAGCATTCCGCAACGGGCAAGGTCTTGGTCTTTCGATTGCGCGGTCGATCATGGAAACGATGGGCGGTACAATCAGCCTTTCAAGTCGCCTGCACGAAGGGACTACCGTTTCGATCCGCCTCCCCCTTATGTCTGACGCCGATCTGGCGCATGGAACCGTGTCATGAAATTGCTGATCATCGAGGATGAAGTCGAACTGGCTGGCGTGCTCCATCGCGGTCTTTCGAAGGAAGGCAGCACGGTTACGCTTGCGACCGATGGCAACACCGGCATCGAACTGGCGTGCAGTGTTTCGTTCGATTTCATTCTGCTGGACATCAACCTGCCCGACCGGAATGGCTTCGAGGTTTGCGAAACGCTGCGTGAGGCGGGCGTGACCACGCCGATCATCATGGTCACGGCACGCGATGACGTGCCAGACCGTATTCGCGGGCTGAAAAGCGGTGCCGATGATTATCTGGCAAAGCCGTTTGCGTTCGAAGAACTGCTGGCGAGAATGGATGCCGTAACGCGCCGGATCGAACGCCCCACTGTGCGCGCCGGACATCCCGATGGCACGATAACCGTGGGCGATCTGCATTTCGACCCGCGCACGATGACTCTTACCCGCAGCGGCACACCGGTTCAATTGACCGTCAAGGAGATGGGCGTTCTGCGCCTGCTGATGGAAGCACCGGGATCGGTGATATCGCGCAGCGAAATCCTGAAAGCCGTGTGGGGGATAGAAGACGATCCGCTGACCAATATCGTCGAAGTCTACCTCAGCCGCCTGCGCCGCAAATTGCACGCGCTTGGTCCCCCGTTGGTCGAGAATGTGCGCGGCTTCGGGTATCGACTGATCGCTTGAGCGCAAAGAAAAAGGCGATTATGTAGCTTGCAAACACGCACTTTTTGCAATCGTCATTGCGAGCCTCGCATAGCGAGGAGAAGCAATCCAGAGCGGTTTAAGCCAACTCTGGATTGCTTCGTCGGCTTCGCCTTCTCGCAATGACGATATGTGTTTGTATACGATACAATCGCCAAAGAAAAAGGGGAGCGGTAACCCGCTCCCCTTTTCCGTTTTCGAATTGATCCGACTTAGAAATCGACGCTGAGACGCACGCCATAGGTGCGCGGTGCGCCGAACTGCCAGTTGAAGATATCATCCGGGCCGGCGGAGACGAAGCTGCCGTAGGTCAGCGGACGGGTGCCCTCGATGTTCTTGATGAAAGCCGTGATCGAGAACTTCTTGTCCTCGGGGCTGTATTCAAGACTGGCGTCGGTCTGCGTCAGGGCTTTCTGCGTACCGTCGCGGTAATTGTAGAAGTCCGTGAAGTACTTGCTCTTGAAGATCGTATCAACGCGCGCGGTCAACTCGCCGAGATCGCCCAGCGCGAAAGTGTGATCAAGGCCTGCCGTGATGATCCATTCGGGCGAGAACGGCGGACGGTTGCCCGCGAAGTTCGGCTGCTGGATGCCCGCCGTCGTCGGGTCGAGATCGCCAATGCCGTTGAGAGCACCGGAGAGATCGAACACGTTGAACTGGGCGAGCAGTTCCTTGTACTCGGCGTTCAGGTAGTTTGCCGAAGCATGGAAGTTCGTGCGCTCGTCAAGCTGAAAGTCCGCCGATGCTTCCAATCCCCAGATCTTGGCCTTACCCGCGTTAAAGGTCTGCCCGCCAACGGCAGTGTCGAGCAACACCGAAACCTGCAAGTCCTTGTAGTCGTAATGGAACGCACCAAGGTTGAACTGGTGCTGACCGCGATCGCCGAAAGTCTGCTTCCAGCCTGCTTCCAGCGCGGTGTTGGTTTCGGGCCGGTATGCGCCGACCGAGTCAAAGCCGCCACCCTTGAAGCCGGTCGAAGCCTTCACGAAGATCAGCGTATCGCTGCTGGGCTTGTAGTTCAAACCGGCGAGCCAGGTGACCTTGCTATCGTTGCTGCCAAGCGGCAACACGGTTGCATTGATCCCGTTGAGGTTCTTCCGGCTTGGTCCGGTAGCGAACAGGAACGGACGTGAAGGACCAAACGGGTTGGCGTTGATATAGATCGCATCACGGCTGTTGTCCGTATAGCGCAGACCACCGATCGCGGTGATCTGTTCACCGAACGGCACTTCGACCTGCCCGAACACCGACTTGCTTTCGCTATCCACCTTGCGGCCGAAGTAGCTGAGGAATGTGCCGGGTGTGGGTGCACCATTGGTAAAGGGCGGTGCGCCGAAAATGAAGCTCGGCAGCATGAACCCGCTTTCGTTTTCCACCTTCTCCTTGAAGTAGAACCCGCCGATTTGATAGATCACGCCGCCGATGTCGCCGTTCAGGCGCAATTCGTGGCTCTGCGTCCGGGTTTCGTCCATAAAGCCGAATGACTGATAGATTATCGGCAGCGTTGCCCGGCTATCTTCGTCTCCAGAATATTCGCGGTAGCCCCCGGTGTAGGTCAGTGTCGCCGCTGGGCTGAATTCATAGGCAATCCGTCCACGAACGGCCCAAGAATTGGCACCGACCCTGCCGATACCATAGTTCGGTGCGGCAAACTCTCCGCGATTGACCGAAGCGAGGAGATTGGTCTGCGAAGGAATGCACAGCACTTGCGAATAACGCGGTGCGACACGGGCAAAACCATTGTTGCAAGCACCGCCTGTAGGACCATTGCCTGCCGCATTCAGGTTGCCGCCTGCAAAGACACCGGGCGAAAACCGACGGTCGGCATAGTCGGCAGACAGATTGACCGTGAGTGCATCGGTGGGGTTCAGCCGCAGAGCAACGCGACCACCGTAAGCGGTGTTATCGTCAGAGCGGCCAGCCGCATAGGCCGGAAACACGAAGAAGCCGCCGCCCGCCGAGTGCTTGAGATAACCGTCACGATCTTCGTAGAAGCCCGAGACGCGAATTGCCGCCGTATCACCCAGCGGAACGTCAACACCGCCATCCGCGCGTATCGCGTTATAGTTTCCATAGCTGACGGATGCGTTGACGCCGAATTCATTGCCCGGCTGGCGCGTGATGAAGTTGATGGCCCCGCCGGTCGAGTTGCGGCCGTAAAGCGTGCCTTGCGGGCCGCGCAGCACTTCGACGCGCTCCATATCGAACAACGCAATGCTCATCACATCGGGACGATTGATGTACTCGCCGTCGATATTGACGACGACGGACGTGTCCTGCGCTTCGTCGTTCGAAGTCGTGCCAACGCCGCGCACCGAAATCTTGACCGTTCCCTGATCCTGATTGAGCTGAACCACCGGAGCGATCTTGGTGATGTCGTTCATGCTGGAGAAGCCAGCTTGCTCCAGTTGCTCCGCCGTAACGACGTTGATTGCAATGGGAACATCATTGAGATTCTGTGCACGGTTCTGTGCCGTCACGATGATCACGTTGTCATCGACGGCTTCAGCCGCGTTCGATTGCGGAGCTTCCTGCGCCATGACCGGGCTGGAAAGCGCAACCGCCCCTGCGCCGGTGAGCAGCAGATTCCTGATCGATAGAGATTTCATGCCTGTCATCCTCCCTCTTGGTGACATTCGCCGGTTCGCGAATCCGAATGGTGATTTTGGTATAGCAATTCTATTTTCATCGCGCCACAGAATTTTATTTCCGATTGCAGATGCGGCGCTTGGGGCGGAGCAGCCTGGCAACGCCAAGGCTGCTCCCCGAAACAATTTTCAATATTCGAAGGTTTCGCTGAAAGTCCGGTATGGCTCCGGCGGACGCGCCTCCAGCCGTTGGGACGTGTCCGTGCGATACGTGTTGGACAGGATCGTAGCAGGGCCATCGGCCTTCGGCATGAATACCGGCTTGCCGTCATCGCCCACATACATCAGGTCAACGTTGAAGGCATCGTCCTGCGCCGCTGCTGCAAACGGAATCCAGCCCATCCCATAAGGCGCACGCGCAACTTCAAAGCAGTGGAAATGCCAGATCTTCCATTGGCCGTCCTGTTTGATGAAATCGACGCCGTATTTGATGTAGACGTTGTGCATCCACACCTTCTTGCCCTGCACCAGATCCTTCTCGAACATCCACGAAGGCATGTTCTTTGCCTGCTCAACATCGACAAGGCCGGATTCAAGGCCGTTGACGATCCACAGTCCTTTCGCCGTCTGCCCATCGCCCGCCACTTCGATCACGGGCGTCGTGACATAGTGGAACACCAGCTTGCTGACAGGAGCAGGTCGGCCCTGATGGTAGGACATGATCTTGTCCCAATCGGTATAGACGCCAAGGTTGCTGTACTGTGCGCGCACGCCGGGCGTGCCCTTCTTCGCCCATAGCGGGATGATGTCCGTGTCGCGAAAGGCATTGTGCAGGTACATGTATTTGGAGAACAGGTTCTCCACCGCACCCCGATCTCTTGTCGATTGCACTTCGGTTTTCAGCGCTGCCACCTGCTCTTGCAACGCGCCAAGATCGTCTTTCGCCTGCGCTGGCGCAGCAAGGCCTGCAACCGCAGCAAGGCACAGCACGGCCGCCTGCAACGTCTTTACGGTCATCCGAAATCTCCCTCTGCCCGGCTTGGTCGCCCGGCTTATTTCTGGCGTGTCGATCACACCGATCACCGCCATTACCAAAATAAGTATGATCATTCTAAATTCAGATCAAGCGCCGTTTGATGCCCCTTGACGGCAGACGTGAATTAGTAGAATGTATATTCCAATAGAGGGCATCAGACCCCAGGAGAGAGCGAAGGGCGGGCGCTGTGCAGCCCTGCGCAATCACCGACATGCAAACTCGGCACTGACCCGTATCAGCCCGTGTCCGGCTATCGCCAAAACCCACCAAGAGGTGACCTGTGTCCAGCAAGATCAAACGGGGCGTGAGCCTCTATTCCTATCAGAACGAGACCTTTCAAGGTAAGATGACCCTTGAAGACTGCATTCGCGTAAGCTCGAAACTCGGTGCCAAGGGCATTGAGATCATCGGCGAACAGACTTTCTGGGGTTGGCCGGAATATGGCGTTGCGCAGGATGACGTCGATAACTGGCACCGGCTGATCAAGCAGTACGACTGCACGCCTGTCAGCCACGATTTCATGCTCGATTACAAGCGCTACAAGGGCCGCGAAATGCCCTTTGAAGAGCAGGTCGCCAGCGTCAGGAACGACATCGACTTCGGCACACGCCTCGGCATGAAGTATATCCGCGCGCTCGTCTCGATCGCGCCCGAAGTGCTGGTCGCCGCCGCGCCCTACGCCGAAGAAAAGGGCATCAAGATCCTCATCGAGGTTCACGCCCCCCTGCACTTTGACCATCCGTGGATCATCCGCCACGCCGAAGCCTTTGAAAAGTCCGGCTCGGATGCGCTGGGCTTCCTGCCCGACATGGGCATGTTCCTGTTTTCCTTCCCGCCTGTGTGGAAAGAAAAGTTCATGCGCATCGGCGTGCCCAAGGCCATCGCCGACTACGTGGAAAAGGCTTACGAAGACCGCGTACTGTCGGAATACGTGATCCTGAATGTGCAGCAGATGGGCGGCACCGGCCCCGCCATCGCGATGGCGGAAACCATGCGCCACAACGCCGCGTTCGAACCCAAGCGAATGCTCGACTACATGCCGCGCATCCACAACATCCACGGCAAGTTCTACCAGATGAACGAAGACTGCGTGGAACCTTCGATCCCCTATGATGAAATCGTCAAGGTGCTGCAGCAGGGTGGCTATGAAGGCTACATCTGCTCGGAATACGAAGGCAACCGCTGGATCGAAGATGCCGAAGAGCCGGATTCGGTTGAACAGGTTCGCCGCCAGCAGGTGATGCTCGCCAAACTGCTGGGCGAAACCGAAGTGCCAACAATCAAAACCTCGCCCACCGCATCGGCCGACGCTGAAGCCGCCCGCGAAGCCGCAGAATAAGGAGCGCATTGCCATGATGGACAACAAGATGATCGTCGAAGGCAGCCTCCAGTCTGTCGAAGGGGGTTTTTCCTTCCTTGGTCGCCTGCCTTATTATCGCGGCCTTGGCCTCTCGATGATCGAGGACATCCAGGTCACGCTTGATGGAGAATTGCAGCCACGGGAAGCGGTTCGCTTTTCGGTTCGCGGCAAGACCTACACGCTCGACGAAATGGAAACCTGCTACGACAATCGCTGGAATTTCGGCGAAAAGGCGCAGATCATCGTGCTGAATGGCGGCCTTTCCGCCGGCAGCCACACGATCACTTTCGCCGTGCGCAACCGCGTTTCCTACCTGCCCTTCGTGCCTACAACCAAGGACACCAAGGAACTGGCGTTGGCCGCATAAAACCTCTGCGCCCCCGCGAAAGCGGGGGCCTTAGGCAAAAACAGATAGATCGGGGAACCGGATGCCCAGCCGCCGCATCATGCTGCAAAGCCTCGCCGCCCTGACCGTTGCAGCCAACCTCCCCCGTCCCGCCCGCGCCTCAGCGCCGTCATCGCCTTGGCGCGCGCTCTTCAATGGCCGCAATCTTGATGGCTGGACGATCTATCAGGACGGCGAAGGCAACATTGACCGTCACGGCGCGATCCGCATTGAAAAGGGCGTGCTGCACATGTTGGGCAGCAGCTTTACCGGACCGGACAAGGCCAGCTTTGGCCACCTCGCCACGAAAACGCTCCACGGCAACTATCACTTGCGCATGGACTTCCGGTTTGGCGAACGTCGGTTTGCGCCGCGCGTATGGCAACGCCGCAACTCAGGCCTTCTTTATCACATGGGACCAGAACTGGATCGCCTGTTCCCCGATTGCGTCGAATTTCAGTTCGAAGAAGGCGATATCGGCGATGCGATCATGGTCAACACCAAGGCGCTCCAGGGCCCCCTTCTCGGCGGCACGCCGCTCTGGCCCACCTACTTTCCCGGCCTGCCCAGGACTTATGCCGACCCGGTCAACGCAGGCGGAATTGCGCGCCAGTGGCACCGCCATGCCAGCGATTATGAACGGATCGATGGCTGGAACACGATCGATCTGATCGCTTTCGAAGATCAGGCAGCCCATCTGGTAAACGGGCGCATCGTCAATACGCTGTTCAACATGATCGACCGCAACCAACAGCCCCTGAAAACCGGGCGGATCGCGCTTGAGTTCGAAGCGGCAGAGGTTTTCCTGCGCAATGTGATGATCCGCGATCTTTCAGCCGAAGACATCGCGCTGATAAGGAAGCAGGGATCGTATTGATATCCAAACAGGCACGCGCGATATGTCGACGAAGAACGCGTGATCATCAGCCTGATAGACCGCCTGTCCGCGTGATAAATGGCAACACGGTTTACGGCACTGTGTAAACCAACCACAGCGCAAGAAATCACTTCAACGCCAACCATCAGATTTGATTGGGAAATGATTGGTAGCGGAGGAGGGACTCGAACCCCCGACACGCGGATTATGATTCCGCTGCTCTAACCAGCTGAGCTACTCCGCCACATCAGACCGTCGCCGCGTTGGGCTGGATCGTCGGTAGGCCGCGCTCCTAACCGCGCCGGGGCGCACGGTCAACCGGTTAACCGGGGAATTTTTTCGTTCGGCATAAAAATCGGCAAAGATGGTTGGCGCACGGTGGTTGCAAGCGTGCCTTCGCAAACCGGAGCGGCTGCAAGCGCCGTAAATCTCCTACAAAGACCCAGCGTGGCATCCCTGATTTTGAACGATAAATTTTCCGTAATTATCTCCGCGTTTACCATTGTCTGCGAGGAATTACGTAAATCTACTAAGGGTATAGCTGCATTTCCTTCGAGAATGAACCGATTGGAGATGCGCTGCGCCCCTCAAGCAGGGACAGTAAAATGCGGTCCGACGTAAAGACTTTGCTGGGCAGGCTGGGGCGGAGCCAATTCAGGTACAAGGAATTCGCCGACCGCTTTTCCGAACTGGAAACCTGGCCTGTCTTCGAAGCGGTCATCCGCGATCCGCGCGTCTTTGAAAGCGCAGTTCATGGCCTGCCCCCTGCTCTTGCGGAATCATCGCCGGATGTTGCGCCAATCGGTTCGGTTCTTTCACGCAAATATGGCGGGGACGACGCCGCAACCGCAAATAAGCCCGGCGGTGACGTGCGCAGCCTGCTCGCGCAGATCTCTGCCGCAGCCAAGAAGGGGGCGATCTGATGGCGCTTGTCCTGATTTCCGGCCTGCGCGGCGGCGTCGGCGTGACCAGCCTCGTGGCCAATCTGGCAATGACCATTGCCAGCGGCGGCCAATCGGCGGTGATCCTCGATCTGTCGCAAAGCAGCACGCTTGGGCTTCACTTCGGCCTTGATCCGCATCAGCCATTGCCGGGCTTCGATGCGCCTGCCGCTGCGGCAGGTCCAATTCACGGGGTCAGACTGCTGGATGCGGCAGCGCAATCAGCCAGCAAGGATCTGGGCGAAGGTCTGGCCAGCGGCGATTTCAGCTTTGCCGGCGAAGTGATCCACATCGCCGATCTTTCGGGCGCAGCAGCAGGCGCCGCCGAACAGTTGCGCCCCTTCGCCGATATCGAACTATGCGTGCTCGCACCCACGGCAGAATGCATATACGGGTTGCCCGGCGCGCTGGAGACGCTGCCTCCTGCCACATTCTTCGTCCTCAACCGCTGTGACGATACGCGCAGGCTCGGCCGCCACGCCGCCAGCTTCGTGCGGGAACTGCTGGGCGAGCGGCTCTTGACCACAATCCATGCAGATGAAGCCGTGGCCGAAGCGGGCGCAATGATGCAGCCTCTTTCGCGCCACTCGCCCGCCAGCGCGGCGCTTGCCGACATCACCGGCATCGCCAAACGGATAGCTCTGCTCTCAGGCCCTCCCCTGCCCGGCGCTGTGCCTGAATCGAACGACACGCAAAGCGACGCCGCATGATCCGTCTCTACAACAAGCTACTGCCGTGGTTGACCATCGGCGCGATCCTTTTCGCGGCGGCCGTCGTGATCGGTGTTCCGCTTGACCTGCATCAGCAATGGCTGATGGCGGGTGGGACGATCATTGGCACGATGGTCCTTTCGCGGCGCGGTTCACGCAAGGCGGCGCTGACGTTGGGGATTCTGGCGATCCTCACCTCCACCCGCTATATGTTCTGGCGCACCACGCAGACCCTGCAGTTCAATACCCTGCCCGAATTCCTGTTCGGCAGCGGCCTCTATCTTGCAGAGCTATACGCATGGGTTCTGCTGCTGCTCGGCTTCCTGCAGACGAGTTGGCCGCTCGAACGCCCGCCGGTAGAGATCGAGGGCGATCCGAACACGTGGCCAACGGTCGATGTCTATATTCCGACCTACAATGAAAGCCTGGAGATCGTCCGCAACACGGTTTACGCCGCGATGGACATGGATTACCCGGCTGACCGTTTCCGGGTGTTCATCCTCGATGATGGCCGCCGCCCCGAATTCCGCGCCTTCGCGCGTGAAGCGGGCTGCGGCTACATCACCCGCGACAACAACCTTCACGCCAAGGCCGGCAATCTCAACGCCGCAATGAAAAAGACCGATGGCGAGCTTATCGCCATTTTCGATTGCGACCATGTGCCCACGCGCTCGTTCCTGCAACTGTCGCTTGGCTGGTTCCAGAAGGACGCCAAGCTGGCGCTGATGCAGACGCCGCACTTCTTCTATTCCCCCGATCCGGTGCAGCGCAATCTGGCACCCGTGCGCGATATGCCGGGCGAAGGCGACCTGTTCTACAACCCCGTTCAGGACGGCAACGACCTGTGGAACGCCACGTTCTTCTGCGGATCGTGCGCCGTCATCCGCCGCGAAGCGCTGATGCAGACCAATGGTTTTGCGGGCGAAACGGTGACGGAAGACGCGCACACCGCGCTGAAACTGCAGCGCATGGGCTGGAACACCGCCTATATCTCGGCCCGCCTTTCCGCTGGCCTTGCCACCGAACGCCTTGTCGTCCACGTCGGTCAGCGCATCCGCTGGGCGCGCGGGATGACGCAGATCATGCGCATCGACAATCCGCTGCTCGGCAAGGGCCTGAAGTGGCAGCAGCGGCTTTGCTATCTCAATGCCATGCTGCACTTCCAGTTTCCGCTGCCGCGCATCGTGTTCCTCACCAGCCCGCTTGCCTATTTGATCTTTGGCCAGAACATCATTCAGGCTTCTGCCTCGCTGATCTTTGCCTATGCCCTGCCCCACCTGTTCTGTTCACAGGTTGCATCCGAACGGCAGCAGGTTGGCTGGCGGCGTCCATTCTGGGGCGAGATTTATGAGACGATCCTCGCCTTCCATCTGGTTGCGCCCACCGTCATCACATGGTTCCAGCCCCGCAAGGGCAAGTTCAACGTGACTGACAAGGGCGGCGTGCTGGACCAGACCTATTTCGATTGGGCCATTGTAAAGCCGCACCTGATCACGGTTGGCCTGCTGGTTGGCGGCATGGCGCTGGCCATCGCCAAGTACGTGTTCTTCCCGCAGTATTTCAACGTCCAGCTTGATACGCTCGCGCTGAACCTTGCATGGGCAAGCTTCAGCCTGATCCTGCTGCTCGCGGCCGTATCGGTCGCGCGTGAAACCCGCCAGTCGCGGCAGGAAATTCGCCTGCAAGCCCGCCTTCCTGTAACCGTTCACTTCGCGTCAGGCCATGTTGCCAAGGGCGTGACCACCGATATCTCGATGGGCGGCGCTG
Source organism: Novosphingobium sp. (assembly GCF_049240505.1). Classification (GTDB taxonomy): domain Bacteria; phylum Pseudomonadota; class Alphaproteobacteria; order Sphingomonadales; family Sphingomonadaceae; genus Novosphingobium. The sequence continues at coordinate 19,940 of NZ_JBMLSM010000173.1, forward strand.
CAATTGAACTGCCCACCGGCGTTGCGCCGCTCGATATCGCGGTGACGCATGTCGTGCTGTCTACGGGCGCTGAAAATCTGGCCATCCGCGTGGATCAGGTGCGCCGTCGCGATGGCTTCGTTTCGGTCAAGTTCAGGCCGCTGGAAAACATTGCCGCACGCCAGCTTGTGCGCGCCATCATGGGCAGAGCCGACGCCTGGCAGCGCCCCGCCCCACCCGAGCGCGTGGCCGGACTGCGCTCGCTTCAGGATATTATCGTGATCGATGCCATGACCGTAAAGCGCGCGCTGCGCCTGAACTTTGCCGAACGCAGGGTGCAAAAGGCAGAGCAGGCTGCAATGGCGAAGGCCACAAAGGACGCCGAAAAGACTCCAGGCTTCACAGCTGCACCGCTGGCCAAAGCCGCCGCGATCGCGCTTGCTCTTGCAACCGCCGGTTATGCAATGCTGCCCGGCGCAGTGCGTGCCGCACCCGTCGTCGCGCCCTCAGCACCCGCACCAGCCACCACGGCGCTCGATACAGAACGCCTTACCTTCAAGGACTTGCGCATCCGCAATGCGATCCGCCTTCAGGGCACGCGCGGCGAAATCAGCATACCCTTCGGCATCCGGCAGGATGAAGTGGTCAGCGCCGCAACGATCACGCTTCAGGCAGCATGGTCCCCTGCACTTCTAGGCGACAGCAGCCAGCTTGTCGTGATCGTCAACGGCGAAGTCGCGCAGATCGTGCCGCTGCGATCCGAAAACTCCGGCGGACAGGTCATCACCGTTCCGGTCAACCCGGCGCTGTTCCTGCCGGGCGACAACCAGCTCAACTTGCGCCTGATCGGCCATTATGCGCGCGATTGCGAAGATCCGTTCAACAGCCTGCTCTGGGCAAACATCAGCAACACCCGCTCATGGCTCGATCTGACGAAACAGCATCTGCCAATGCGCCCTGATCTGGCACGTCTGCCAGCGCCATTCTTTGAAAAGGGCATCAACTCCACGCTGAAAGTGCCGTTCGTTTTCGCTGGCCAACCCCGCGCGGGAGAGCTTGAGGCCGCCGCCCCAATCGCATCGTGGCTGGGCAGCCTTGCCAGCTATCGCGGTTTCGCGTTCAAGCCTTCATTCGGCCAGATCCCCACCGGCAACGCCGTGGTGTTCCTCAATCGCAACGGCGCGATGCCCGAACTCGGCCTTGCGGTGAACGGTCCCTCGGCTGCCGTCATCGCCAACCCGCGCGACAGGAATGGCACGCTGCTTGTCATCATGGGCCGCGACAATGCCGAACTGCGTCTTGCCGCGGGTGCCATCGCCACCGGCAAGGGCGTGTTCGGCGGCCCGCGCATGAGCTTCGAAGGCGCACGCATCCCCAGTTGGCCCCGCTATGGCGCGCCACGCTGGCTGCCCACCGACCGCGCGATCCGCCTTGGCGAGCTGACCGAACCCTATGCGCTGCAAGGCCTTGGCCTTCCCCCCGGCCCGCTGACAGCCCGTTTCCGCGTCGCGCCGGACCTGTTCTTCTGGCCGCGTCAGGGGGGCGAGATCGATCTGCGCTATCGCTATCCCATCGCCAACTGGCTCGATCGCGATGCCTCGCGCCTCGATGTTTCGATGAACGGCCAATACCTCAAAACGCTGCCCCTGACGGGAAGCTGGTGGACCGGCCTGTTCGGATCCAAAGGCGCAAACAGCCACGATGGGCACCAGAGCGTCGTCCTGCCGCGCTATGCCCTGTTCGGCCAGAACGAGGTTGTTTTCGATTACAACCTGATCGTGGCCAACAAGCAGAAGTGCACCGGAATGCTGCCCGATAACGTGCGCGTCTCGGTCCTGCCTGAATCGACCATAGATCTGACCGATGCCTATCACGGCATCGAAATGCCCGATCTCGCCCCCTTTGCAAGCGCAGGCTATCCATTCACGGTGCGTCCCGATCTGGCCGAAACCACGGTCATCATGGCGGGCAACCCCTCAGCCGCGTCAGTCGAGGCTTTCCTTGGCCTGATGGGGCGGTTTGGCGATGCCACCGGCGCTGCCGCCACCGGTGTTACCGTTGCCGACCGTATCCAGCCAGAACGGCTTGCCGATCAGGACATCCTTGTCATCGGCAGCGCCACACTTGCCGGGGCCGAACAGTTCTTTGCGAACGCGCCCGTCCATTTTGAAGGCGGCGGGTTGAAAGTCAGCCAGGGTTCGCCCTTGCAATATGTCGGCGCGCTGTTCAGCAATCGCGATCAGGCCGATCCTGAAGAGGTTGCCGCCATCGTGCAAAGCGCGCGCGGCTTTACCGGCATCGCCAGCTTCCGTTCGCCTTACGCCACTGATCGCACCGTTGTTGCCCTGCTGGCGGATGATGTGCGCCAGTTGCCGCAACTGGTCGATGGCATGGCCGATGCGAAAATCAACGCCCAGATTCAGGGCGATCTGTCGGTCACATCGGGCGATGGCATGGCCAGCTATGCCATCGGGCCAACCTACTGGGTCGGTTCGCTGCCGGTGTGGATGAAAGTGGCCTACTGGTTCAGCAAACGTCCGCTGCTGATGGCCCTTTCGACCCTTCTGCTGGCGCTGGCCCTCACCGGCCCGGTCTATCTGTTCTTCAGCCGTCAGGCCAAGGCCCGACTTGCTGCCAACGATGAAAAGGGTGCCTGAGATGCGCCGGATGCAAAGTTCCGTGCGGCTCGCACTTATCGCGGCCCTGCTGGCGGGCGTAACGATGCCCACAGTCGCGCTGGCTGAAACGCCTGCTGTCAAAGCTCTGCTCGATCAGGCCGCCTATTGGCGGTCCAAGGGACGTAACGATCTTGCGGACCAGGCCCTGCGCCGCGCCCGCGCGCTTGATCCTTCAGCGGCAGAAGCAGCGCCTGTGCGCCCCAAACCGGCTCCCGCTCCAGCGGCAAAACCGGCTCCCGCACCTGCCCGGGCCGCGCCAGTTGCCAAAGCTGCACCAACATCGCGTAAGCCGACGCCCACTCCTACCCGCTCGGTTGCAAACACTGCCGGAACTGCGCGCGTGGCGGGTTTCTCCGCGCTTGATTCCGGTGACCTTTCCGGCGCAGCTTCCCGTTTCGAACGCGCGCTGGTCGCCAATCGCAACGATGGTGATGCTTTGGGCGGCCTTGGCATTGTGCGCCTGCGGCAGAACCGCTTTGCCGAAGCCCGCGACCTGCTCGAACGCGCGTCCCGCCTGCCCGGTGCCGGACGCTGGGCCGAGGCCCTGTCCTCAGCGCGCTTCTTCGGCGGCATCGAAGACGCTCGCGAAGCGCTCGACCGAGGCTTCGTGGACAAGGCGCAGGCAATCGCCGAAGATACCGTGCGCCTCGGATATGCCGAGCCGCAGCCCGCGCTGGAACTGCTGGCGCAGATCTATGAAAAGCAGGGCCGCTTTGCCGATTCCGCCGATCTCTATCGTCAGGCCAGCGCAGGCGGCGGTGCCGACGAGGCCCGCCTTGCCAGCCGCGCCGCCAGAGGCCGCGCCCTGGCCGCGATGGCGCGGGGTGATGACTACGCCGCCGAGCAGGAATTTCAGGGCGGCCTCCTTGCAGATCGCAACGATCCTTGGATTCGCTACGAATTTGCCCGCTTCATGATCGGGCGCGGTCGCCGTGCAGAAGCGGAATCGCTGGTCGGCTCGCTCGCCCAGTCGACCGATCCCGATGCGCTCTATGCCGCTGCCCTGATCAACAAGGATCTCGGCAACCTGCTCGCCGCCTCGGCCTTGGTAGAGCGTGTGCCCGAAAGCCGCCGCAGCCCGGCGATGCGCAACTTTGCAATCTCGATCAAGATCGAAGCCGCCATCGCCCGCGCCAAGGCACTTGCCGAAACCGGACAGAAGGCCGGTGCGATCTCGGCCTTGCGCCAGATAGCCAGCGTGCCTTCGCTGCCGGCCGCGCGCCGCGCCGAAGTGGCTGGCGCGCTCTATGATCTGGGTGATGAAGCCAGCGCCGCCAGCCTCGCCCAGTCGGCGCTGGATGGTGAGATCACCGACCTAGGCGGTTACGATGCGCTGGTGCGCGTCTTGGCCAGCACCGGGCGCGATGATCTTGCGCGGGCCGCCTTGCAAAAGGCTTCGGCGCTCGGTGGTTCTTCGCCCGATGCGCAACGCGCGGTGGCGCGGATGTCGGCAGGGCTTGCAGTGTCGCAGGCAGACCGGATGCGCCTTGTCGGCCAGTTCGCACCTGCGTTCGATCTGCTGCAAGGCGCATGGAACGCCGCACCCGACAACACCGAAATCCTTGCCGCGCTCGCCCGCCTTTACCAAAGCGGCGGCATGGCTGCCCGCGCCGCACAGTCCTATCAACTCGTGCTTGCCCGCGATGCCCGCAACCGCGATGCCCTGCTCGGCCTTGCGCAAACGGCTCAGGGAGCGGGTGACCGCGATCTGTCAAAACAGGCCGCCGACCGCGCTCTTTCAGCCTACCCGGATGACTATCAGGTCCACATTACACTGGCCCGCGTGGCGCAGGATCGGGGGGACAAGGGCGCCGCCGTGCGCCTGCTCAAGGAAGCGCGCGAACTCTACGCCCGCCAGAACGGTGGCACCACGGCCATCGCGCCGGGCGCAAACCCCTTTGCCGCCACGACTGGCGCGGCAGACGGCAACCCCTTCCGCGCGCAAGCCTTTGCTGCCCCGGCACCTGCCGCAGTAAATCCCTTTGCGCTGGGCAATGGCACGCGCCTTCCGTCGCAGCCCGTGGGCAACACATACGCCAGCACCGGCTATGCGCCCCAAGCCTATGCCTCCGCTGCACCTAGCGCCACGATGCCATCGATGGTGGCGCAGGCGCCCGCCGGATGGGGCGGCGCTCCTGCCGGATCGTTTGGCGTACCGGCACCAACGATGTCCACGGCAGACAGCAGCTTCGGGTCCGCCGCGCCCACCGGCCCGGTCGATCCAGTCCTCGCTTCTATCGCGTCCGATATCGAAACCCTCAGCGAAGATTCGCGCCCTCGCGCCGATCTCCAGACCGGTTACCGCAGCCGCAAGGGTGAAGCTGGCCTCAGCGCGCTCAGCGAAATCAAGGGTACTGCCGAATTTTCGACTGGCCTTGCCGGTGGCCGCGTAAAGGCCCGCGCCGAGGCGGTCGTGATCGATTCCGGCCGCCCCACCGGCTCAGGCCTCGCCCGCTTCGGTCAGAACGCCACCATCGAAGCCCAAGCCATCGTCGATGAAGAGCGCGCCGTGCTTACGCAGGCGCAGACGCAACAGGCATCCGGCGTGGCATTCACCGTAGGCTATGCCGATCGCACCGTGCAGATCGAAGGCGGCACCACGCCCATCGGCATGGGCGAAACCAAAGCCACCTTCCGCGCCGCGATCACGCCCGAACTCTCGCCCGGCGTGCAGGCAAAGGCATGGGCCGAGCGCAAACCCGTCACAGATTCCATCGTCTCCTATGCAGGCACGCGCGATCCGGTGACCGGCGAACGCTGGGGTCAGGTCATGCGCACCGGCGGCGGTGCCGGGTTCTCCTATGACCGCAACGGCAACGGCGTTTACGGCGAAGTCGCCTATAACCAGTATCGCGGCACCAACGTGCGCAACAATCGCGGGATCGAAGCCAACGTTGGTGGATATCTGCGCCTGATCAAGGGCCAGCGTTCACAACTGACCGGCGGCATCAACGCCAACTACCAGACCTACGACAACAACCAGAACTACTTCACGTATGGCCACGGCGGCTATTTCAGCCCGCAGAGCTTCCTGTCGATCGGTTTCCCGATCAACTACACGCTGGAAAGCGAAACGCTGGATATCAAGGCGAACCTTACCCCCGGCTTCCAGAGCTTCAGCCAGGATGAAACCGCGCTCTATCCCACCGATCCGGCGCTTCAGGGCAATCTCGATGCTCTGAAAGATCTCAACACCGATGTGCGCGCCCGCTATGATAGCCTGAGCCGCACCGGCTTCGCCATTTCGGCGGGCGGCGAAGTTTATTACAAGGTTTCTCCCAATACACAGGTCGGTGGCAACATTTCGTTCACAAGCTTCGGACAATACGAGGAATTCCGCTCGCTGATAGGAATTCGGCAGGCGATTGGAGGAACCCGGTGATCCAGATGCCCCTGCGCGAAGCCTTTGGCAGCACCCGCTCGCCCGGCGTTCCGCTGATCCTGTCCGATGTCGTTGCCGAACTGGCCGATGCCGCCTCGCCCCAGCAGATCGCGGGGTTCGGCTTTGCTTTGGGGCAGCGTCTTGCCGCGCGTGTGCGCCTTGATCAGGTTGCCGGTCTGAACGACCTTGAGATGCACCTGAACCGCCTCTGGAGCGATCTGGACCTTGGCGAGTGCCGTTTGCACGCCGATGAAACGGCGCTGGTGGTGGAACATGATCCGGGCCTTTTGCGCCCTGAGGTTCTCTCTCCCGCCGCCCGCCCTTTCCTCCTCGAACTCCTGCGTGGCACCTTCGATGCGTGCTTCCGCGCACTGGGCAGCGCCCCCGGCGTTCAGACTTCCGCCATCTGGCATGAACGGACAATCGAACTGCGTCATGGAGTTTGATCCCCTGCGTTTCGATCGCCGCGATGTCATTCTCGGCGGCATCGCCGTGCTGACCGCCGCCTGCGCCAAAGTGCCAAGCGGCAACGCCAAAGTGCGGCAAGGCTTCTGGCCCGCCTTCCGCGAACGCTTCATCACACCTGCCGGACGCGTGATCGACAACGGAAACGGCAACATCAGCCACAGCGAGGGCCAGGGCTATGGAATGTTGCTGGCAAGCCTCAACAACGACCGCGAAACCTTTGATTCGCTTGCCCGATGGACCGCCGAAACACTACGCCGCGATGACATGGCGCTCCACGCATGGAAGTATGATCCGCGCGATGCCGTGGCCGTGGCGGATCGTAATAACGCAACCGATGGCGATATCCTGATCGCCTGGGCATTGGCCCGCGCCGCGCAGGCCTGGAAGCTGCCTGATTACGGCCGCCAATCGGCCGAAATCCGCAGCGCGATCCGCAGCCGCCTTGTGATTGAGCGCTCTGGCCATCTGGTACTGCTGCCGGGGCTTCAAGGCTTTGCCGACGCGCATCGCACCGTCGTAAATCCCTCTTACTACATCTGGTCCGCGCTCGATGCCTTTGCCGCCCTTGATGGCGAGGCGGTTTGGGCGCCGGTTACGGACGATGGCATAAAGCTGCTCACCGCCGCGCGGTTCGGCAACCTGTCACTCCCGGTCGATTGGTTCGAAATCGCCCCCGACGGCAAGCTATCACCCGCCAGTGACAAGCCTCCCCGCTTCGGCTTTGATGCGATCCGCGTGCCGCTCTATGCAAGTGCAGGCCGCCGAATGGCCGTGGCCGATACCGTAGCCGCATGGTGGCGCAGCCTGTCCACCAGCGGCGCGCAAATCCCGGCGTGGATTGACGTGCAGACGGGCGAAACAGCACCCTACGGCCTGTCTGCAGGTGGGAAAGCCGTGGTGGCCCGCACGCTGGGCGGCGCACAGCCCGAAACGCTCGATCAGGACTATTACTCCGCAATCCTGCAACTGCTGGCGCACCACCTCAGCTGAACCGCCTGCATCTGCCAACACCTGCATCCGCCAACAAAGGATTCGAGCGCAAGACAACGCGCTCCTACTGTGCTGGCAGATTTTGCTGCACCGTGCGCTTCGCCGGGGCAGTAAGCTGGTGTCCATCAGGAGTGTTGCATGTCTCCCAGCCCGCATTTTACCCACAACCATACACGCACTGCGGCGTGGCTCGCCTCGCTGGCGGCCTGCCTTTTCACCGCCGCGCTACCAGCCACCGCCAATGCGCAAGTGACCAAGATCCAGTCAAACCCCAACGCGCTGATCCTTGAAGCCGCAGACGTAAAAGCCGGGACCGACATGATCTTCCTGTCTGGCCAGCTTGCAGCCCCACTCGATCCCGCAAAGCCCGGCTCCACGATCGCCGACTATGGCGATACGAAAACCCAAACGATCAGCGTGCTGAACAGGATCAGGACGATCCTTGAAGCGCGCGGTTACACGATGGCCGACGTCATCAAGCTGACACTGTTCGTTGCGGCTGATCCCCAGCTCGGCAAGATGGATTTTGCCGGCGCGAACGAAGGCTTCAAACTGTTTTTCAAGACGCCTGAAAACCCCGGCACCGTCGCGCGTTCAACCTTTCAGGTCGCAGCGCTCGCCGCCCCGCAGTTCCTGATCGAGATTGAGGCTATTGCCGCCAAGAAGCGCTGAAATTCAGGCCTCGGCCCACTGGCGCAGGAGATTGTGGTAGACACCGGTCAGGCGAACAATCGCCGGATCGCCCTGCCCCACCTGCGCCGCAAGGGTCTGGATCGATTGATCCAGTTCGAACAGCGTATCGCGCGCGGAATCATCGCGCACCATCGACTGTATCCAGAAAAAGCTCGCCACCCGCCGTCCGCGCGTTACCGGCTGCACCATGTGCAATGACGACGAAGGATAAAGCACGGCATCCCCCGCCGCCAGCTTCACCGCTTGCGCACCAAAGCGCGTTTCTATGGTCAGTTCGCCGCCATCATAGTCCGCCGGGTCTTCAAGGAAGACGGTCATCGACAGATCGCAGCGGACGCGCCAATCCGTGCCCGCCCGCAGACGCATCGCATTGTCAACGTGAAGGCCATAGGTCTGCCCACCCGCATAACTGTTGAACATCGGCGGATAGATACGCAGCGGCAGCGCGGCAGCGATGAACAGCGGATTGGCCGAAAGCGCTGCCAGAACGATCTTTCCTGCCTCCCGCGCGGCTTCACTGTCTTCGGGCAATTGCAGGTTGTGTTTCACCAGCCGCGCCTGATGGCCACTGGTAACATTGCCATCTTCCCAATCGGCGGCATCGATCAGCGCGCGAAGGGCGGCAACCGCTTCAGGCCGCAACAGGGCGGGAATGGGCAGCAGCATTGGTTTTCGTCAGGCCGATTGCAGAACGAAGGGAATTTCCACCACGCCTTTGACCTTCACCGGCGCACCATTGCGAGACGTGGGCTGCCAGCGCCAGCGGCGAACGGCGGAAAGCGCGGCGTCATCCAGCCGGGCAAAGCCGCTGCTCCTGACGACTGAAATCGCCTCGACCGCGCCATCAATGCCCAGAACAAGCAGGAGTTCGACCGTGCCTTGTTCTTTCTTGCGGCGGCTTTCGACCGGATAGCGCGGCGGTGCGCCCGAAACCATCCGCGTTCCAAGCGAGTCCGAACTGACCGTTGATGGAAGCGCTGGCGGTGCCGGGGGTGCGGGCGGCGCTGGCGGCGCGGATACAGCCACCGGTTGCGACACAGGCATGGGATCGGCAACCGCAACCTGCATGGGCTGCGAGACCGGAACGATCAGTGGCACCGGCGGCGGCGTGATCCGCGTTTCGAGTTTCTGCTGCTGCGGCTTGTCCGGTGTGGATGCTGGCGGCGGCGGCGGTGGCGGCGTCAGGTTCACCGCAACGAAACGGTCCTCGTGCTTCGCCACGGCTTGGTATCCCAGCCCCAGCAACACCGGCACAATTGCCAGATGAACCGCGACGGCCAAGGCCACGCCGGACAAGTTGCTCTTGCGCCCTTCGCCGTAACGCCCGCCGGATGGGGCATAGGCGGCTTCGGCCAAAGCAACTGGCGCAGGCGAACTGCGAGGAGGATATGCGGCGAACTCGCTCTGCTCGTCCGCAATCACGAAGTTGTCTCGTTCAAGGAACATGCCGCACTCCAACTGCGAATCGCTATCAAATGCAAGAAATCTTTTGCAACAGATTCGCATTATTTGAAATGATCGAGATCAAAAATGCTTCAGGCCGCCCCGCCGGAGCAAGGCGGCCTGAAACCGTGGTGCTTCCGATCAGAAGCTGTAGTTCAGGCTGAACACCGCAGAGCGCGTCGGCGCGGGCTGCGCCCAGCTACCGCCCAAGGCATTCCGCACCGTGGTGACGTACTTCTCGTTGGTGAAGTTCTGCACGTTCACCTGCGCCATCAGGCGGTCGGTGATGGGGTATGACGCCATGAAACGATGGATGGTGTAGCTGGGGACGTAATAGGGCACATATGTTCCCGCAGTCAGCAGCGCCAGCGTGGGCGAGTTCAGCAGGAATTTGCCCTGATAGGTCACGCCGTAGCCCAGTTCCAACCCGAAGCCGAAGCGGTAGGTGGTGAACAGGCTGCCCGAATGTTCGGGCGTATTGGTCAGTTGCGTGCCGCCAGTTGGGTCTGGAAATGCCGCGGATGTGCCGCAGGCCGTGCCTGGATTGGCAAGGCAGAAGTCCGATACGCCCTGCTGGATCTTGGCATCCAGATACATGTAGTTGGCGGAAATCGTCCAGTTTTCGGTGATATTGCCTGATGCACCGAACGAAATGCCCTGCACGCGCTGATTACCGTCCAGCCGCTGTTCGACAACCGTCGGATCGCCCGACGGCACGCGAATGCTGTCACGTTCGTTGCGGAACCACGCCAGCGTTACCAGCAGCTTCTTGTCAAAGAGATCGGCCTTTGCGCCCACTTCATAATTCTTGGTGGTTTCAGGCGCGAGGTTGCAGGTGGCAACGGCGCACGAACCATCCACTGCGGTTTGCGACGGGTTCTTCGACGTGCCGGTCGCCACATAAAGGCTGGTGTTCGGCGTCGGCTTGAACACGGCACCGATGCGATAGGAGAACAGATTGTTCTCGCTCTCGAACGGCCCCGTCGTGCCGCTGATCTGGCCAAGGGTAGCGCCGGTCGTGGTGTAGGAAACCGTGCGGTTCGAACCACGCACGTTTTCATATCGCACGCCGCCGTTCAGCTCGAACATCTCGCCGAACTTCATCGTATCGAACGCATAGGCCGAAATCGCGCGGCGTTTCCCCCTGTTCACACCGCTCTGGATGAAGTTGACCGGGCCGGTGTAGACATTGCTGCCATAGGTGAAACCGGCAGGGCCCTGCACCACTTCGCCGGGGTTCGCGATGTTGACCAGCGCGAAGGTTGGCGTCGTGCCATCTGCATTGCGCGGCAGGTTGCCCTGCGTCTGGTCAAAATCCTCCCACAGCGCCGATCCACCGATGACCAGCGAGTGCTCGATGCCGCCGGTCGAGAACTTCGCCGTGAGATCAAGCTGATCGTAGAACGTGCTGTTGTTGATGAAGCGCTGCACGCCACGCCCGCCTGTGGGCAGGTAATAGCCTGCGGGAACTGTTGCCGGGCAGGCAGCTTCGACCGAAGGCACTGCAAAAGTACCGGGCTGCAGCCCTGTGGAGGCAAGGCAGAATGTGCCAGTGGGCTGGCTGGTCACCGTGTCCTGAGCAATATGTTCATACCGCGTCAGGTTACGGATGCTAACGCCCTCGCCCAACTCATGCGAAAAGATCGCCTGAACCGCGTTGGTTTTCGAGTTTTGCTTATCGAGATTGGCGAAGCCGTAGTAACCGCTGCGATCGAAGTCCGACAGAAAGCCGCCAAGGTTTGCGTAATAGCGCAAGCCGTATTGCGGCATGGCCTTGTCGTCGAGGTGTTCATACTGCAGCGTCAGGTTGGTCGGGCTGTCCACGCCAATCGTGATCGAAGGCGCCACGCCCCAGCGCTTGTAGAATTCCACATCGCGGCCAGGCACGTCATTCTCATGATAGACCGCGTTCAGGCGCACTGCGATAAGGTCTGACACGCGACGGTTGATGTCCACCGTGGCGCGATAATAGTTATCGGTGCCCACGGCAGCGCTGATCACGCTCTGGTCATTGGCAAGCGGCTTCTTGGTAACGAGGTTGATATTGCCCGCTACCGAACCGCCGCCATTGAACACCGAATTGGCGCCGTTCGACACTTCGATCTGTTCGATGTTGTAGGTTTCATTGCGGTTCTGGAAAGCGCCGCTGCGCACACCATCGATGGTCACATCGTTCTTGGCATCCTGACCGCGCAGGATGATGCGATCACCATAGCCGAAGCCGCCCTCGCCCGCGCCAAACGTGATGCCCGGCACTGTCTGAAGCACGTCGCGCAGCGTCAGCAGGTTTTGTTGCTGCATAGACTTGGACGAGATCACCGTGATCGTCTGCGGCGTATCGAGCAGCGGCGCGGTGTACTTGGGCGAAGCTGCACGATCGACCTTGATCTGCTGCTCCTCGATCGCGGTATCGGTCACGGTCACGCCGCCAAGGCGCTGCCCCTCGCTCGCCTCCTGCGCCTGCGCCGGCCCCGTAAAGGTCATCGCCCCTACGCAGCTAAGCGCCAGGAATGACGGCACTGATCTCGATTTGGTCATGTATTCCCCCGATCGTGAATGGATTGTTTCGATCTGTGAAAGCGCCGCTATTGCGAGTCACTCGCATTGTCAACGAAAGGCGGGAAACTTCATTCATATTTTATGTTCAAGATCGGTCATGGCTGACAGGGATGAGCGAAAACCCATATTTTCTGGGACTTTCGCGCATCGCGACAATTTAATGCATATTTCGCTCTTGCGCATCGTTCGCATTAAGGGGATACGCCGCGCATCGATTGGGGCACATACTACGCCGGGAGGCCACGACTTGGACGTGATGGAGCGAACGGATGCGGAAAGCCGCGCGGATGAAACGCCGCGTGCCGCAGCGCCGCGCGATCGCGCCACTCCGGCGCTGACTCCTGCTGCAAAGGCAGCGCGCCGCAAGGCAAAGTCATCGCGCCAGTTCTGGCTCAAGCAGCTTCACGCGTGGCACTGGATCAGTGCTGCCGTCTCGCTCACCGCGATGTTCGTGTTTTCGGTCACCGGCCTCACGCTGAACCATGCCGCCACCATCGGCGGCGAACCGAAGGTGGAAACCGCGCAGGCACAACTGGCTTCCCCTTCTCTAAAAGCGCTTGAAGCAGGCCCTGCCACTGCCGCCGCCACCGATGCCAAGCCGCTCCCGGCCCCCGTCGCTGACGACGTGCAGCGCCTTGTCGGGGTAAAGGCGCATGGCGTTGCGGCAGAATGGTCGGACGCGGAAGTCTATGTCGCCGTGCCCGGGCCGGGCCGTGATGCCTGGGTCAGCATTGATCGCGCCACCGGCAACGTAGAGGCGGAAAAGACCAATCGCGGCTGGATCTCGTTTTTCAACGACCTGCACAAGGGCCGCAACACCGGCGCGGCATGGTTCTGGTTCATCGATGTGCTGGCGGTCGCCTGTGTGGTGTTCACGTTCACCGGCCTGCTCCTGCTGCAACTCCACGCAAAGAACCGCCCCACCACATGGCCGCTTGTGGGCCTTGGCACGGCGATTCCGCTGATCATCATCCTGTTCTTCATGCACGCATGAATTCGTAAGATTGGACAAAGCCCTATGAAGAAAAGCCTGATCCTTGCCGCGGGCGTGATCGCCGCCCCGACCGCTGCTTCAGCCGGAACGATCACCGTCACGATCCCGCGCATCGCCGTTTCGGAATACCACGTGCCCTACCTTGCCGCGTGGATCGAACCTGTCGGCGGCGGCGCGGCGCGGACGCTGGCGGTATGGTACGATGTCGACAAGGTGGGCAATGAACCCGGCACCAAATGGCTGGCAGACCTGCGCACGTGGTGGCGCAAGGGCGGTCGCAGCCTGAAGCTGCCTGCCAACGGCGTCAGCGGCGCAACCCGTGCGCCCGGATCACACCGCATCCCCATCCCCGCGAACATCAAGCCCGGCGCCTATACGCTGCACGTAGAGGCGGCGCGCGAAGATGGCGGACGCGAACTGGTTTCGGTTCCGCTCAGCATCCCAGCCGCCAACGGCAAGGCCAGTGGCAAGTCCGAACTGGGCGCCATCGTCATTTCCGCCCGCTGATTTTCATCCGAAAGGCAAAGACATGATCCGCAAGTCCCTTCTGCTTGCCGCCGTCGCCGGCATTGCTGCCCCAGCCGCAGCGCACAACGCCTGGCTCCTGCCCTCCACCACCGTCCTGTCTGACACCGTGCAGAGCGTGACTGTGGACATGGGCGCATCCACCGCACCGTTCGAACCCAACCATCAGCCGCTTCCGGCTGAAAACGTCAAGGTCTGGGCACCCGATGGCTCGATGGGCAAGGTCGAGAACGCATCGCGCGGACGCTATCGTTCCACGTTCGACGTGAAGATCGACAAGCCCGGCACGTGGCGCATCGGCATGGAAAGCAACGGCATCGGCGGCACGTTCAAGGTGAATGGCGAACCGTGGATGGTCGGTCGTCGCCGCGGTCCGGCCCCGGCACCGGGAGCGCCCGCAGGCTCAGTTCCCGGCGGTGCCCCTGCCGGTCAGGCCATGATACCGCCTCCCGGCGCGCCTGCTGGCGCTCCCGGTGCTGGTGGTCCCGGCGCTGGTGGCCCCGGTGGCGCTCCGGGTGGACGCCCCCAGATCGACCCCAGCCACATCGTCGCCACCGTCGATGAAATTCCCGCTGGCGCAACCGACCTCAACCTCACCGAAACGGTCGGGCGCAACGAATTTTTCATCAGCGCCGGTGAGCCGAACGACACCCTGCTGAAGCCCACCGGCAAGGGCCTTGAATTCGTGCCCGTCACCCTGCCCACCGATCTCGTCTCGAACGAACCGGGCCAGTTCCGCTTCCTCGTCGATGGCAAGCCCGCTGCAGGGCTTGAAGTCGAAGTGATCCCCGGTGGCCGCCGCTATCGCGAAAGCGACCAGACGCAGAAGCTCAAAACCGATGCACAAGGCCTCGTGACCGTGAACTGGGCGGGCGCAGGCTTCTACTGGCTCAACGCCAGCGTAACGGATGAAAAGCCATCCAACGCCAAGGCTGCCAAACGCCGCATGAGCTACACCGCCACGCTGGAAGTGCTCGCTCCGTGATAGATATGGCCCCGGCACCGCGCATTGCGGTGCCAGCCGATATCGATGCTGCGGCGCTGCGGGGATTCGATCCCGCAGCGCCGCTTTGCGCGTTTGCTGGCGAGACAATGGGCACCACATGGCAGGTGCAGGCCGCCCTGCCCGCCAAGGCCAATCTTGCTGCCGACGACCTGCAAGCCCGAATACAGGTGCGGCTCGACGGTATCGTGCGCGAAATGAGTCATTGGGAAGCGGATTCCGATCTTTCCCGATACAACCGCGCACCTGCAGGCAGCGCAGCCGCGCTCCCAACCGATTTCGCCACGGTCATGGCCTGCGCGCTCGACATTGCCCGCCATAGCGATGGCGCATTCGATCCTGCACAAGGCCGGTTGACTGATCTGTGGGGCCTTGGCCCGAAACCTGTACAGGACGCGCCTAACGACAGCGCCATTAACGAAGCGCTGCGCCTGTCCGGGTGGCACAAGCTGGCCTTCGCATCGGAAACTGCCATGCTCCACCAGCTCGGCGGCGTGTGGCTCGATCTTTCGGGCATTGCCAAGGGCTATGCCGCAGATGCCGTGGCAGACCTGTTGGGCGATCTTGGCCTTGGCCACGCGCTTGTGAACATCGGCGGCGAATGCGCCGGACGCGGGATGCGCCCCGATGGCGATCCGTGGTGGGTCGATCTAGAAAGCCCGCCGGGGCTGGAATTGCCTCCGTTGCGCGTGGCGCTGCATCAGCTTTCCGTTGCCACATCTGGCGATTACCTGCGCGGTGCCCATACGCTCGATCCGCGCAGCGGACGCCCTGCCATTCATGCTACCACCGCCGTCAGCGTGATCCACCGGCGCTGCATGGAAGCCGATGCCTGGGCAACCGCACTCAGCGTCGTGGAATTGCCAGACGCGCAGATGCTGGCCATCCGCCATGATCTGGCCGCGCGCATCTTGCTGCGATCCGGGGCCGAGTGGCTCAGCCCTGCACTGCGCGCAATGCTATGACTGCGCTCCTGCCTCAACTCACGCAAATTCCGCCGCAGATCGCCGCGCTTGGCGATTACGAGGGCTACGCGCGCGAACGGGTCGAGCCGGGTGCATGGGCCTATATCAACGGCGGCGCAGGCGATGAATGGACCCTGCGCGAGAACGTGGCGGCCTTCACGCGCCTGCCGTTGCGCACGCGCGTGCTGCGTCCGATGAAGGGCGCGTCCACCGCCCTCACCCTGTTCGGCTGTGATATGGCCGCACCGATCCTCATCGCGCCGATGGCGTTCCACGGCCTTGTCCACCCCGATGGCGAAGCAGCCACTGCGCTGGCCGCTGCGGCTACCGGAACCACGCTGGTCGTCAGCACGCAGGCGGGCCAGCCGATCGAACATATCGCCAGCGCCGCGCCCGGTGCGCCGTGGTTCCAGCTCTATATCCAGCCCGACGGTGCTTTTACCGAAAGCCTTGTCGCGCGCGCAGAAGCAGCAGGATATCGCGCACTCGTCCTGACCGTAGACGCCCCGGTCAATGGCGTGCGCAATGCCGAAGCGCGAGCGGGCTTTGCCCTGCCGCCACATATTCACGCGGTAAATCTCGAAGGAATGTGCAGCCTCGCGCCCGGTCCCGAAGGTGCGCTCCTGTTTGGCACTCCGCTGCTGGAAAGCGTGCCCGATTGGCAGGACATTTCGTGGCTGCGCAGCCTGACTCGCCTGCCGATTCTGCTCAAAGGCATCGTCGATCCTGAAGACGCACGCCGCGCGCTTGATTGCGGCGTCGATGGGCTGATCGTGTCCAATCACGGCGGACGCACGCTCGACGGTGTGCCTGCGGCAATAGACTTGCTTCCTGCTATTGCCGGTTGCGTTGACCGACAGGTTCCCGTGCTGATCGACGGCGGCGTGCGGCGCGGAACCGATGTTCTGCGCGCGCTGGCACTGGGCGCAAGCGCCGTTCTGGTCGGGCGCCCGATCCTCCACGCCCTTGCCACCGCAGGCGCGCTGGGCGTCGCCCATGCGCTGCGGGTGTTGCAGGCCGAATTCGAACTGGCAATGGCGCTGACCGGGTGCCGCACGCTGGATGAAATCGATACAGGCTGCCTTTTCCCCACGCTGCGCGCGGGTTAACCTTCAAGCCTTGGCAGCAACAGTCCCGTCGATGCCATGTTCAGCGCAAAGCTCGCACATCGCATGGATGATGCCGCGCACGATCGGGTCTTTCAGGCTGTAGTAGCGCGTCTGCGCTTCGCCCCGGATCGTCACCACGCCTTCCTCGCGCAGCAGTGCAAGGTGCTGCGATACCGCCGATTGCGAAAGCCCGGTCAGTTCGACCAGTTCCGTCACCGAAACCTCACCCTCGTCCATCCGGCACATCATCAGCAGCCGCTCGGGATGGCTCATCAGACGCAGACGCCCGGCCATACGGTTGGCATTGCTTTTCAATTCGGAAAGATCGGTCGGCTTCATGGTCGAAGTTCCGTAAGCGGACGGTCGCAATCACGCAATACCACGTTGATGGCCGGGATGACGAGAACCGTCAGAGTTCGACCGGCAGACCGGCCGATTGCCAAGCGCCAAAGCCGCCTGCCAGGTGCGTATCGACTGCGGCCTGAACAGTGTTGCATTTGTCCAGCGCCATGCCCGAGCGTTTGCCGCCAAGGCAATTGAGCACCAGCGTCTTCGCACCGCCCTCAGGCAGTTGCGAAGGCTGGAAGGTGGACAGCGGCATGTTCACTGCGCCGGGGATATGCCCTTCCGCAAACTCATTGACCTCGCGCACATCCACCACCAGCGCCTGCCCCGCCTGCAACAGATTGTGGAGTTCCTGCGCGGTCACTTCCTTGTGCTTGGGTGCGCTGTTTTTGCCAAAGCCAAAAACCATCTGATCCACCTTTCTTCCCGATCTGCCTTGCTGGATTGCAGGCGAATGGACGGGCTTAACATTATGTATTGCTAATATCATAAAAACATTATATACGTCAATCATAATCTATTATCGAGTATTGACGCCTCGTACAGGAGACACTCAAATGACGGTCGAATCCGCCGTATTTCGCTTTGCCGGACTGGTCGTGCTGGCCAGTGCTGCGCTTGCCTACTGGGTCAACCCAGGGTTCCTCCTGCTCACTGGTTTGGCCGGCCTCAGCCTGCTCGTCGCTGGTTTTACCGGCTTCTGCCCGGCAGCAATGGCCTTCAAGAAACTGGGCATCCGCACCGGCAATGTCTTCAAATGACGCCAGTCTGAAAGGACTATCGAGCGATGACTGACACCGCACTCCGCCAAGCCATTGCACAAGTGACGGAAACCGTCGCTTTGGGCACCATGCCGGTCGTCCGCACGTTTTTTGACGAGCCGACCTTCACGGCCACCCATGTCGTGCACGATCCCGCCACGAAACGCGCCGCAATCATTGATTCCGTTGCGGATTTTGATCAGCCTTCGGGCCGGATCACCCACGCTTCGGCTGATGCAGTGATCGCCTATGTCCGAGCTGAAGGGCTGAGTATCGACTGGCTGCTGGAAACCCACGCCCATGCGGATCATCTTTCGGATGCGCCCTATCTGCAGCAGCATCTGGGCGGGAAGATCGTGATCGGGCGCGATATCCTGACCGTACAGGGCGTGTTCGGCACGATTTTCAACGAGCCGGACAGCTTTGCCCGCGATGGGTCGCAGTTCGACCGGCTGATGCAGGACGGCGAATCTTTCGCGCTGGGCAGCATTCCCGCCGTGGCGCTGCACGTGCCCGGCCACACGCCTGCCTGCATGGCCTATGTCATTGGCGATGCGGTGTTTGTTGGCGATACGCTGTTCATGCCGGACTATGGCACCGCCCGCGCCGATTTCCCCGGCGGCGATGCGCGCACGCTGTTCCGCTCGATCCGCCGCCTGATGCAATTGCCCGACGAAACGCGCGTGTTCCTCTGCCATGATTACAAGGCGCCGAACCGCGATACCTTCGTTTGGGAAACCACCATCGGGGCAGAGCGCACCGGCAATGTCCACGTTCACGGTGATGTGGCCGAGGATGATTTTGTGAAGATGCGCGAGGCGCGGGACGCCACTTTGGGAATGCCGCGCCTGATTTTGCCATCGATACAGATCAACATCCGCGCCGGGCATCTGCCTGAACCCGAAGGCAATGGAACGCGCTATCTGAAGCTTCCGATCAACGTTCTCTGAAGTGCACCTAGATGCACCTAGATGCACCTAGCTGCACCTGGGCGTTCCTGAACCTCACCGAAGGTCCGCAAATGTACAGCGAAATCCAGTATTTGCTTGGCAGCGTCAGCGGCGTTCTGATCGGTTTCACGCTGGGCCTCGTCGGCGGTGGAGGATCGATCCTTGCCGTCCCGCTCATGGTCCATGTAGTCGGCGTTAAAAGCCCCCACCTCGCCATCGGCACCAGCGCGCTGGCGGTTGCTGCCAATGCGCTGGCGGGCCTGTTCAACCATGCGCGGACTCGGAACGTGAACTGGCGTTGCGGTGGTTCGTTCGCGCTCGCAGGCGTGATGGGCGCATTGGGCGGATCGACGCTGGGCAAGGCGTTCGACGGCGAAAAACTGTTGTTTCTCTTTGCCTTGCTGATGATCCTCGTGTCAGCCTTGATGTATCGCGGGCGCGGCGATGCCGGGATCGAAGGCGTGCAGTGCAACCGCGACAATCTGCCGAAGGTGGTGCTGTTCGGCATCGGAACCGGCATCCTGTCGGGCTTCTTCGGCATCGGCGGCGGCTTCCTGATCGTCCCTGCACTCGTGGCGTCCACCGCCATGCCGATCTACCGTGCTATCGGCACCTCGTTGATTGCCGTCGCTGCCTTCGGGCTTACGACCGCCGCAAACTATGCGGTTTCGGGCCTGTTGGACTTGCCGCTGGCGGGAACCTTCATCGCGGGCGGGATTGTCGGCTCGATCCTTGGCGCAATGGCGGCAAAGCGTCTTGCGGGGGCGAAGGGTTTGCTCAATACCCTGTTTGCCGGACTGATTGCGGTGGTCGCAGCATACATGCTCTATCGCAACTGGGTGGCGTTCACGGCGTAGGTCTGTTCCGCCAGTCCGTTCAGGCCGGGGCGATGGTTTACCAGCACCAGACCGGTGCCAGTTTCGCGCAGCCATATGTCAAGCGCCTGCGCCATCTGCTTTTCTGTTTGCAGGTCAAGGCCTTCGCTCGGTTCGTCCAGCACCAGCCAGGGCCTGCCCGCCAGCAGCGCGCGGGCGAGTGACAAGCGCTTGCGCTGACCACCCGATAGCCGCGCACCATCCGCGCCAAGCCATGTGTCCAGTCCGGCAGGCAGGGCGTGCACCGTATCGGCAAGGCAGGCGACTTCGAGCGCCGCCCACATTTCCGCCTCGGTCACACCGGGCCGCGCCAGACGCAGATTGTCGGCGACTGTGCCCGCGAGCAACTGCGCGTCCTGTGCGGAAATGGCGAAGACCCGGCGCAGGACTTCGATGCCGAGGCTGGCCGCAGGCATCCCATCGACCAGCGCGGTTTCTGGCGCATCGCGGCGCATACCGGCGAGTGTCATCGCCAAGCGCGTCTTCCCGCTGCCGGATGGTCCGGTGATCCGCACACGCCCGCCTGCCGGAACGTGCACCGCCGCAGCGCCGACGCCGAGAGCGATGGCTGGGCAGGCCGGCAAGGTGGAATCGCTTCCGGGCCGCTCTGGCAGCGCGGCAATCGCTTCGAGCCGCGCGAGCGCCGCATCGACACGCGCGCGTTGCAGGAAGGAGTGACCGAGGCCGCCGAGCGCTTCGAACGCGGCAGCTCCTGCCAGTGCGGCGAGCGCCTGCAACGGCAGAGCGGCGCTGCTCGTGCCCAACATGGCGGCCACGGTGATGGAGGCGGTGGTCAGTTGCAGCGTTTGCAGCGCACCTTCCGCGCGGACGATGGCGAGACGTGCGTGATCCAGCCGCGCGGCCTGTTTTGCGAGCAATGCGGCCACGCGGTCCGTCTGATCGAATAGGGCGATTTCCACGCTGGCCCCGGCATATTCGCCATAGAGGCTTTTCAGGCGCTCAAGCGCTGCACCATGATCCCGCCACGGTTGTGCCAGCAGGCGCGGGGCCGCCAGGCGAGTGGCGATACTGCTGGTGGCAAGACCTGCAGCAAGAACCGCTGCGGACGCAGGGCCAGCCAGCATCGCCGCGCCCAGCCCGGCCAGCGCGCCTGCGATGGCAGATACGGCGGAAACGCGACGGATGGCCAGATCTTCCAGCGCTTCCACATCGGAGCCGAGATGCGCCGCAATCACCCCGCCGCCCCGTTGCGCCATTTCGGCCACGTCCGCCGCTGCGAGGCGCGCGAACAGGCGGGGGCGCAGGTCTGCCAGTCCGTGCAGGGCATCGCGGTGGCCGAGCAACCGTTCGAAGTAGCGCGCCAGCGTGCGTGTGATGGCAAGGCCGCGAATGCCTGCGCTGGGGAGCAGGTAGTTGAAAGCCTGCACGGCCACCACTCCGCCCGCCCCGGCCAGCGCTGCGCCGGTAAGGAACCAGCCCGATATGGCGAGCAGGCCGACGCCCGCCAGCGCTGCAAGGGCAGCGGCAAGGCTGGCGGCAAAACCCGCTCTGCGCCTTGCAATCTGCGCGATGGGAAGAATGCCATTCATGAGCAAGACAGCGTGGATTGCGCGGCGGCAAGCAGCTGCGGATCATGCGTGGCAACGATGACAAGGCGGGTTTGCGCGATGGCTATAAGCACCTCCACCAGGCGCTGCGCGGTTACCGCATCTAGATCGGCAGTGGGTTCATCAAGCAGCAGGATCGGACGGCCTGACAGGATCGCGCGCGCAAGGCCAATGCGGCGGCGTTCTCCGCCTGAAAGGCCCGAGCCGACCGGATCGATTGCCAGATCGCCGCCGCGTGTATCGAGCAAGGCGTCAAGGCCCAGCCTGCGCGCAAGAACGCGCCAGTCCGTGCCGTCCGCACTGCCGAGCAGCAGGTTTTCCTCAAGCGTGCCGGGCAGGAGCAAGGGGCGCTGTCCGCTCCAGCCGATATGCGGATTGAGTGCGCCGGGGGCCGTTTCCAGACCAGCGGCCAGCAATTTTCCCGAGGCGACCGGCACCATACCGACCAGCGCATGAAGCAGCGAGGACTTGCCCGAACCGGTGGCGCCGGTGATGGCATGAAGCCCAGTTTGCGGCCAAGCCGCGCTGAACGGGCCGATGGTGGCCCCATCATCATAGCGGACGAGCAGGTTTTCGATCGTCCAGCCTTGGGGCGCGGTGGCGGTGGGGCGCGCCTCATCGAGCATCGCCTCCGCCCGCGCGAGTTCGGGCTGCACGGTGGCCATCGCGGCTTCACCCTGCTGCTTTTCGTGATAGGCAGCGGCCATGCGGCGCATTCCGAGGTAGAATTCTGGCGCAAGGGCGAGGACGAAGAACGCGCGCGTCAGGTCCAGCCGCTCAGGCGCAGGGAATGGCAGAATGCCCAGCAGCGAGAACCCGCAATAGACCGCGACCAATGCGACCGAGAGCGCTGCGAAAAATTCGAGCACGGCGCTGGATACGAAAGCGATGCGCAGCACGCGCAGGGTGCGCGTGGCCACGTCCTGCGCGGCATCGGCGATCTGGCGGGTGATGCGATCCTCTGCGCCGAAGCTGACGATGATGGGCAGCGTGCGGGCGCGATCCACGAACAGGCCGGTCATGCGGGAAAGCGCGCGATGCTGGCGCTCTGCTTCAACCCGCGCCGCGCTGCCCGCGAGAACCATACCGAAGGCGAATGGCAGCAGCGTTGACAGCATGATTGCGGCGGCCACCCAACTTGCGAGCGCGGCAAGCGCAGCGCAGGCGAGCGGGGAGATCACCGCTGCCGTTCGGATCGGCGCAAACCGGCCAACATAGCCATCAAGGACTTCCACATCATCGATGACCGCGCGGATATCTTCACCGGGAAGGCTACCACGGCGATAGCTTGTGGGCAGAAACGCGGCAAAGAGGCGCGCGCGCGACAACTGTTTGGTGACATTGGCATTCACCTGCCCCCGCAAGGCTCCGCGCGCCTGAGCAATACCCCGTAGCGCTCCGCTGAACGCCAGCGCGACGAGTGCAATCGTGCCTGCCAATGGCGTGCGCATACCGACAGCACTGCCCAGCCAGAACGCCAGCGCACCCGCAAACAGCGCCGCGCCGAACACATCCGCACTCCACCACAAGGCCGCCACACGCACCTGATGCGATGGGGTTTTCAGGAATGTGGAAGCAGGATCAGCCATGTCTTGGCGGGCTTATGGCGCGTGAAGACAGTCGACTGCAAGTTTATATTACCGTTTTCTGATATTGTGAAATGTGATAGATGGCGGGCCAAGTCGAGTCGGGCCTTTCGGGGGCACGTTTTCTGATGCTTCACGATCCAGAGGGACTTTCGTGATGGATATGGCCGTAGTCGAACTTTCGCGGTTTCAGTTTGCGCTGACCGCGATGTACCACTTCCTGTTCGTACCGCTGACGCTTGGACTTTCGTTCCTGTTGGTCATCATGGAAAGCGTCTATGTGATGACTGGCCGCCCGATCTGGCGGCAGATCACACGCTTCTGGGGCAAGTTGTTCGGCATCAACTTCGTGCTGGGCGTGGCCACGGGCCTTACGATGGAGTTCGAATTCGGGACCAACTGGTCCTACTATTCGCACTATGTCGGTGACATTTTCGGCGCGCCGCTGGCCGTCGAAGGGCTGATGGCGTTCTTCCTTGAAGCGACGATGGTGGGGCTGATGTTCTTCGGCTGGGACCGGCTTTCGCGCGTCGGACATCTGGCCGTGACCTTCTGCGTGGCGCTGGGCAGCAATCTTTCGGCGCTGTGGATCCTGATCGCCAACGGGTGGATGCAGAACCCGGTGGGCGCGAACTTCAATCCCGATACGATGCGCATGGAAGTGACCGATTTCGCCGCGGTGCTGTTCAACCCGGTGGCGCAGGCCAAGTTCGTCCACACCGTCAGCGCGGGATATGTCTGCGCTTCGGTCTTCGTGCTGGGCGTTTCGGCTTGGTATCTGCTGAAGGGCAAATGGGTAGGCTTTGCCAAGCGATCGATGATGGTCGCCTCTGCCTTTGGCCTTGCCTCAAGCCTCTCGGTCGTCGTGCTGGGCGATGAATCGGGCTATGCTCTGACCGATAACCAGAAGATGAAACTCGCCGCGATCGAGGCGATGTGGCACACTGAACCTGCGCCTGCGGGGCTTTCGATTTTCGGCATTCCGAACCTTGAAACCGAAACGACCGCTTATGAAGTGAAGATCCCCTATGTGCTGGGGCTGATCTCGACCCGCAGCCTTTCGGGCGAAGTGATGGGCATCAACGATCTGGTGCTGAAAGCGGACGAGCGGATTCGCGCCGGCATTCTGGCCTATGACGCGCTGGAAAAGCTGAAAGCCAACCGCACCGACCTGGCCGCGCGCGAAGCGTTCGAGCGGAACAGGGCGCATCTTGGCTATGCCATGCTGCTCAAGCGCCATATCGACGATCCACGCAAGGCGACCGACGCACAGATCCTGATGGCCGCGCGCGATACGATCCCCAACGTGCCGGTGATGTTCTGGCTGTTCCGTCTGATGGCCGGGCTGGGTTTCGCGTTCATCGGTTTCTTCGCACTGGCGTTCTATTGCTCATCCACCTGCCATTTCGAGAAGCGGTGGTTCCTGAAACTGGCGGTAGCGATGATCCCGCTGCCGTGGGTGGCCATCGAGTTCGGCTGGCTGCTGGCCGAAATCGGGCGTCAGCCGTGGGCGGTGGAAGGCGTGCTGCCGACGTTCCTTGGCGCTTCGTCGCTGACCGTGGGGCAAGTGTGGGCGACGATTGCGGGGTTCACCGCGCTCTATTCGGTGCTTGCGGTGATCGAGGTGCGGCTGATGCTGTCCGCCATTCGCAAGGGACCGGTGGAACATGCGCCGGAAGCAAAAGACGAAACGTCCTTGGGCGGTGGCTTTGCGCCGCTTCCCGCCGAATAAGGAGCGAGGACGATGGGTATTCCTCTCGACTATGAAACGCTGCGGATCATCTGGTGGGCATTGATGGGCGTGCTGCTGATCGGCTTTGCGCTGACCGATGGCTATGACCTTGGCGTGGCCACGCTCCTGCCCTTTGTGGCCAAGGACGATGCCGAGCGGCGGCTGGTGATCAATTCCGTCGCAGCGCATTGGGAAGGCCATCAGGTGTGGCTGATCCTTGGCGGCGGGGCGATATTTGCGGCCTGGCCTTTCGTCTATGCGGTGAGCTTTTCGGGCTTTTACATCGCGATGTTTCTGGTGCTGGCGGCGCTGATCCTGCGGCCGGTGGCGTTCAAGTATCGCTCGAAGCATTCCGACGCCGCATGGCGCAGCCGGTGGGACATGGCGCTATTTGTTTCGGGCGTTGTGCCCGCGCTGGTGTTCGGCGTGGCGGTGGGCAACGTGCTGCTGGGCGTGCCGTTCCGTCTGGATGGCGATCTGCGCAGCTTCTATGAAGGGACGCTGCTGGGCCTGTTCACACCCTTTGCCCTGTTGAGCGGTCTGCTGTCGGTGGCGATGCTGGTGCTGCACGGTGCGGGCTGGCTAGCGATGAAGATCGAGGATGGGCCGGTGCTGGACCGGGCGCGGCGGATTGGCAGTGTTGCGGCTATGGCATCGGTTGCGCTGTTTACGCTGGGCGGCGTGATGGTGGCGCAGGCGGGCATGGGCTTCCGATTGGCAAGCCTTGTCGATACCGCAGGGCCATCGAACCCGCATTATGCAGAGGCCGTTGCCGCATCGGGCGCTTGGCTGACCAATTATGCCGCGCAGCCGTGGACGCTGCTTGCGCCGCTACTGGGGCTGGCCGGGCCGGTGCTGGCACTCGTGGGCATTCGCGGGCGGAACCATCTGCTCAACTTCGGTGGATCGTCGCTGGCGACGGTGGGGATCATTTCGACGGTGGGCCTGTCGATGTTCCCGTTCATCCTGCCGAGTTCCATCGATCCGGGATCGAGCCTGACGGTGTGGAACGCTTCGTCCAGCCATCTCACGCTGTGGATCATGCTGCTGGTGACGGTGGTGATGCTGCCGCTGGTGCTGGCCTATACCGCGTGGGCCATGAAGGTGCTGTTCGGGCGGCTGACCATGCGTGAAATCCAGAACAGCCCCGACTTTTACTGAGGAGCAAGGCAGATGTGGTATTTTACCTGGGTTCTGGGCCTTGGCCTTGCCGTGGCGTTCGGGATCATCAACGGCATGTGGAACGAGTTCCGCATGGGCGATGCGGGAGAGGCGGAAGAATAGTCCTCCGCCCTCCGCAATCAGGCCTGCGCGATTACGCGATATCGTTGATCTTCAGCTTCGGCTTGAGTTCGGCGGCGGCCTTCTCTTCCTTCTTCCGGCGTTCGAACACGGTGCGCATGTATTTGCGGTCGGCGTCTGACAGGATCTTCTCGCTTTCGACGAACTGCTCCTGCTCTTCCTCGCGGATGTGGTGCAGGTATTCGTGCTTCAGGTCGGCGAAGCGTTCCATCCACTTTTTCGTGGCCATGTCGCGCGCGGTCAGATCATCGAGCATCTTGTCGATGTCCTTGTGCTCGGCAACGGCGTGGCGCGCGAACTCGGTGGTTTCGGGATTGCGCAGGACGGTGGACCACAGCGCCTGCTCTTCGGCGGCGGCGTGGGCTTTCAGTTCGTAGACCAGTTCTTCGAACAGGGTAGCGCGGTCTTCGCTCTTGCCATCGGTTGCCTCGATCATGGACAGCAAAGCGCGGTGGCGGTCGTGATCCTCGATCAGCCGACCGAACACATCGGGAAGACCCCGCAAATCGGTTTCCGGGGTCTGGCCGATGCGGACCGGCACATCGGGCGCAATCGCCTTGGCCTTTGCGATGGCCTTCGATTTTGCTGCTGCCGGGGTTTCTTGCTTTGCCTTGGTAGCCATTTTCTGCGCTCCTTCAGGCGAGGTTGCGGATTTTCGGCTCGCGCGCGAAGTGACGCACAGGGCCGACGCTGAGAAGCTGGTCGTTGGGCACGACGCCTTCGTCCCTTTCGACGCCAGCCTTGTCGAGAATGATCTGGGTGCCCTTGCAGTGAGCAATGGTTTTACAATGGCCATAGGCGTCCATGAACCACTGCACCGCTGCGCCCTGCTGCGAGAGTTTCTGCGCCGCATCGGGCATCAGCACCGAAGCGACCGCATCGAACATGATTGATGGCGAACCATCTAGTTGGCCATCGGCCTTGAGCGTGCCGCCCTTCACCGGGATGCCGCCGACTTTGGGCGCGACGAGGAAGACGCTGCCGCCTTCGGCCTCCACGCCCGCCTTCAATTCGTCAATCGTTGCCTTGTCCGATCCTTCGGCAAAGAGAATGCCGACCTTGCGGCCTTCGAAGGTCTTCTTCGCCTGCTTCTGGATCGACAGGGCATCGGACGGCTTCATCTTCACCGGTTCGCGTGCCGCAGGAGCCTTTTCGGGCAGGTCCATCGCCAGCCCATCGGCAACGCGCTGAGCCAGTTCCTCGTCCACGTTGCGCAGGCGCGACAGCACGCGCGTGCGGACATGTTCGAGCGATACTTTCGACAGTTCGAACACCAGCGCCGAGGCGATGTGCGCCTGCTCGCTTTCCGTCTGCGAATGGAAGAACAGCGCGGCCTGGCTGTAGTGATCGGCAAAGAGTTCCGCCCTCACCCGCACCTTCTCGGTCGGATCGTTACGCTCGCCATTTTCGCGGAACGAGGTGAAGCCGGTTTCCGGGCAGGCGCGCGGGCCGCTGTCTTCGCCCGCTTCGTCCAAGGAGTTCGGTTCGTAGTTCGCGCGGCCGGTGGGAACCAGCGTCTGCATCAACCCATCGCGCTGCATGTTGTGGAACGGGCACTTGGGAGCATTGATCGGGATCTGGTGGAAGTTGGTGGTGCCGAGGCGCGACTTCTGCGTGTCGAGATAGGAGAACAGGCGGCCTTGCAGCAGTGGGTCGTTCGAGAAATCGATGCCGGGGATGACGTTGCTGGGGAGGAAGGCGACCTGCTCCGTCTCGGCAAAGAAGTTGTCGACGTTGCGGTTCAGCGTCATGCGACCGACGATCTCAACCGGCACGTCCTCTTCGGGGATGAGCTTGGTGGCGTCCAGCACATCGTAAGGCTGGCTGGCGGCAAAATCCTCGTCAAACACCTGAACACCCAAGTCCCACGCGGGGAAGGTTCCGGCGTCGATGCTTTCGAACAGATCGCGCCGGTGGAAATCGGGGTCCGCCCCGGCGATCTTGACCGCTTCGTCCCAGATCAGCGATTCCATGCCGAGAACCGGCTTCCAGTGGAACTTCACGAACTTGCCCTCACCCGCAGCATTGACGAAGCGGAAGGTGTGGACGCCGAAGCCTTCCATCATCCGCAACGTGCGGGGAATGGCGCGGTCGCTCATCGCCCACATGATCATGTGCAGGGTTTCCGGCATCAGGCCAACGAAATCCCAAAACGTATCGTGTGCGCTCGCCGCCTGCGGATAGCCGCGATCGGCTTCCATCTTTACCGAATGGACCAGATCGGGGAACTTCATCGCATCCTGAATGAAGAACACCGGGATGTTGTTGCCCACCAGATCCCAGTTGCCATCATCGGTGTAGAACTTGACCGCAAACCCGCGCACGTCGCGCGGCGTGTCGACTGACCCTGCCCCGCCTGCGACGGTGGAGAAACGCACGAAGACGGGGCAGGTTGTGCCCTTTTTCTGAAACAGGCCAGCCTTGGTGAGTTCGGGAATGGCCTTCGTCACTTCGAACACGCCGTGCGCGCCAGAGCCGCGCGCGTGGACGATGCGTTCGGGAATACGTTCGTGATCGAAGTGGAAAATCTTCTCCCGCAGGATGAAGTCTTCCAGCAGCGTCGGGCCACGCTCGCCCGCCTTCAGGCTGTTCTGGTTGTCAGAGAGGCGATGACCGAAGTTGTCGGTCAGGAATGCTGCGTCATCGGCTTTCGCGCCTGCGTTCTGCTTGGTTTCACCGGCATTGCCGTTGGTGGTTTCGTATGCGGCGTTCCCACTGCCGGGCTGATGGTCTGCCAGCCCGTTTTCGAGCGCGGGGGTCACAGGGTTTGAGCTTTCGGACTTCGCTGGGGGTGTCTTAGCCATCGTCAGCTTCCTTCATGTTGCGCACGCGCAAGCCAGCGCGCAGGCAGAACACAGGTTCCGCCCGGCACGCGGGTCGTTTGATTTTAGTTCCGGGTTTCACCTGCAGCGAAGCCGCCCGTCCCTTCTGGAACGAGCGGCCTGCCGTCAGGCGTGAATCAATATGGCAGGTGCCGCTGGCGCGCCTGCTTCTTCTTGAAGTGGCGCGATACGAGCCACGTTCCGGCGGCAGCCGCCGCCATACCCATCGGCCCCATGCGACGCATGGCGGTGGCGGCGACAACGCCCATAAGCGCGCCGCTACCCTCGCTCATGCCGGGGGTCCGTTCGGCAATCTTCTTGCCAACAACTGCAGAAATGATCTTGCCAAGCATATGTCGTCCTCTTCACCCGCCTGAACGAGTGCTGGGAGACATGGTTCCCTGCAAGAACTGCGCGCCTGTTGCGCGCAGATGGCGTTTTACAGGTTGTTGCGGAACAGCGTCGTCCCTGCTTTCCACGAAACGCCGACCTCGTGCCAGTAACCGGCGATCTTTTCCTGCGGTGTGATGTCGAGCAGTTCTTCCACCGGGCTGTCGAAATAGGCCAGATCGAAGTCACCCTTGAAGCAACGGCCGAAATCCACGTCAAAGCTCGACATGGTGACGACTTCATTCAGGCTCTGCGTGCCGTCCGTTTCAATCGCTGGCATCCAGCGGTTGTGCGCCATCGGATGACCGTTGACGAAGCCGGGCTTTTCACAAGGTTCGGTGATGGTGAAGCGCCCATCGGCAAGGCGGCGGTCGAACGCTGCCAGTGTCACCCCGAAGGTGCCGCCGGACGCAAGGCGTGGCCCGGCCTTCCCGACATAGACCGGGCGGCTCATGTGGATCGAACCCAGTTTCTTCGGATATCCCTGGTGCTGGCCGCGCAGCATGGCAAATTCCTTGTCCACCCAGATGTAGACACAGCGCGAATACGTCTTGCCCTGGAACTTGCAGCGGACGACGATGAACATCTCCTTGTACTGCACGCGGATGGGATCGAGCAGTTGTGCAGGGTCTTCTCCGGTCGATTGCCAGTCTGCCCAGATCGCGGCGACGGCACCGGGATCTTCATCGGCCAGATCGAAGCCCTCGGGCAAAAGCGCTGCAACTTTCGCCGGGTCGGTGCGGTATTCCAGTGTAATCAGTTCGCCCGAATAGTGCCACGGCACGGGCGGCACGATGCTGGCCTTGCCGGTAGGAGTGCGCGGGTAGAACAGGCCCTTCAGGTCGGTCATGGGATCCTCGACGAATTGCGGTCAGCCCTCGTTCTAGCGCGGCTTTCGACCCAAGCTTGGCCACAACGGCCAAAGCCGGATGGCCGGTGCCGCCCTATGGTGTGCTTCAACAATCCATCTTCACGATCCCAGTCGAGGCCCTATGACCACCGAATATCGCCGCATCCTGCTTGATGGCTATCCGATCCTCACCACCCGTCAGGGCGATGAACTTGTCACCAGAGACGGGCGCAGCATTGGCGTCGACGAGGCGGTGCACCTTGCGCCCTGCAACCCGTCCAAGATCATCTGCGTTCACCTGAACTACCACAGCCGCGTGCAGGAATTCATCACCAGGCTGCCGCCTGCTCCCACCTATTTCCAGAAGCCGCTGACCGCACTCAACACCCACAACGGTGCCATCGTGCGCCCCGAACGCTGCAAGTGGCTGAACTACGAAGGCGAAATCGCCATCGTCATCGGCAAGACATGCCGCAACATCTCTCCTGCCGAAGCGGGTGCCTACATCCTCGGCTATTCGGTTGCCAACGATTATGGCCTGCACGATTTCCGCGATACCGATGCGGGTTCCATGCTGCGCGTGAAAGGATCAGACACGCTTTGCCCCATCGGCCCCGGCCTCGTTACCGGTTGGGATTTCCGAGACAAGATGATCCGCACTTATGTGAATGGCGTCCTCAAAC
The DNA here is from genome assembly GCF_049240505.1 of Novosphingobium sp. GTDB lineage: Bacteria > Pseudomonadota > Alphaproteobacteria > Sphingomonadales > Sphingomonadaceae > Novosphingobium. The sequence continues at coordinate 50,592 of NZ_JBMLSM010000173.1, forward strand.
AGGAGGATACGACCGCCAACATGGAATGGGACATGCACTATCTGGTGGCCGACATCGCGCGCACCATCACGCTGGAGCCGGGCGACGTGCTGCTTTCAGGCACCCCTGCCAACAGCCGCCCGGTGCAGATCGGCGATGTGGTGGAAGTCGAAGTCGAAGGCCTTGGCAGCCTTTCGAACACCATCGTTCACGGTCCTACCCCGATCCGCGACGATTGCGGCGCGCAGCCGACCGAAAGCGAGGAAGTGATCTCGACCGCGATGGGTGGTGACTGGGAGTTTCGCGGAAAGCGTGCTGCGGGCGGCCAGGGCGCGGCCTTCTATGAATCCGCGCTCGACGAAACGAAGTAAGGACCGGCACGCGACATGGCTGACGCAACGCGGTTCTACATCGATGGCGCGTGGGTCGCGCCGGTGGCCGACGCACGCGCGGCCATCGCCAACCCGGCGGACCGTTCGGTCATCGGTGAGGTTGCACTGGGCAGCCCCGCCGATGCCGAAGCGGCAATCGCAGCGGCGAAGGCAGCCTTTCCGGCATGGTCGGCCACCAGCCGCGCAAAGCGGCTTGGCTTTCTGGAGAAGATCAACGCCGCTCTTGTTGCCCGTGCTGACGAGATCGGCGATGCGATCATGGCCGAAATGGGCGCCCCCATCGGCCTTGCGCGCGGGGCGCAGGCCGGGTCTGGCCCGCAGCATTTTACCGAAACGATCCGCGTGCTGCGCGATTACCCGTTCGAAACCCCGCTCGGCTCCACGCTGCTGCAACGCGAAGCCATCGGTGTCTGCGTGCTGATCACGCCGTGGAACTGGCCGATGAACCAGATCGCCACCAAGGTCGCCCCCGCGCTGGCGGCAGGCTGCACGATGGTGCTCAAGCCCAGCGAAGTTGCCCCGCTCGACGCTGCGATCCTTGCCGAAATCATGGATGAGGCTGGCCTGCCCAAAGGCGTGTTCAATCTTGTCCACGGTGCTGGGCCGGATATCGGCAATGCGCTGACCGGCCATCCCGATGTCGATATGGTCAGTTTCACCGGCTCTACCCGCGCCGGTGTGGCCATCGCCACCAATGCCGCGCCCACGATAAAGCGGGTGGCGCTGGAACTGGGCGGCAAAAGCGCCAGCATCGTGCTACCGGGGGCCGATCTGGCAGAGGTCGTTCCTGCCAGCGTGCGCGGCTGTATGCTCAACACCGGGCAAAGCTGCAACGCGCCTACGCGGCTGCTGGTCCCGCGCGATCGATTGGCCGAAGCAGAAGCGTTGGCAAAGGCTGCGGCACAGGCGATTACCGTCGGTATGCCCGCCGACAATCCCGATATGGGGCCGGTTGCCAACGCAGCGCAATACGCCCGCGTCGTCGCGCTGATCGATCAGGGCGTTGCCGAAGGATCGCGCCTGTTGTGCGGCGGCTCTGCCCTGCCCGCAGGATTGGAAAACGGCCTGTTCGTGCCGCCGACGATCTTCACCGACGTTGCCCCCGATTCCACGATCGCGCGCGAGGAAGTGTTTGGCCCAGTGCTGGCGATCATCGCCTATGACAGTGTGGATCAAGCCGTCGCCATCGCCAACGACAGCCTCTATGGCCTGTCAGGCTATGTCTGGGGCGCAGATAAGGACAGCGCCCGCACAGTGGCCCGCCGCCTGCGCACCGGCATGGTCCACCTGAACGGCGCAGGGCTGGACAGCGCGGCGCCTTTCGGTGGTTACAAGATGTCGGGCAATGGCCGCGAATGGGGCGTTTGGGGGCTTGAGGAGTTTCTTGAGGTGAAGTCGATCTACGGCGGTGCCTGAAGGACAAGCGGATCGCTTGCCAGTTTGGCTGTGATCGATAGTCTTTGCTTCCCATGCACGCGCCGACGATCTCCGCACAGTTCCTCCGCCATGTGGCCAACTGTGTCGAACTGACGGGCCGCGATGCCGCACCCTTGCTGGCAAGGCTTGGCATCACACAGGAACAGGTCGACGATCCCGAAGGGCTGATCCCGCTGGCCGCGTTCCTTGCGTTCTTCGAAAGCGCGGCCGACCTTGTGCGCAACCCGCACTTCGGGCTGCACGCCGCGCGGCTTACCGGATCGGACAGTCTTGGCCCGTTGAGCTTCCTGTTCCTAAGCGCGCCGACGCTGGGCGCAGCCTTCACCAGCTTCACGCGGTATCTGGCATTGATGCAGCAGGCATCGCGCAATACGTTCAGCACCGGCGCGCAATGGGCCACGTTCGAATACATGGTGCTCGACCAGCGGCTCACCGCACGCAGGCAGGACACCGAATACTCCATCGGCGCGATGTTCACGCTCGCCCGCCAGTTCTGTGGTGGCAGCATCGAACTGCGCGAAGTGCGGTTCGAACATGAGCGCGTGGGCGATTACTCCCGTTACCGGGATTACTTCGGCTGCGATGTATTCTTCGAACAGGAAGCCAACGCCTTTTCGTTCGACGCGGCGCTGCTGGACAGGCGCGGCACGGCGCTCAGTTCTTCGCTTCACCCGATCATCGAAGACCACCTGCGCAGGCGCGAACCTGTTGGAACCGGTGATGCAGAAGGCTTTGCCGACAGGGTGCGGCGGGCGATCAGCGCCGTGCCGCTCGACCGTCCACCGCAGGCCAGCGATGTGGCCCAGCGCCTCGGCTGCTCCCCCGCAACCTTCAACCGCAGATTGGTCGATGAAGGCACAAGCTGGCGCGCGCTTCTGGCGGTCCACCGGATGGACGCCGCAGCGCGCCTCTTGCGTGAAAGCAGGCGCGAGATCAGCGCAATTGCGCTCGCTCTGGGCTTTTCCGAAAGCGCGGCCTTCGTGCGCAGCTTCACGCGGCATTTCGGCACATCGCCGGGGCGCTACCGCAGACGAATGCAAAATGACGCCGCCCTCCCGCAGAAAGGCGACGCAAGAGCCAGATGACATAAGGTTGCATCGCCGGGATTGCCTCAGGAAGCTTCTCGGCAAGGAGTGTTTCGCAGGCCGGGCTGGTTGCCCGGACAAGAGACGCGATGCTGCCACAGTCCTTGGCCGAGAGGCTTCCTGAGGCAACCGCTTTGCGGCGGGCCGATTTTGGCCCATCGCAGCGTCGATCGTCGGTCACTATGCGACGGCATGGCTCCCTCCTCTCTCCTCGCGCTGGGCCAAAATCGGCTCCGTCTCGGCGGTGCAACCTTATTTCATCTGGCTCTAGTTCAGGGTGAATTGCCGGGCGCTACCACTTGACCGTGGCGCTGATCCCATAAGTCGCAGGCTTGGCATAAACCGAGGTCGTGCCAAGCGGGCCAAGGTTGAGCGCATAGGCGCGGTAGGCCTTGTCGAACACGTTGCGTCCGAACACCTGCACCGAAAGGCGATCGTCCTCCGAAGTCCAGCTTAGCGAGGCGTTGGTCACGTTATACGCTGGCTGGATCGACGACTGGCCGTTGGTGACTTCAAGGAACTGCTTGTCGTACCAGACGCCATCCACCTGCGCGACGACATTGCCGCCAAAGGCATCGACATTGTAGCGCAGCACATAGTTGAAGCTGAACCGGGGCGCGTTGGGAAACTTGGCCCCGCTGATCGACTTGGCCGGATAATCGCAGAAGTAGGTGCCGTCGTTCTGGTCGGCGCAATATTGCGGCACCGACGCTCCGGGCACCAGCACCGAAAGGAACTGTGATCCCGCCGTCTGCACGGTATCGACGTGCGTCCGCTCCCACGTCGCGCCAAGGTTCAGGTTGAAGCGTTCGCTGGGCTGGAAGAACGTTTCCAGCTCCAGACCAGTCGCATTGGCATTGCTGTTGCCCACCTGCGGCACGCCACCGATCAGCGCGAAGGCCTGATAATCGTCGTAGATGTAATGATAGGCCGTCGCATTGACGCGCAGCGTGCGCGAAGGGTTGGACCATTTCACCCCCGCTTCGAACGAATTGAGCGTTTCGGGACGATGCTGGAAGGTCTGCGCGGTCACATAGCCGTTGAGCGTGAAATTGCCGCCCTTGATGCCCCGGTTCCACGACGCGAACAGCAGCGTGTCGTCGGCGGGCTTGTAATTCAGCGTCACGCGCGCGGCCACATCGCCATCGGAAATCCGGTTTGCGCCGGGGACAGTGGCTGAAAACGTCTCGTCCGTGGCAATCAGGGCGGAAGCTGTCCCTTCGACCACGGCGGAGCGATAGTCGACGGTCTTGGTGTCCTTCGAATAGCGCACACCGCCGATGACGGTCACCTTGTCGGAAAGGTCAAATTCGGCCTGCCCGAACACCGACCAGTTCTTCGATCGCACGTCATACGTTTCCGCGATGGTCGGTGAAACGCCCGGCAGCCCTGCCGCCAGCGCCGCGCCGATGGCTGGTGCCCCCACGGTGTCCATGCCGCCCCGGATCTTCATGTCGAGATAGTATGCGCCCGCCTGCCAGCGCACCCGGTCGCTCTCGCCCGCAAGGCGCAGCTCCTGGCTGAACTGCTGGTAACGCGCGTTGGTGCGGAACACGATAACCTCTACCGGCAGCGCATCACCGTCTTCCTGATAATCCTTGCGCAGATCGGTGTAGTTGGTGATCGAGGTCAGATCCACGCCACCAAGATCATAGGTCAGCTTGCCCTGATAGATATTGGTGTTGCGGTTGAACACGCCCGGCGTATCGCTGAAGTTCTGGAACGGGCTGGCCGGTTCGCCGGTGATCCCGTTGATCACCCCGCCGCTGCCGTTGCCCAGCCCCGCCGCATCGGTGCCGCAATAGCCGTTGTCCTGCAGGTTGCAGTTGTCGAACACATAACCGCCGGTGGCGACGTTGTTGTCCTCGCTGTGCTTGACCCACAGGTCCAGCTTTCCATCCGGTCCCAGATCGGCTTGCACCGTGCCGCGCAGCGCCCAGCCGTTTTCGCTGCCAAGATCCTGCCCGTTGCCATCGAACACGCCCGGCAGCGCGGCAGCCGACTTGATATAGCCATCGGCCTTCACCACGCGGCCCGCGATGCGCGCGCGGATGCCGTCGGTCAGCGATCCGCCCACCGCGCCTTCCAATGCCCGCCGGTCGAACCGCTCGTAGCTGGCGGTGACATAGCCGTTGAATTCGGCCTTGCTGGCATCGGTGGACAGGTAGTGAATCAGCCCGCCCGTGGCGTTGCGGCCAAACAGAGTGCCCTGCGGCCCGCGCAGCACTTCCACGCGCGAAACGTCGAACAACTGGCCCGAAAGCCCGTTGATCGACCCCATGTAGGCATCGTCGACATAGACCGCGATCGGTGCTTCGAGATAGTCGGTGAAGTTGTTCTGCGAGATACCGCGCAAGTTGAAGATCGTGACGTTGGGCGACCATGCGTTAAGCTGCAGGCCCGGCACCTGCTGGGTGATCTGCGTCGCATCGGTCACGCCCAATGCTTTAAGCTGATCGCCCGAATAGGCGGTGATCGCAATGGGCACCTTCTGGACGTTTTCGGCCCGCTTGTTGGCCGTCACCGTTATGCCGCCAAAAACCGAGGTATTTTCCGCCGCTTGCGCCTCGGTTGCCTGCGCTTCCTGCGCCACGGCCGGAGCGGCCATTCCGATCAGCGCCAGCATCGAAACCGAACACGCGAACTTCACAGATGTCATCATGATTTCCCCCCAGTGCCCTTCACCAGCGCGATGCGCCGGCGGGGCCGGTCCCTTGTCATTGGCGACATGCAAGGTGCGTCCTGGCCTTGCATGTCGCTTGCCTTATCCGGCCAATCAGCCGCCGACCGCCCGCCTTATCACGCCCTCCAGCTTGTCCAGCGCTTCATCCAGCAGCGCATCGGGCATGGTCAGCGCGGGCAGGAACCGCACCACATTGCCGCGCAGCCCGCACGACAGCAGCAACAATCCGTCCTTCGCCCCGTCCTGCACGATCGCGCGGGTCAGATCGGGATCGGGCCGCGACGCATCGCCATCGTGGACCAGTTCCAGTGCAATCATCGCACCCGGTCCCCGCACATCGCCGATGGCCGCAATGCCGCCATCGCGAAGACCGCGCAGCCGCGCCTTGATCCGGTCACCGATCTCAACCGCCCGCGCGCAAAGGTTCTCCTCTGCAATCACGTCCAGCACGGCAAGCCCCGCCGCGCAGCCCAGCGGTGATCCGCCATAGGTGCCGCCAAGGCCGCCGGGATCGGGCGCGTCCATGATATCGGCCTTGCCCATCACGCCCGATATCGGGAAGCCGCCCGCCATCGCCTTGGCCACGGTCATCAGGTCCGGCGTCACGCCGGTCGCCTCGCGCACCCAGTCCATCGCGAACATGCGCCCCGTGCGCGCAAAGCCGGCCTGCACCTCGTCTGCGATCAGCAGGATGCCGTGGCGGTCGCAGATTTCGCGCAGCGCTTTGAAAAAGGCATAGGACGCGGTGTAGAAACCGCCTTCGCCCAGCACCGGCTCCAGCACGATGGCCGCCACTGCCGACGGCTCTATGGCCGAAGCGAAAAGCGCCTCGATCCCCGCCACGGCCTGTTCTTCCGAAAAGCCGTGATAGGGGATGGGAAAGCGCGTGTGGAACACATCACCCGGCAACGGCCCGAACTTTGCCTTGTATGGCAAGACCTTGCCGGTCATCGCCAGGGTCAGCAGCGTGCGCCCGTGATAGCCGCCCTGAAAGGTGATGATCCCGCGCCGCCCGGTGTGCGCACGGGCGATTTTCACCGCATTCTCCAGCGCTTCGGCACCGGTGGTAAAAAAGATCGATTTCACCGGCCCGTCGATTGGCGCGATGGCATTCAGCTTTTCGGCCAGTTCAATGTAGTTTTCGTAAGGCGTGACCTGAAACGAGCAGTGCGAAAACGCATCAAGCTGCCGCTGCACCGCAGCGATTACGCGCGGGTGGCCGTGGCCGGTGTTGCACACGGCAATGCCGGTGGCAAAATCGATGTAGCGGTTGCCTTCGGCGTCGAACGCCTCGGCATTGTCGCCCCGCGCGAAAAAGCGCTGGTGCATGGAACCCACGCCGCGCGGCACGGCGGCTTCACGGCGGGACCAGAGTTCGGCGTTAGTGGTCATCGGTCGATGCCTCCCATCAGGCAATATTTGAGTTCGAGGTATTCATCGAGGCCGTGGCGCGATCCTTCGCGGCCCAGCCCGGAATGCTTGATCCCGCCAAACGGCGCGACTTCGGTTGAGATGATCCCGTCATTCACGCCGACCATCCCGTATTCGAGCGCTTCCATCACGCGCCAGATCCGGCCCATGTCGCGGGCGTAGAAATAGGCGGCGAGGCCAAAGGGCGTGTCGTTGGCGATGCGGATCGCATCCGCCTCATCGACAAAGCGGATCACCGGCACGACGGGACCGAATATCTCGGCAGAGGCTACCGCCATGTCCGGCCTCACACCGGTCAGGATCGTCGGTTCGAAAAAGCCTGCGCCCGCGTCCGACTGTTTGCCCCCGCTGATGACGCTGGCCCCGGCCTTCCGCGCCGCGCCAACCAGTTCGCGCACTTTGCCCACCGCAGCGCGATTGATCAGCGGTCCGATGGTGACGCCCGATGCAGCGCCATCGCCCACCACCAGCCCCGCCACACGCTCCGCCACTTTGGCAACGAAGGCATCGTGCACGCCGTCTTGCACCAGAATGCGGTTGGCGCAGACGCAGGTCTGCCCGGCATTGCGGAATTTCGAAGCCATCAGTCCATCGACCGCCGCATCCAGATCGGCATCATCGAATACGATGAACGGCGCGTTCCCGCCCAGTTCAAGGCTCAACCGCGTGACGTTTGCCGCTGCCTGTTCCATCAGGATCTGGCCGACGCGGGTGGAGCCGGTGAAGCTCAGCTTGCGCACCAGCGGATGGGTGCAGAACAATGTGCCCACGCCCGCCGGATCATCAGTGGGCGCAATGCGAAAGAGGTCCGCGGGGATGCCTGCCTCATGCGCCAGCACCTCAAGCGCCAGCGCGGACAGCGGCGTCGCCTCGGCCGGCTTGACCACCATCGCGCATCCGGCGGCCAGCGCGGGCGCAACCTTGCGGGTGATCATTGCGATGGGGAAATTCCAGGGCGTGATCGCGGCACAGGTGCCCACCGCCTGCCGGATCGTCAGCACCCGCTTGCCGGGGGCGAAAGTGGGAATCGTCTCGCCATAGGCGCGCTTGCCCTCTTCGGCGAACCATTCGATGAACGCCGCACCATAGGCCACTTCGCCGCGCGCCTCGGCCAGCGGCTTGCCGCTTTCCGCTGTCACAAGCGCGGCAAGATCGTCCTGCCGCGCCATGATCAGGTCATGCCAGCGCCGCAGCACCACGGCGCGATCCTTTGCCGTGCGCGCCGCCCATACCGGGCGCGCGGCATCGGCGCGTTCGATCAACCCTGCAATCTCCTCAGGCGAATAGGATCGGACGGTTGCGATGCGGTTTTCGGTGGCAGGATTGAGCACATCAAGGCCCTCCCCCGCAGCAAGCGTGGCAAAAAGCATGGAAATTCCGTTTGTTCAGGATGAAAAAGGTGTGGGCGATCCCGCCGTGCTGCTGGCCGCCAGCAGCAGGGCGTGTTTGCGCATGGGCAATTGCAGCAACAGGAAGCTGGCAATGAACAGGGCGATGCACACCGCCAGCACCGCGCCATAACCGCTGCCATCCATAAGCCGCGCGGCGATCAACGGCCCTCCGCCCAGCCCACTCATCTGCATGGCAATGGCCAGCGCCATCATGCGCCCGCTGGTGTCGAAATCGCAGATACGACCAAGGATAAATGGCAGCACGAAGTTCCACAGCACGTTGAAGCCGCAGACTCCCAGCGTGAACAGCAGGACCGATGGATGGCCCAGCAGCAATGCGATGCTGGCCGCTCCGGCCAGAATGCCAAAGGCGATGGCCCTGTTGCGATTGAGCTTCGTTGCCAGAAACACCGAAGCGAGCGCGCCACCGATGGCAGTCACTTGCGAAAGGAACAGGCCATCGGCCACCTGCTGTTCGGCAATTCCTGCACCGATGCCCACAAGGAACAGCACCGCCCAGGCGATCCCCTGCGCCAGATTATACGCCAGCACGCCTGCCAGCGCGACCGCCAGCAACGGGGGCGAAAGCTGCCGCGCTTCGGGGTTTGCCATCGCTTCGGCCACATAGGCGCGCGGCACCAACGGAATGGTCACAGCCGCGATGGCCGATAGCACGGCAAAGATGCCGAACAGCCCCTTGAAGCCGATGGCATCGAGAATTGCAGGCAACTGCCACAGCGTAAACGCCCCATAGGTCAGCAGAAGCACCAGATAGAGCGCGACGTTGCGCTCGGTCCGCCGCGTCACACCTACGAACGTGAAGCTGATTGATATGATCGTGCCTTCGCCCACGCCGGAAACGAACCGCGACAGTGCAAAAAGCGCCTCGCCGCCAAAGGCTGATCCGGCATTGCCCGCCACCGCCGCGCCAAGGCCGAATGCCACGATATGACGCCAGTCGATCCTGCCGCCCAGGAAAGCGAGTGCGATGGCGGCAAGGGCCACGCCCAGCATTTCTATCCCGGCAAGGTCCACCGCCGCCGGTTCCGAAAGGCCCATTTCGGTCACGAAGCCCTGCACCAGCCCCGGCTGGATGATGAACGACAGGACGCCGATGGTGCCCAGAACGATGGCACTGGCCACCGCAGGCCACCCGTTCACGTCCGCAAGGCTTTTGCCTCCGGCGTCGGATAGGGAACTCGTCAGGCTGGGCATTCGCAAGAACCTTCCACCGCCGGGATCGACCTTTCCGCAAAAGGTCCGGCAGGGAAACAGGATTCCACGATGCGACCGTCCCCGCTTGGCAGGAGCGGTCAACCACCACCCTTTTTGACTGTCGCCAACACCAAGACACTTTTGATCAATTTACGATCGTTTTGATCAATATCTGAAGCGAACGAATCGATACGCTCCCAAAACAACGAGAATGTCGGGCATCATGCCGACCGGGGAGAATTGATGATGTCGCAAGCGACTGTGCGCACGGCTGCGCTCGATGGCTGGGACGGTATTCTGGCTGGCAGGGCGTCAACAGCGCTTGCCTTGCCCGGCGTGGCGCAACCCTGCGCGGCGATGCCTACAGCGCCCTCCACTTCGATGCCTTTAGCCGAATTTGTCCGTTTCTCCGAAGACGTGGTGCGCGAAACCCGCGATGTTGCCGTGCCCTGGCTGGCTGGTGTCCACTACGATCTAGGCTCACTCGGCCCCATCGGTACCGCCGTCAATTCCGCGGGCAAAGTCGGCACGGCATTGCGCCGCCTTGTCGACTTCTTCGCGCTGCTGCAGGATTGCACCGACATCAGGCTTGAACGCGAAGACGATATGGCTGCGGTCAGCTATCGCATTCTCGATCCCGACATATGGCCACGCCATCATGACGCCATGTTCTCGCTGGGGATCATCGGGCAGATCATCAAGCGCGGCACACGCGGCACGTGGGACAAAATCGAATTCGCGTTCGAAGCCGATGCGCACGAAATGCGCGGCGATATCGGCAAGGTTCTGCGTGCGCCCTGCACGTTCGGCGCAGACAGCAACCAGATCCGCTTTCCCGCGCAGATGCTCGACCTTGCTTTGCCGCCATCGGGCGGGCCGGAAGCGGACATGAAGCGGTTGTCGGGCGAAATCGTCACTCTGCGCCGCCGCACGCCGCTTGTCGAAAGGTTGGCGCAAGTGGTGTTCCGCGATCTCAACAGCCACACCATCGAACAGGACCGCATCGCGCGCGAAATCGGCATGTCCAGCCGCACCATGCGCCGCAAGCTGGCCGAGGAAGGCAGTTCTTTCCAGCAGGTGCTGGACGAATGCCGGATGCGGCAGGCGGTGTTCGAATTTCGCACCCGGCCCGACCTTTCGATCGCGCAGATCGCGCTGCGGCTGGGCTATGCCGAACACAGCAACTTCACGCGCGCGTTCCATCGCTGGAGCGGCATTTCGCCTCACGCCTTCCGCGCCCGCCTCGCCCAGACTTCGCACTGAAAACAAGAGAACGATCCCATGACCCGACTTCTGCTGCTTGAAGGAAACACCGCCGAAAAGCGGGCCAAAGGCCGCGAACTGGGCGTCCGCAGTTCAAGCGAAATCTATGCCGAGGCCATCGCCGCGCATTTCCCGCAGATCGAACTCGATGTGCTGAACGGCGCTGACGAGGGTGAGGAAATTCCGCAGGGACGGCGCTGGGCCGATTACGCCGGGTTCGTCGTCACCGGCTCGTCGCTTCACGCCTATGACGCAGACTTTGCGGTTACCAACCAGATCGCGCTGATCCGGGAAGCGGCGGACAATGGCCTGCCGATTTTCGGTTCGTGCTGGGGCCTGCAGATCGCCGTCATGGCGGCGGGCGGCGAAGTGGCTTTCAATCCACGGGGCCGCGAGGTGGGCTTTGCCCGCAAGATCGCGCTGAACGATGCGGGCCTTGCCCATCCGATGTTCCGCGCCAAACCCTGCGTTTTCGATGCGCCCTGCATCCACTACGATGAAGTGGTGCAAATGCCCGCCGGGGCAACGCTGCTGGCATCCAACAGCCACAGCACGGTTCAGGCCGCCGTCATTCCGCTGGGCCAAAGCGAGGTCTGGGCGGTGCAGTATCACCCCGAGTTCGACCTTGCCCAACTGGTGCAGCTCTACACGCTCTATGCCGATGACATGATTGTGCAGGGCTTCTTTGCGGACGAGGCGGAACTGGTGTCATACCGTGAAAAGATTGCCCGTCTGGCCGGTGATCCGGCGCAGGCAGGGCTTGCCTGGCAGCTGGGGATTGATGGCGATATCATCGATCCGAAACAGCGCGCGGCAGAGATCATTGCCTGGGTCGAAACGCAAATCCTGAAGTGCACCTAGATGCACCTAGCTGCACCAAGACGCACCTAAATAACGGAAAAGGGGGCCTTTCGGCCCCCTTGCTGCATCCTGATCGAACGTCCTCCCGGTCAATCGAACCACACATGAACCTGACTGGTGCCGGTGGCATTTTCATAGTCCGAAAACTGCCGCCCTTTTGCCTTCCAATCCCGTCCGCCGCACGCCGCCGCCATCATCAGGTAATGCCCGAACCGCGCTTCGGGTACGTGGCGCAGATATTCCGGCATGGTATCGATCACCGCCGCGTGGTTTCCCTCGGCGAACCAGCGCAGGCGCTCCAGATCGGCCTCCCGCGCTTCGGGGCTGGAAATGTGAATGGGATCAGAGGCTTCGTGCAGGGGTATCTGCTTGAACGGCCAGAAGCGGTGGCTCATCGATCCGCTGGCGATCAGCACCACCCGCTTGTCGGATTCCCGGATTGCGCGTCCGATGCCCTCGCCCACTTTCAGGAAATCGTCCGGCTCCCCTGAATAGGCGTGGCTGACCGATACCCACTCCTCCTCACCCTGCAGAAAAGTTGAAAGGTTTACAGTGGGATAGTGGATCGGCAGCCAGGGATCATCGATCGCCGTGGTGCGGACTCCGGCCTCGGTCGCCCGCTCTGCCATTGCGTGGGCCAGCGCGGGGCTGCCTTTGAGGTCATAGGGAATCTGCTTCATCCCGCGCGGCAGTTCGTCGGAAGTATAAAGCCCGGCGCGGCGGCTGTGCGCGGCGATGCAGAATTCCACGATGGTGTACCAGTGCGTATCGAACAGCACGATGGTATCGGGCTTCAGCACGTCCAACACTTCGCTTTTCAGCCGGTGCAGGCCCGGAACGAGGCTGATTTCCTTGCCTTCGTTCAATTCGTAGCGATCTTCCTTCGACATCATGATGGTCGGCGCATGTGCGACGATGCCGGCTCCGATGATCTCGCCCATATTCCCAGCGTTCCTTTTCCGTAAGGCCGCCGATTCCAATAGGCGCAAGTCCGGCCGACCTGAATAGCCCCCCTCCAGTCTGTCCGCTTAAGCCAAGTCCCCCTGCCCCCGCCGGGACTAGCACCGCATCAGGACTGGAGGACCAGATGCAATTTCCCTTCTCGCGCTCGACCGACCCGAACGTCGATCTTTCATCACTGGATGCGTTCAACGAAGGCGCGCCGTTTGCCACGTTCGACCGGATGCGCCGCGAAGATCCGATGGCATGGAGCGAAATGGTCAATGGCGACCGGGGCTTCTGGTCGGTCACGCGCCATGCCGATCTGCTGGAACTGAACCGGCAGGCGGACCTTCTTTCATCGGCCAAGGGCATCCGCATGGAGGACCAGACCGAAGAGGAATACGAAGCGCGCAAGACCTTTCAGGAAACCGACGCCCCGCACCATCGCGGTTTCCGCGCGCTGGCTTCCAAGGCCTTTTCCAAAAGCACCGTGGCGGGTTTTGAAGACCAGATCCGCAAGATCGTGACCGACCTGCTCGACGTGGCGCTGGAGGAAGGGGAGTTTGACGCGGTTGACCGGATCGCCCGCCGGTTGCCGATGCAGATGCTGGCACAGATCATGGGCGTGCCGCAGGAAGACGGGCCGTGGCTGGTGGAAAAAGGCGATGCGCTGATTTCCAATTCCGACCCGGACTACACCGATTTCGTGGTCGATCAGGTCGATACCGATGCCTACCGCATGTTGCCGTTCCGGTCGCCCGCAGCGATGGAACTGTTCGACTATGCCAACGGCCTGCTTGATCGCATGGACGCAGGTGAACAGATCGGCGTGCTGAATCTTGTGCGCGAACCGACCAGCACCGGCGCGCGGATGGGCCGCGACGAGTTCCGCAACTTCTTCTGCCTGCTCGTGGCAGCAGGCAACGACACCACCCGCTATTCGATCTCGGCCACGATCCACGCGCTGGCTAACAACCCGCATCTGTTGCAGGCGCTGAGGGATGGGGCGTTTGCAAGCTGGGAAGCGGCGGCAGACGAAATGATCCGCTACGCTTCGCCCACCACCCATTTCCGGCGCACCGCCACGCGCGATTTCACCTTCCATGATCGGCAGGTGAAGGCGGGCGACAAGGTGCTTCTGTGGTTCCTTTCCGGCAACCGCGACGAGACGGCCATTGCCGATTCCTATACCATCGATCTGCAGCGCGCGCGCAATCCGTTCCTGTCGTTCGGCCAGGGCGGGCCGCACATCTGTCTGGGCATGTGGCTGGCGAAGCTGGAAGTGGCCATCGTGATGCAGGAACTGGCCAAGCGGCTTTCGAGCATCGAGCAGATGGCGGACCACAGCTATCTGCGATCCAACTTCATCCACGGCATCAAGCATTTGCCGGTCCGCGTCATCGCGCGCTGAACACCATCCAGATGGACCGCCCACGAAAGAGCCGGGTGGCCTGGGGAGAACCATGAACACCATGTCAAAGATCGACTCATCGCGCATTCACGACGGGACGGCGAGCCGGTGCCGGGTGCTGTTTGCGGATCAGCTTAATCTTGCGCGCGGCAAATATGTGCCGATGGCGGATGCGGCCAAAGGGCACACGCGCATGTGCGTGGGCACTTTTGCGGTGACCTATGACAAGGCGATGGTCGCCGCGCCCGGTGGCGGGATGCTGGATGGCCTGCCCGACATGGAAATGGTGTTCGATCCGCAGGACCTGCGCCCTTCATGGGACAGCGGCACGCAGATCGCGCTGGGATCGCTGCGGTTCAAGGGTGAACCTTTTGCCCTGTGCGGCCGCAGCGCGCTGCAACGCGCCATCGATGCGTGGCGCGCACTCGGGCTGGACCCGATGGTGGGCGTGGAAATGGAAGCCTATATCTTCCAACGCGGCGCGAACGGGGAATGGGTGCCCTATGATACGCCGGGTGCCTATGTCTATGGCACCGGGCCGTTTGCCGATCCTGCCGGACTGATCGACGAAATATGGGCAACGGCAGCGGCCTGCGGCATTCCGGTAGAATCGATGAACGCCGAATTCGACGCGCCGCAGTTCGAACTGACGCTGCGTTATGCCGATGCGATGAAGGCCGCCGACGACGCCTTCCTGTTCCGGCAGATGGCGCGCGAAGTGCTGTACAAGCGCGGATACCTGCTTTCTTTCCTGCCCAAACCCTTTGCCGACAAGGCGGGCAGCGGGCTGCATTTCAACCTGAGCTTCAACCGTCCCGACGGCAGCAACGTGTTTGCCAACGACGTGGCCAGCGGCACGCTTTCCCCAGAGATGAAAGGCTGCATCGCTGGGCTGATCCACCACCATGAAGCACTGGCGGCGATCATGGCACCGATCACCAACAGCTATGCCCGGCTGCAGCCCGGCAGCCTTTCGGGCTATTGGGCCAACTGGGGTATCGATCATCGTTCGGTCACCGTGCGCGTTTCAGCCGAAACCGGCCCTGCCGCCCGCATCGAACATCGCATGGCCGATTGTGCCGCCAGCCCTTACTTCGCGCTTGCCGCCATGTTGCAGGCAGCGCTGCTGGGGCTGGAAAACGGCTATGACCTGCCCGCGCCCGAAACCAACGACGGGCTGGAAACCATCAACACCGATCGCCACACGCCGTACAGCCTTGCCCATGCGCTTGACGCGCTGGAGGCGGACACCGTGCTGGCACACGCGGTCGGCCCCGAGATGATCGCCAATTTCATCGCCATCAAGCGCGATGAAGTGAAGATCGTTTCAGACAGGGCCGACGCCGATCAGCTTGCCTATTACCTGCACTATATCTGAGGTCATCATGCGCGAACGCATCGACATTGCCGGCATTTCCGTTTCGCCCGATCACTTCATCGGGGGCAAGCGCGTGTCATCGCCCTATACCTTCGAAACGCGCTGTCCGTTCGACTGGTCATGGAAACTAGCCGACATCTCACGCGGAACGGTGACCACCGCCGCGCAGGCCGCGCAGGCCGCGACCGATGCCTTTCCGGCGTGGGCCGCGCTTTCGGCTGCGGAACGCGGCGTGTATCTGCACCGTCTGGCCGACCTGATCGAAGCCAATGTGGAAAAGCTGGCAACGGTCGAATGCCTCGACATGGGCATGTTGCTGGAAAGCCTGCGTCTGCGCGTAATTCTGCGGGGCGCGGCCAATTTCCGCAACTACGCCGATCTGGCGACAGAGCATCAGGAGCGCGTGTGGTCATCGCGCGGCACTCTGAACCGCGTGATCCGTATGCCCGCAGGCCCCGCCCTGATCATCACGCCGTGGAACGCGCCCTTCATGCTTTCCACATGGAAGTGCGCACCCGCGCTGGCCGCTGGCAATACCGTGATCCTGAAGCCGGCGGACTGGTCCCCGCTTTCGGCCTCAGTGCTGGCCGACCTGATCGATGAAGCGGGCTTTCCGGCGGGCGTGTTCAACATCGTCCAGGGGCTTGGCGCGGAACTGGGCAATGCGCTGACATCGGACCCGCGCATCAAGCGCATCAGCTTTACCGGCAGCGTGCCCACGGCGCGCGTGATCGGCAAGGCGGCGGCAGAAAACATCGTGCCGTTCACTGCCGAACTTGGCGGCAAATCGCCTTTGCTGGTCTTTGCCGATGCCGATATCGATGCGGCGGCAAAGAAAGCCGCAGGGCAGTTTGATGACAGCGGCCAGGTGTGCATGGCGGGCACCCGCATCATCGTGGAAGAAAGCGTGAAGGACGAGTTCCTCGAAAAGTTCCACGCCTATACCGACGCGCACGTGATGGGTGACAGCCGCGATGGCAAGACCACCATGTCTGCCCTGATCCACCCCATCCATGTCGAACGGGTGCTTGGCTTCATCGAACGCGCCCGCGCCGCTGGCGATACGATCGTGCGGGGCGGGAAGCTGTGGAAGGAAGGCGCGAACTGGATCGAGCCGACGCTGATCGTTCCCCGCAGCAACGACAGCGAAGTGGTGCAGAGCGAAGTGTTCGGTCCGGTGCTGACCTTCCAGACATTTCGCGACGAGGCCGAGGGCGTGGCGCTGGCCAACTCCACCGCCTATGGTCTTTCCGGCATCGTCTACACCGGCAGCGCGGAACGCGCGGAGCGCGTGGGGCGTGCGGTGCGCGGCGGCACGGTGTGGATCAACACTTTCCTCGTGCGCGATCTGACGGCCCCGTTTGGCGGTGTGGGCATTTCAGGGATCGGGCGCGAAGGTGGCGATTATGCGCTGGATTTCCATTCGGATCTGAAGACGCTGCAGATACTGGAAGGGTCTGTTCGGGCAGATTGAGTTGCTGGCTTGCCCTTCCCTGCGGACCATATCATGATCAGACCGGTTCGCATGGGAGGGCGGCATGGCGCTGAATGTCGATGAAGGGCTGCTGGGACAGCTGTATCGCACGCCCGAATGCGAGACGGCATGGCTGCCGCTGCTGGACGAGCTTTGCGCGCGGTTTGGCGTGCGCAATGCGGCGGTGCAGTTGCTGCGGTCGCGCGGGGATCGGCTGCATCAGATGTGGATGGTGCGTGACAGCTATTCCGTTTCGCAGGCCTGTGCCCATGATCGCTGGCTGGCAGAACCCGGCAATCTGCGCCTGAGCCGCCCCGGCACTTATCCGCCGCCACCGATCAGCAGCGACGCGCGCATTTTTGGTGATGATCCCAAAGCGCTGCAGGCGGTCCATGCGGGGCTTGCCTCGATTGGTCTGGGTGCGGGGTTCTGGACGAGTTTCCCGGTCGATGGCGGCCGTCACGTTACGATGATCCTGCACCGTGATGCCGGGGACCATCGCGATATCCAGGAAGCGGAGGAAGCCTTTTTGCAGGCGTTCCTGCCGCACTTGCGCCAATCACTTCACCTTTCGGCCCGGCTGCGCGATCTGACCGACGCTGCGGACCGGTTTCGCGCCGCCGCCGATGCGGTGGACAGCGCGATGCTGCTGTGTGACGAGGATCTGCGCATCGAATGGTGCAATGACGCCGCGCAGGCGATGCTTGCCGCTTCGCCACAACTTTCGATCCGGCAGGGGCGGTTGTGGAGCGCATCTGGCACGGCAATGAAGGCCTTGCGCGATCTGGTGCATCGGCAGCTTGATTATCAATCGGCGGATGGCCTGATCGTATTGGGTCAACCAGCCCTGATGCCGCTGCATGTGCGCACAGCAGGCGTGCGCCGCCATGTCTATGCCGACGATATGGCCGTGCTGTTGCTTGCCGAGCCTGAGCGTGTGCGACTGCCATCAAGCACCGATCTGATGCAGTTGTTCGGTTTGACGCGGGCCGAAGCGCAGCTTGCCGCCGCGCTGGCGGCGGGCGAAACGGTGCGCAGCATCGCCGGACAGCGCGGCACGACCGAAGGCACCGTGCGCGTGCAATTGAAGCAGGTTCTGGCCAAGACCGGTGCGGGACGGCAATCCGATCTGGTGCGCATGATCTTTCAGTCGGTGGCGATGCAGGGACGGATTGCCCGCCCCTGCGCATTGGACATCAACCCCGCCAGTTCACCAGCGTCTTGAAATAGGCCAGCGTCTCTTCCAGCGCGCGATCGCCATCGGGGCTGCCTTCGGGCGGGAAGTAGCTGAGCTTGACGATGACCGTGCGGGTGGCGGGGTGGATGTAAATGAACTGCCCCTGCAGGCCCAGCGCCATGTAGGCACCGGTATCGTCCAGCGTCCAGACCTGAAAGCCGTAGCCGGAACGCGCGAAGGGGCTGGTGACATCTGCCGGAACCGGCGGCGCACCGGCATCGGCGTTGGAGGTTATGGTGGTAGCCTGCCGCACCCAATCGGCGGGTAGCACCTGCTTTCCGTTGAACCTGCCCTGATCCAGCATCATCTGCCCAAGCCGCGCGAAATCGCGCAGCGTGGCGTTATAGCCCATACCGCTCAATTCGCGGCCCGTGCCCGCCGGACCATCGGCCATCCAGAAGCCATAGGACTCCATGCCCATCGGCTGCCACAGCACGCGGCTGGTGTATTCGGACAGGGGCTGCTTCGTTGCCCGTTCCAGAATCCAGCCGAGCACCGAGGTATCGAGCGTGGAATAGTTGAAATGGCTGCCCGGTGCCCACTTGCGGCGGACCTGGGTGGCCGTATCGGCGAAGCGTTCGGTATTGGCGACGATGGCGTTGAGGAAGATCTTCGCGGCCATGCTGGGGTTGTCGCCGAAATCGTAGCGCTCCTCATAATCCACGCCCGAACGCATCTGCAGCAACTGGCGGATCGTCACCCCGTCATAACCGCTGCCTTTGAGTTCGGGCACATAGTCTGTCGCCTTCTGGTCTATCGACTTGATAGAGCCGTCAGCCACGGCAGCCCCTACCAGCATCGCCGTGATCGATTTGGCCATCGAGAACGAGATATAGTGCGTGCGGTCATCGGTGTTATTGCGATAGCTTTCGTGCAGGATCTTGCCATCGCGCATGACGAGGAAGGCGTTGGTGAAGGTGCGATCCTCCCACGCATCGGCGGTCATCGTCTTCCCGGCGATGGTGGCGGCAGGCAGAGCCGTTTCTACCTTGGCAAGTGCGGCCACAGGGCCAGACCTTGCGACAGGACGGGTCTGGAACAAGTGCTCGATCGAATGGAACACCAGCATGTTCTGCGGCGCGTCCAGCATATGCTGGCGCACAGCGCGCAGGCCGGGCGGGACCGAACCATCGGGCAGGACATGCGGCGCGGCGGTTTGCGCCGTGGCGGGCGCTGTCGGCAGGGACAGCGCCGCTGCGGCAGCGGTGAGGAGCAAAAGATTGCGTCGAAGCATTTCAGGAAACCTCTTCAGGAAAATCAGACGGTTATTGGCGCACCAGCATGGTCAGACCGAACGTGCGGGGGCGCAGGGAAATGTTGCGATAGGAACCCACGCCGGACACCTGGATCGAGCGTGAAAGGATCGCGCTGTCGTTGGTCAGGTTATCGACGAATGCCGAGATGTCAGCCGGTCCCTGACGGAAGCCCATGCGCAGGCTGGCGAAGTTGAGTTCGGGCGTGCGGATTGCGCCGGGATCGTAGGAGTTGGTGCGCGGATCGGTGACAGTCGTGATCTTGCCCCGGCTCTTGTACTGATAATCGCCGCGCAGATAGAGCGTGCCTTCTTCACCCAGCGATGTTTCGTAGATGCCGCCGATGGCTGCGGTCCACGGGTGAGTTTCCAGATGGTCCCCCCTCGCCGCCAGCGCACCGCCTGCCAGATCCTGCGTGAGATAGGCGTCGGTGTAGCTGAGCGTGCCATCAAGCGTAAAGCCGCCGCCCAGCTTGATTGTTGTCTGCAGATCGAAGCCCTTGCTCTTGGCCTTGCCGAGGTTGGCGGTGAACTGCGCGCCACAGTGCTGCAGGTAGACGTTCTGCTGAATGTCCTTCCAGTCGACCATGAACACGCTGGCGGCAAAGCTGGCACCAGAACCGATGCGCCCCTTTGCGCCCGCTTCATAGCTCCAGAGGCTGTCGGACTTGTAAGTGCCGGGCACATTCGAGAAGCCGTATCCGGCAAGGTCCGGCCCGCAGACCGAAAGCGGCACGGGCGCGTTGGTGCCGCCGATGCGATAGCCCTTTGCCGCCGTGGCATAGAGCAGCATGTCGGGCGTGGCCTGCCAGTTGACCGAAACCTTGGGCGTGATCGGGTTTTCCGAAACCTTCTGCGGCGTCTGCAACTGGAAACCGGAAACCGGGCCATCGAACAGCGAACTGCCTTCGAACTTCGTGTGCGAAACGCGCAGGCCCGCCGTGAATTTCAGTTCCGGCGTCAGCGCGAAAGTACCCTCGGCAAAGCCCGCGATCTGTTCGTCCGAGCCACGGCCAAAGCCGGACAGGGAATACTGGCCATCAACCAGTGGCACGCCGAAGATGAATTCGGGCGGGATACCACCGAAGATGGACGCGAAATCGGGGTCCAGCACGTCTTCTTCGAAACGCTGCACCGACTTTGCATAGAACGCACCCAGCACCCACGCCAACCGGGCATCCTTCGCGGTCGATTGCAGGCGCATTTCCTGCGTGAACGTGCGCTGATCGTTGCGCATGAAGGCTGTGGCGCGATAGTTGGGATCGATGAAGGGAACCCCGGTGAACACCGAAGGCCACAGCGTGGAATAATCGATATCCGAACTCTGATCGCGCACGTAGTAGGACGTGTTGTTGACCAGTTGCACGCTGCCGAAGTCATAGGAAATGTTCAGCGCAGGAAGATAGAACCGGTCGCGATCCGGGCTGGCGAGCGGATTTCCGCTGATGAAACGGCCTTCATCGGGGTTCGACAGGTCTTCCCAATAGACGTCGCTGTCGCTGGTAATGCGGCGCTGGTAAAACAGCGAGGGCGTGATCTCCAGCCCATCAACCGGTGCCCATTTCAGCGCGAAGCGGCCCACCTGCGTTTCGTTGCGATTGACGTTTTCGAACACCCGCCCACCAGCCAGCGCCGGATTGCCATTGGTACGATCAACCCAACCGCCATCGCGGCGGAACCACAGGCTTGCGGCAAGGCCAAGTTTGCCATCGATCAGCGGCATCGTGCCCGAAACGCCGAATTCGCCGGACGCTTCTCCGCCCTTCGTGCCCGAAAGTTCGGCCCGGCCATAGACGCGCGTGTCGGTGAGACTGGGCTGAGTGGTGATGAAACGCACGGTGCCGCCCTGCGAACCAGCGCCGAACAGCGTGCCCTGAGGGCCGCGCAGCACTTCGACGCGCTGCAGATCGAACACAGCCGGGAAGACGTTGGTGGTGGAATAACCGATCTGACGGCTCTGGATCGGCGTATCGTCGATATAGATACCGGTCGTGGCCGCGCCGACCGTGGAACTGACGCCGCGAATGGCGATGTTGCTCTGGTTGCCAAAGCCGTTTGGATCAAGCTGGATGCCCGGAGTCTGGCGGACCACGCCCGAAATGTCCTTGATGCCGCGCTGGTCGAGCGAAGTCTGGCTCAATGCCGTGACGGACTGCGGCACCTTGCTCAGCGCTTCGGCGCGACGGGTTGCGGTGACCACGATTTCGCCGGGTGCGACCGGAGCGTCAGCAGCAGCATTGCCCTGGTCCTGCGCCAATGCGGGGCTGGCCCCGAATGCTGCAATCGCCAGCGGCGCGGCGGTTGCGATCAGATGGATCGAACGCTTGATCATCATACCCTCATGCTTTGTTTTTTGGCCTGCCCGCCGCAATGCCGGGGCGAAGCAGCAGGTGCA
The DNA here is from genome assembly GCF_049240505.1 of Novosphingobium sp. Classification (GTDB taxonomy): domain Bacteria; phylum Pseudomonadota; class Alphaproteobacteria; order Sphingomonadales; family Sphingomonadaceae; genus Novosphingobium. The sequence continues at coordinate 72,418 of NZ_JBMLSM010000173.1, forward strand.
TGTTGGGTAAGCCTGCCTTCGGGGCGCCCGCGTCTACCAAATGGGATACGCGCATATTTGCGCTGCGTGGCACAGTTCGCGCACCAGACAAGAGGATGCACCGATGACCCATTCCCGCCGTACCACGCTTGGCCTGCTAGGCGCGGCGCTGCCGCTTGTGGCCGCACGCAGCGCGAGTGCAGCCCCGATGTCGCCTTTGCCAAAGGCCGCGGAACCCAAGCTCTATGACAAGCCCGGCGTGGAATGGGTGATGGATATCGTGCCGGTCTGTTCAGACCCCGAACCGATGGGACCGGCAGGGGACACTACCGCCGCCGATGGCAAGCGCGATGTAGCATGGCCGATCACGTGCGGTTATTTCACCGGACGCGGGATCAAGGGCACGGTCATTCCCGGCGGCGGCGATTTTCCGGTGACGCGGCCTGATGGTGTAGAGGTGGTCGATGCACTGTATCGGCTGAAAACAGACGATGGGGTGCAGATCATCATCCACAATCGCGGGCTTGCCTACAGCGAAGAAACCTTTCGCCTGCTGCCGACATTCAACGTGCCCGGAAGCAAATACGCATGGCTGCGGGAATCCGTGTTCGTGGCGACGCTGACCTATCCGGTGCCGCCCGCTTATGCTGCCAACCTGAAGGCCAATGGAAATGGCCGCCTTATTCAGGTTTACCGACTGGTTTAGCGTCTATCGGAAGTTTCACCTCGAAAGTGCTGCCCTCGCCCGGCGCGCTGTGCTTCAGCGCGATCGAGCCGCCATGCAGTTCGACCAGTTGCTTCACCAGCGCAAGGCCGACACCAAGCCCGTCCTGCTTGATCCCGCCGCCCAGATCGACCTGTTCGAAAATGCCGAATATCCGGCTTTGCTGATCGCGCGGGATGCCGATGCCATTGTCGGCAACCTCAAGAATGGCCGATGAACCTTCTTCACGAAGCGTCACGCGGATTTCGCCGCCCTTGGGCGTATATTTGGCGGCGTTCCCTATCAGGTTGCCGATGATCTGGGTTACGCGGGCGTGGTCGGCCACAACCATGATCGGCTGCGGCGCGAGGTCAAGATGCAGGCTATGCCCGGCCTCATCAATCGCGGGCTGGATGGTTTCCACCGCGAAAGTGGCAACATCCTGAAGGTTTAGCCGTTCTGCCTTGAGGGAAATCTTGCCCTGATCGATGCGGGCAATGTCCAGCAGATCGTCGACCAGGCGTGCCATGTGCTTCAGGCTGCGCCCCATCGCACCGCCGATATGGCGAACCGCATCCGAGGTTTCGCGCCGTGCCAGCAGATTCAGCCCGGCGTTCAGTGCCGCAATCGGATTGCGCAACTCGTGCGCCAGGACGGCAAGAAAGCGGTTCTTCTGCTTGTCTGCGGCTTGCAGCGCCTGACTGAGCAGGGCCAGTTCATCGCGTTGCGCAATGATCTGGCGGCGCTGATCGTAAAGATCGAAGAACACGTTGGCCTTTGACCGCAGCACATCGGCCTCGATCGGCTTCTGGATGAAGTCCACCGCGCCCGCTTCATAGCCGCGAAAGCGCTTGGTCACATCCGTGGAACCGGCTGTGACGAAGATGATCGGAATATGCCGCGACCGCTCGTTGCTACGCATGAACTCTGCCAGTTCAAACCCGTCCATGCCGGGCATCTGCACATCGAGCAGCGCCAAGGCATAGTCGTGTACAAGCATCAGTTCGAGCGCTTCTTCACCGCTGCGCGCAGTGTGCAGGTCCAGCCCGTCCCGCTTGAGCAGGGCGGTGAGAGCCACAAGATTGTCCGCCAGATCATCGACCAGCAGGAATTTGATAGGGTCGGTCTGTACCATCATCGGGCTGCTGGCTCTTGAAGGAAGGCAATGATCTGATCGATATCCATCACGCGCGCCAGTGGCCATGCGTCCAGCGCTGCGGAGGGCATCGTCGGCACATCGGCTGAGGCCGGGTCTTCGACGATGGCAATGCCGCCGCCCTTCCCCACCGCCTTCAGCCCAGCGGCGCCGTCATGGTTGGCCCCGGTCAGCACGATGCCGGTAAGTGCCGGGCCAAAAAAATCCGCAGCCGTTTCGAAAAGCACATCGATGGCAGGGCGGGAATGGTTCACAAGTTCGTCCGACGAGAGCGCGATGGTGCCATCCCTTTCCACCAGCAAATGGTAGTCCGGCGGCGCGAAGTAGACCGTGCCCGCTTCGAGCGGCTCCTTGTCTTCCGCTTCTTTGACCCGAAGACTGCACCTGCTGCCAAACAGTTCGACAAGCGCGTTGTCCCGCCGCGCCGGAACGTGAACGACGACGATAAACGGCAATGGGAAGTCCGCCGGAATGCCCGGCAGAATGCGGGAAAGCGCCTGAACGCCGCCTGCCGACGTGCCGATCACAACAGCGCCAGCCGTCACGGCTCGCTCCTTTGGTAAATCCGCTGCTCTCGGCAAAAATCGGCAAAGGCGTGGGCATGGGCTGAAAAGCGCAGGCTTTCCTTGGAACCAAGGCCAAGGAAACCCCTGCGCGCCAGCGATTCCCGAAACAGGCCCAAGGCGCGATCCTGCAACGGGCGGTCAAAATAGATCAGGACGTTGCGGCAAGAAATCAGATGCATCTCGCCAAAGGCGGAATCGGTGACAAGACTGTGATCGGAAAAGACCACCTGATTGCGCAGCGACTTGTCGAACACCGCACGGCCATAGTCTGCCGTGTAATAGTCTGACAGCGACGACCGCCCGCCTGCCTTCTGGTGGTTCTCGGTGAACAGGCGGATATCGTCGAGCGGATAGACGCCGGCCTGTGCCTTTTTCAGCGCTGTGGGGTTGATATCCGTTGCGTAGAACATCGTCTTGTCAGCCAGACCTTCCTCGCGGAACAGGATCGACAGCGAATAAAGTTCCTCACCATTGCTGCATCCGGCAATCCAGACCTTCAATGACGGATAGGTCTTGAGGTGCGGGATCACCTTTTCACGCAGCGCAAGATAATAGGCTGGATCGCGGAACATCTCGCTGACCTGCACGGTCAGGTAGTTGAGCAGGCGCGGCAGCATCCTTTCATCGTGCAGCACGGCGGATTGCATCGCGGAAATGCTTTCGAAACCCAGTTGCACGCGGGCCTGCAAGAGCCTGCGCTTGATCGAAGCGCGGGCGTAGTGCCGGAAATCGTAGTGATAGCGGTGATAGAGTGCCTCCAGCAGAAGCTGGATCTCGATATCTTCAAGCGTTTCCGTCACTATCGCGGCATCCACACGCGCGCGAGCGACAACAGTTTGTCGACGTCGATCGGTTTGGCCATGTAATCGTTCGCGCCTGCTTCGATGCAATTGCGCTGATCATCGGGCATGGCCTTGGCGGTCAGCATGACGATGGGCAGCTTGCTCCACTTGGGGTTTGATCGAATGGTGCGGGCGGCGGTCAGCCCATCCATCACCGGCATCATCACATCCATCAGCACCAGATCGATCTTCCGTTCAGGATCGTCTTCCGACGCCGCAAGTGCGTCGAGCGCTTCCTGTCCATTGCGCGCGATCTGGGTCAATGCGCCGCGCGGTTCGAACACGCTGGTCAGGGAATAGACGTTGCGCACATCGTCCTCGACGATGAGGATGCGACGACCTTCCAGTGCGGCATCGCGGTGCTGTGCCTTCTCGATCATCTGGCGCTGCTCAGGCGGCAGTTCAGCCACCACACGATGCAGGAACAATGAAACCTCGTCGAGCAGACGCTCTGGTGATTTCGCCCCCTTGATGATGATCGAACTGGAATAGCGCCGCAGTCGCTGTTCTTCGTCCGCTGTCAGATCGCGCCCGGTGTAGACGATCACCGGCGGGAAACTCTGCCCATCGTTCTCGCTCAGCTTTTCCAGCAGCGTGAAGCCGGACGCATCGGGAAGCGTGAGATCAAGCACCATGCAGTCGTAGTTCTGGTCGCGCAGTTGATCGAGGCATTCAGCCGCTGTTCCCACGCCTACTGTCTCGACGTCCTGCGATTTCAGAAGCTGGCTCACGGCATCGCGCTGCACGTCGTCATCCTCGACGATCAGGATGCGGCGCGCGGGCGATGCGAATTTCGCCTGCATCCCCGCCAGCACTTCGGCAAGCTGATCGCGCCGGGCAGGCTTTCCAAGGAAACCTACAGCCCCAAGGGCCAGTGCAGTCTGGCCCTGATCGCCAGCGGAGATGACGTGGATCGGAATGTGCCGCGTGCTGTGATCGTGCTTGAGCCGGTCAAGCACGGTAAGCCCGGACTGGTCGGGCAGGCCAACGTCAAGGATGATGGCATTGGGCTTCAGATCCCGAGCGGTGTCGATCGCTTCGCCTGCGGTGCCGACGATCACGCAGCGGAAGCCCATCTCATGCGACAAATCCCGAACGATCGCGGCGAAGGCCGGATCGTCCTCGATCACCAGCAGTAGCTGATCACCATTGCTCAGCGCGCCACGATCGTCCTCAACCGCACGACGTGGTGCGGCAGGACGGGCATCTTGTGCCAGAGCCGGGGCTTGCGATGCAGACGGTGCCGCAACGACCGCCTGATCTCTTGGCCTCACCAATACCGGATCGTAGTTTATCGGGATGGTGATGCTAAAGCGGCTGCCCTTACCGACTTCACTGTCGAGCCGGATCGCGCCGCCGAGCAACCGGGCCAGTTCACGCGAAATCGACAGACCAAGGCCCGTACCGCCATACTTTCGGCTGATCGTGCCATCGGCTTGCTGGAACGCGGCGAAAATCGCCTCCTGCTGGTCTGGCCTGATGCCGATGCCGGTATCGGAAACGGCCAGTTCCACCCGGTCGGTGCCGACCGTGGAGATGGAGAGGCTGACCTTGCCGCGCTCGGTAAACTTCAGCGCGTTGGACAACAGGTTCTTGAGCACCTGTTCGAGCCGCAGCCGGTCCGTTTCGATCTGCGGTGGGCAATCGGGTGCCAGCGCAATCTCCAGCGCAAGGCCGCGCTCATCCGCGATGGGCTTGAACACCTTGAGCATATCGGCGGCAAGTCGCTCTACCGATACGGGCGCGGGCTGGATCTCGATATGCCCTGCCTCGATCTTCGACAGATCGAGAATATCGTTGATCAGGGTCAGCAGATCGTTGCCGGAAGACTCTATAGTCTGCGCAAACTTGACCTGTTCTTCCGAAAGATTGCCAGCTGGATTGTCCCCCAGAAGCTTGGACAGGATCAGCAGCGAATTGAGCGGCGTCCGCAGTTCATGGCTCATATTGGCGAGGAAATCGGACTTGTACTGGCTCGCCTGCTCCAGTTCGCGCGCTTTCACCTGCAGGGCCAGGGTTGACCGTTCCAGCTCCGAACGTTGCGATTCCAGTGCCTGAGCCTGTTCTTCAAGCTGCGAATTGGTCTGTTCAAGCTCGACCTGCTGAAGCTCCAGCCGCGTCTGCGATTCCCGCAGCGCCACGCCTTGCTCTTCCAGTTCCTCGTTCGAAACCCGCAGTTCCTCGCTCTGCGCCTGCAATTCGCCTGCCTGCCGCTGGGTTTCCTCAAGTGCATCCTGAAGACGCGCGCGAAAGCGGGCCGAACGCAGCGCGATGCCAATGGCCCCTGCCGACTGGTCGAGCAGTTCGATGACGAGATCATCAACCGGATCGAAGAAGCCAAGTTCGATCACCACGTTCACCACGTTGTCTGCTGTAGCTGGCGCGATCACCAGATGGCGCGGGGTCTGGCGGCCGAGCGCGGACCCGATGGTCAGGTAGCCCGCCGGTACGTCGCTCAACGTTATGAGCTTGCCTTCCGCCGCAACTCTGCCAGTCAGGCCTTCGTTCACCACGAAAGATTCAGGCACGTCGGCATCCCCCGGCACGCCGATCATACTCGCGCGATTGAACGTCCCTGCCTCCCCCTTGTAGAGGGCGCCGGCGCTGCAACCCGTCCTGTCCGCAAGATAGGCGAGAATGGCCGAACCAAGTTCGGGCACGGTCTTGTCGCCACGCATGACATCGGCGAGGCCGACCAGGCTTTCCTGAAGCCACTGCTGGCGCGCGCGGCTGCGACTTGTCCGCCGCAACATGAAGAATATCGCGATGGTCAGCGCAATGCCGATCAGGCTTGCCCCAACCCCACTGACAATCGCAGTCTGCGATGCAAGCTGCATTTCGGTCATGCGCAGCTGTCGCAGGCGCAATTCTTCACGCGCCATGACATCAAGCTGAGCGCGGATCGCGTCCATTTCAGCCTTGCCGCGATCACTCGCGACAACCGCCAGTGCGGGCGCAATGCCCTGCGTGCGCCGCAGGGCGACCGTGTCGGCCAGTTCCTTGAGCTTCGCGTCGAGATGATTGCGCAACGGAACAAGGTTTGCCCCCTGCAGCGCATTGTCGCGCGTGAGGTCAGCAAGCTGCGCAAGCTTGTCACGCGCGCCTTTCACTCCGGCATTGTACGGCGCCAGATAACTGCTGTTGCCCGTAAGCAAATAGCCGCGCTGCCCGGTTTCGGCATCCTGCGTTGCCGAAAGCAGTTCGTTCATGCCGATCAGCACCTGATGCGTGTGGCGAATTTGCCGGTCACTGGCACGGATGCGCTCTATGTTGAAATAGGCAGACGCGGCGCTGATCACGAAGAAAGCGACACCCACCAGAAGTCCGACCACAGACCACCTGTCTGCGGTGCGCGAAAGCGGCGCCAAATGTGTTGTCTTCACCTGTGTCAGTTCTCGCAAGAGTTGGCCGCCCCCTGCGTAACGAAACTAGAGGTGCCGTGCCAAACGCATGGATCGACACTCGGTTCCCGCGTTATTTACACTGCTGTCGGCGTCACGCTGCGCTGGGCCGTCTGCGCACTGCCATCACCGCAATCACTTCCGCTGCCACCAGCGCCGACCAGAAAATTGCTGCAAAAGGAAATGTATTCCCAGCTAACACGCGCACAACGAAGGTCACGACCAAGGCCACGGGCGTTCCGATCACCACGCCGTGCCACAGCGCGCGCAAGATCGGCTCATCAATCCCGCGCCGTCGCCGCTTGCCCAGCCAGATGTAGGTTCCGGTCGCACAGATTGCGGTCAGCGCCGCGCCAAGAATGAAATAGGCAAGCTTTACCGGCAGCCCGCCGAAGGAGCCGAAATGCATCTGATAGGCCGAAGCCGCCGCTTGCTGGCCCAGCTTTCCGTCGGCAAGCCCAGCCGTTTCATGAAAGCGTCCAGTGGAATCGAAGCCGTAATACTCACCGAAAATCAGCCTGCGTTCGTGCTCACCAACGATCTGGACATGCTGGCCACGCGTCATCGGATCGTGCAACGTCGCGTATGTGATGGACACATCGGGATAGTGCCGCGCCATGTAGGCAAGTGCCGCCGCAACATCAGGCGCAGATGCAGGTGCGGCATCCGGTTTGCCCTCCGCACCAAAAACCGGTGCATACACGGCTTCCAGATCGCCACCGTAACTGCTGCTGGCAATGGCATAGGCGGTAACCGTGGCCATCCCGATCATCGCGCCGGTCAGCGCAATGGCAATCGAGAAAGGCAGCGTCCACACACTTAGCCGGTTGTGCCAGTCCGCAAGGCCGATGCCGCTGTCGTTCCTGGCGCGCAGACGGAAGGCATCGCGAAAAATACGGGGATGCGCGATCACGCCGCTCAGCGCCAAGGCCAGCATCATCACGCCGAGGATGCCTACAATCGTGATGCCGACAATAGCCGGGAGGTTGAGCGTGTAATGCAGCGCGACGAGGAAATCGGACCACGCGATTTCCTCAGGCGCGGCAATTGCCCCGTCCCGATCCAGATGGAATGCCTGCGTATCAGTGGTGATCGTGGCGCGCGGCAGATCATCGGTTGGCAGATGAACATATAGATGTGTGGTGCGCGGCTTGCCCGCCTCGGTCGCCAGCACGGCTTCAACACCGCGCTGAACCGCTTCGGGCGCGATTGCAGGCATCTCTGGTGCGCCGGGCTGTTCAATCCGTTGCAGTTCTTCGTAGAACACGGCCACGGTGCCGGTCAGCGACACTATATAGAGCAACGCTCCAGCCAGAAGCCCAATGGCCGCATGGGCCGACAGCGCTTTCTTGACGGTCCCGGATTCGATGATGCGGCTCACGTCATGCTCCCGCTGATCAGCGCCGGAATGGAAACTACCACAGGGATGGCAATCATTGCCAACTGCCGCTTTCGGCGACTCGTCATCAGCAGCGCAAACGCAACGACAGACCATGCAAGTGGCACCGCGAAAAAGGCCAGGACATTGGCATTGGCTTCGTCAGCTCCGATCAGCAGGGCCACCCAGCGCGTTGCCACGCCAAAAGCCACAGCAGCTACAAGCCCGCCAACAGTAACGATGATAAAGGTTGTAACGCGCCGCAAGGTCTGCCGGGGTTCACCGGGTTCGGCCAACATACCCGCACGCCGGTTCGATCCCTTACCACGCGGCGACGGATCACCCCACGCTGCGGCAGCCAGTAGCGCCAGCGCTGCACCCATCGCCCACAGGGAAACGACCGTCGCGCCCCATACCCCCGCAGACGTCCATCCGGCGATCAATGCCCCACCCAGCATCACCCAGCCAACGGTGTTGAGCAATGTCGAGCGTCGAGCCACGCCCCACGAAAGGCGCAAGGCCCCCACACCGGAAAGACCGGCTGCGGCACCCACTGCCAGCAGGGCGCTGCCCGACATCAGAACCGATAGCTCACAGTGCCCATCACATTGCGTTCGCTGCCCATGAAGCAGTCGCCACGCGCAAGGCAGGCCGAATAATAGCTTTTGCCGAACAGGTTGGTGGCATTGACCGTAAAGGCCCAATCGCGCCACGAAAGTTCGACCAGCGCATCCACCAGCGTAAAGGCAGGGGTGCGAACGCCATCGGGGAACGCTGCACCGAACGAACGCTGGCTGCCAACGTGGCGAACACCGCCACCCAACAGCAGCGAGGCTTCATCGCTCAGTGCGATGCCCTTGGTCGCCCATAGCGAAGCATTGAACTTGGGCACATTGTCGATCTGGCGGCCCGTGCCGTCGGCTTGTGCTTCATTGTAGCTTGCGTTGGCGATCAGGCTCAACTGTCCCGGCAGCGTTGCCCGACCTTCGAACTCGACACCTTTCGACGTCAGCGCGCCGAGTTGCACCTGATCGAAAGGATCGAGGGTGCTGTCATCCGAAACCGGGCGATTGCTTTCGCGGATGTGATACCCGGTCAAGGTAACCAGCACTGCGTCTGCTGGATGGAACTTGATCCCGGCTTCGAATTGCCGACCAGACTTGGGAATGAAGGCGCTTCCGTTGCTGGCAGTTCCGGCAATCGGCTCGAAGCTTTCGGTGTAGCTGAAGAAAGGCGAAATGCCCTTGGCCAGTTCCCCGATGACTCCGGCCCGGAATGTCGTTGCGGAATCGCGGCGCCATGCACCGCCCATGCTCTTGGCCCGCGTCCAGTCGCGCCGTGCGCCCAGCACCACGGATACGCGGTCGTAGAGCCGAATCTGGTCCTGAAGATAGATGCCCGTCTGCTCCTGATCGACATCCTCGGCAACGTAAGTCGGCGTCGGCAGACCGCCACCGTAATCCGAGAGCGCGGCGTAATCGATATCGTAGATATCGAACGTCTCATAGGCGAACCCGCCCATCTTGTAGACAGAATTGGCGCTGTAATCGATGCCCGCCAGAACCGTGTGCCGCACCGATGGACCCGTGTTGAAATCAAACTGCAGGTTATTGTCGGTCGAGAATATCTCCATCCGCGCAACGCTGCCATCAACATAGAGGCCCATGATGCGCTGGTCGGCATCAAGGAAGGGATTGGTCGGGTTGCTGTAGTTGTCCGGGTAGTGCGTGAAATAGGTCAGATCGCTGTCGATATAGCGCGCTTTCAGGTTGATGCGGGCGTTCTCGTCAAAGCGATGTTCCAGCAGCGCGGTGCCCTGCAGCAGACGTCCATCATATCGGTCCCAGCCCGGCTTGCCCACGAACAGGCTGTTGGCCAGCTTGCCGTTGGGATTGGGCAGGATCGTGCCGACAAGCGGCAGGAACTGCGCCGTCGAACCGCCATCGTCCTCCTGATACAGGCCGATCAGCGTGAACGTGGTGTCGGGCGAAGGCTTGAACGTGATCGAGGGCGAAACCATTACGCGGTCATCGGGCACGGAGTCGGTCTGTGTATTCGCATCGCGGACCCTTGCCACAACGCGCGCGGCCACGCTGTCGGTCAGCGGACCGGTAAGATCGAACAGCGCTTCCTTGCGATCGAACGAGCCGTAGCGCAGCGATGCCTCACCGTGCGTCTCGAACTCGGGCCGCTTGGACACAAGGTTCACGATGCCACCCAGCGCACCCTGTCCGAACAGCACCGAAGCAGGACCGCGCACCAGTTCGACAGAACCGAAGTTGTAGGGATCGGCGCGAATGCTGGCGTAGTAGCTGAAGATGTCGCGCATCCCGTCACGAAACTGCAGGGCGTTGATCCCGCGCACGAAAGCCCCATCCACGCGGCTGTCGGGGCCATAGGGATTGGCCGTGACGCCTGAGACGTAGTTCAGCGTATCGCCAATGCTCACGGCGCCCTGCGCCAGGAACACGCTGTCATCAATCACCGTGATGGGCTGCGGAATCTGGACAATCGGCGTGTCGGTCTTGGTCGAAGTGGTCGCTGCGCTTTTCGCCCCGGTGACGACGATGGTGCGCATATCCGCGCCGGTTTCCGCATCGGCTTCTGCTTCTGCCGAATGTGCGGAAACCGGAACGAGCGCCGTGGCGCAGAGAATGGAAACGATGAGACGACGCATGTTTTTCCCCGAAGAGCGAATCTTGGGGAACCGCTATTGCGAGTCGGTTGCATTTGCAAGAGGCATGTATCGTTCTGTTGCTGGGACGCGGTCAGTTCCGCCTATATTGCCCCCTCACCGGTCAGGATTGCAGCCACCGCCTCGGGTGCTGATGGGAAATAGGCGTGGAAATAGCTGGCCCACAGCGATCCGCAGCAGAACACAGCTTCGCCTGGCCTAGCGTCGGGCGTTTGTGCACGCCATTGCGGCGGAAGCGCAGTTTCAAGGCGCGAATAATGGAACGTGTGGCCCCGCAAGACGCCGGGCGGTAAATCTATGGCTTGCGGCCCCAATGCCGCCAGACGCAGCTGCAGTGTTGCAGTTCCGGGCAACAGCCCCAGCATCGGCGCGCGCTGCCCACGTCCATCATCGAGATGGTCGAGACAGTAGAGCATACCGCCGCATTCCGCGAGAATGGGCTTGCCCGCCGCGTGATGGAAGCGAATGCTTCCGGCCATCGCGTGGTTGTTGGACAGGCGATCAAGATGCAGTTCCGGGTATCCTCCGGGCAGCCACACAGCATCGCATTCGGGCAGCACAGAATCGGCGAGCGGCGAAAAGTACGAAACCTGCGCGCCCATCACTTCCAGACAGGCGATGTTGGCGCGGTAGATGAAAGCAAACGCGGCGTCGCGCGCCACGGCGATGCGCCTTCCGGCAAGAAGCTGCGCGATGGCCGGCACCTCGCAAGCGGCGAATGGGACCGGCTCCGGCAGCCACAGTGCCGCGTCTGAAAGGTTGCTGGCAGCACGTTCGATGCGCGAGTCCAGATCACCAATCTCGTCCGCCTGCACCAGCCCGAGATGCCGCTCAGGCAGGGCCGCCTCATCATCAGGCGGCAGCGTGCCAAGCCAGTTCATGCCGGGCGGCAAGCTCTCGGCCAGCATTTCGGCATGGCGTTCGCTGCGCACGCGGTTGCCCAGCGCAGCCACCACGCGGATATCGGACCGATAGTTGGCAAGGCCATGCGCCAACGCCCCGAACGTCTGCGCCATCGCACTACCATCGATCACCGCCAGCACTGGAAGGCCAAAACGCGCGGCAAGATCGGCGGCCGAAGGCTTGCCGTCGAACAGGCCCATCACCCCTTCCACGAGGATCAGATCGGCTTCCTGCGCCGCTTCATGCAGCAGCCTGCGGCATTCCGCTTCGCCGCACATGAACAGGTCAAGCTGATAGACTGGCGCGCCGCTGGCCTGCTCCAGTATCATCGGGTCCAGAAAGTCCGGCCCGCACTTGAACACCCGCACCCGCCGCCCGGCCTGCCGGTGGCGGCGCGCCAGCGCTGCGGTGACGGTGGTCTTGCCCTGCCCTGAAGCTGGTGCGCTGACCATCAGCGCCGGGCAGAAGGCATCGCTCAACGGTCGATCCCTTCCTGCGCCCGCACGCCATCGCGAAAGGCGTGCTTCACATCGCGGATCGCGCTGACCGTATCTGCTGCGGCAACCAGCGCATCGTCGGCAGCGCGGCCGGTGATGACGACGTGCTGCATTTCGGGGCGCGCCTCGATAGCAGGCATGATCTCGTCCAGCCCAAGGTAGCGGTAGGTGACGAGATAGGTCAGTTCATCCAGCACGACGAGGCTGATGGCGGGATCCGACAACGCAGCCTTGGCCTTTTCCCATCCGGCGCGGGCAGAGGCAATGTCGCGGGTGCGGTTCTGGGTTTCCCAGGTGAAGCCTTCACCGCACTTTTCCCAGATCACGTCGGGATGGGCTGAGAAAAACGCTCTCTCTCCTACGTTTTCAGCACCTTTGATGAACTGGAACACCGCCGCCTTGCGCCCATAGCCAAGTGTGCGCGCAACCATGCCGAAAGCGCTGGACGACTTGCCTTTGCCATTGCCGGTGAGCACCAGCAGCAGCCCCTTGTCGCGCGTGGCGGCGGCGATCTTGGCATCGACCACCGCCTTGTGCTTGCGCGCCCGTTCGCGGTGAGCAGCCTCGTCGACCGTGGTCACTTGCGGCTTTCCGCACGCAGTTGCGGGCGAGCAAGCGAGAGCAGCGCGAAAATGCCTGCCGCAGCTCCGGTCCACAGAAGCGTGGCATAAAGCGTGGTGGGGAAATAGCGTGCAAGGCGCGGCATGAAACCCGCCAGCGTCGGATCAGGGAAGCGCCCGCCGAGGAAATAGAAGCCGCCGCTGGAGAAAAGCTGCGAGACCAGTGTCGCCACCGTAACCAGCACGGCGATTGCAGGTAGTGCCGAGGCACGTTCACCCAGCTTTGCTGCCCCGAAACGGCCAGCCAGCCACATCGTGCCATAGGCAGGCACCAGCATCCAGTAGGCAGGGGTAAAGCAGAAATCGGACTGGCCGAACCAGCCAATCACGATCACGTCGATCGCATATCCAAGCAGGAACAGCGCTCCGAAGGCAACAATGCGGCGGACGAGGAAACCAAGCACGAAGAAGCTGGCGAGACTCGTATCAGGCAAGTGGATGACATTGCTGAGCGAATGGGTTCGGGTGACGAGCATGACGAGAGCGAGCGCGCCGAACACGGCGAGATCGAAACGGGCATTACGGACCATCTGGCGGCCTCCTGAATGTGAGAGATGCCTGAGCATGGGAAATATCAGCGTGGGAAATGGATGCTGCGCAGCATCGGGCGACCCCGACGCAAGGGAGCCGTTTGCGCGCCGCAGCAAGCAGCGCGGGTCTGGTGATGTCAGGTGCTGGTCATCACAGGCTCCCTTCGGCAAAAACGCACACATGTGTCGTCCGCGAAGGAGAAGCCTTCGTCCGCCCGGTGCATCCCGCCCGCGCAGAGAAACGACGATAACAGGCCGGTTTCCTGACTTCCCGGATCATCGCTGTTCCGCCGCCTTCTCGGGACGAATCCCAATGGCATGATGGCGGAACGCTCACCGGTTACAGTTGCGGGAGCAGTGCCGGATTGAGCGTTTTACCGCCGCCCGGACTTCCCGATTAAGCCCTTTCGGGCACCCGTTACGCTGGTCCTGATATGCCAACCTTTTGAAAGGCGCAAGCATTCGCACTTGCAGCAAACGAAATGCGCCGCTACCTGCAGCACCGCGACAGGTTCCCCGAGAGGGGATCAAAAGGGAACGGGGTGTAAAACCCCGGCTGCCCCTGCAACTGTAAGCGGCGAGCCGACCGGCCATTCACGCCATTGGGACTTCATCGTCCTGAGAAGGCGGCCGGACCGGCATTGACCCGTGAGCCAGGAGACCTGCCTGACGCAGTCGTTCTTCGTTCGGGCAGGGTGCACCGGACGTTCGAGGCTCCCTTCCCCACAGGACGGGACAATCCCTCGCGCAACGACAGCCACTGCCTGCCGGGAAACCCCGTGCGGGAAGCGTCGCTTTGCTGCGCCGGGTTCCGGTGCAGTCTTCACGTGCGCTTCTTCCACGGGTCGGAACGGTGGGTTCTTGCCGTTCGTACCAGAGGGGAGCCGCATCATGCGCTTTGCCCAATACCCAGTCGTTTCCCCATTTACCCTTGTTTCCACTCTTGCCCTGATCTCGTCGCCCGCGCTTGCCGACGAGCCTGCACCCGGCGAAGCACCCGATACATCTATCGTCGTCACCGCGCTTCGCAGTCCGGTGGAGCAGTCCCGTGTTTCCGCCACTGTGACGGTTCTGGATGAAGTGACCATCCGCCAATTGCAGCCGATCGCGCTGACAGACCTGCTGCTGCGCACGCCCGGCATCAGCCTGAGCCGTAATGGCGGCTTTGGCACGGCAACGTCGATGCGCATTCGCGGCGCGGATTCATCGCAGACGGTCATGGTGATCGATGGCGTGCGCATTTCCGACCCATCAGCAACAGGCGGCGGGTATTCGTTCTCCAACCTGCTGATCGACGATATCGAACGGGTGGAAATCCTGCGCGGGCCGCAATCGATCCTGTGGGGCAGTGATGCCATCGGCGGCGTGGTCAACGTGCTGACCCGGCGCGCCGAAAGGCCGCTGGAGGGAAGCATGGCCGTGGAAGCCGGCACCCATGAAACGGTCAACGCGCAGGCCGGAATCGGCGGTAGCGGATCGCTGCTCGATTGGCGTGTGGCGGGTTCAACCTTCACCACACAGGGCATATCGGCCCGCAGCAACGGCACCGAGCCGGACGGTTATCAACGCACGTCGGCCAGCGGCACCGCCACGCTCAAGCTGACCCCCAACCTTTCGGTCGACCTGCGCGGCTACTGGGCCGATTCCCGCAACGATTTTGACGGGACATCGGGGGATTCGCAGGCTTATGGTCTGACCACCGAATGGACCGGCTATGCCGGGATAAACCTTTCCCTGCTCGACGGCCGGTTCATCAATCGCCTTGCAGTGTTGCAGACAGAAACCGACCGTGAGAACTACGATCCGGCGCGATCCATTCGCCCGCTGAACTTCGATGCGCATGGCCGTGTACGCCGCTTCGAATATCAGGGATCGTTTCACTTTACCGACGCGGTGCAACTGGTGTTCGGCGCAGAGCGCGAAGAACAGCGCATGACCAGCGCATCGCCGGGCAACAATACCGCAGCCTATGCACTGGTGCCGCAATCTGCGAACACCAACAGCGTCTATGGCCAGTTGCGCATAAC
>NZ_JBMLSM010000174.1:0-3148 GCF_049240505.1 Novosphingobium sp.
TGATCCTGGACAATGCACTGGCTTATTCGGACGGTTCGAAGGGTGGCAGACCGCCTGTTGATTGTCGTTGAGAAGTGACCCGTTATTTTCACTGAGAAGTGACCCAGGTGGTTGTTATATCCCGCGTTGCGGGTTTTGGGTCAAGAGGCTGGTTTTTCCTTTCTGTTTTTGGGCGCTGCGGCACTGGCGCGGAAGCGGAAGCTGTCATTCCCGGTCTCAAGGATGTGGCAGTGGTGCGTAAGTCGATCGAGGAGGGCTGTGGTCATTTTGGCATCACCGAACACACCGCCCCATTCGCTGAACGATAGATTGGTGGTGATGATGACGCTGGTCTGCTCATAAAGCTTGGAGAGCAGATGGAACAGCAGCGCGCCGCCTGATGGACTGAACGGCAGATAGCCTAACTCGTCGAGAATGACGAGATCAAGGCGCAGCAGGCGCTCGGCAACCTGGCCAGCTTTATTCATAGCCTTTTCCTGTTCCAGCGCATTGACCAGATCAACCGTGGAGAAGAAGCGGACCTTTTTGCGGTGATGCTCGACAGCCTGCACGCCAAGCGCTGTAGCCATGTGGCTTTTGCCTGTCCCGGGACCGCCGATCAGTACGATATTGTCGGCACCGTCTATAAAATCTCCACGATGGAGTTGACGGATGAGGGCTTCATTCACCTCGCTGGCTGCAAAGTCGAACCCGGCCAGATCCTTGTAGGCCGGGAACCGGGCTGCCTTGATGTGGTAAGCGATGGATCTGACCTCACGCTCAGTCATCTCCGCCTTGAGCAGTTGCGAGAGGATCGGCACAGCCGCTTGGAACGCTGGGGCACCCTGTTCGATCAGGTCGCTGACGGCGCCAGCCATGCCGTACATCTTGAGGCCGCGTAGCATGACCACGATCGCAGCGCTGGCGGGATCATGACGCATGACGCGCCTCCTTGTTCCGGAGGGCATCGTAGCGCCCGACATTGGCTAGAGGCTCGCGCGCAAGGCGCAAAGCCTGTGGTGCATCTATAGGGGTTGGCGGGATCGCTTTGCCATCGGTCAAACGATGCAGGATATTGAGAACATGGGTTTTGGTCGCCACCCCGGCATCAAGGGCAAGCTCGACCGCGCATAGCACTGCCTGCTCATCATGATGCAGCACAAGCGCCAGTATCTCGGCCATCTCCCTGTCGCCGCCAGGCCGCTTGAGGATCAGCCCCTGCAACTGCCGGAACGCTTGCGGCAGCTCGGTGAAGGGTGCCCCGTTACGCAAGGCACCGGGCTTGCGTTGGATTACTGCCAGATAGTGGCGCCAGTCATACACCGTTTGGCCTGGCATATGGTGCGAGCGCTCAATAATCCGAACATGCTCGCACACGATCTGCCCTTCGGCAACAACAACGACCCGGTTCGGGTATATCCGCAGGCTCACCCGCTGGTTCGCAAACGATGCCGGCACGCTATAACGGTTACGGTCAAAGTTCACGAGGCAGGTCGGGGATACCCGCTTGCTGTGTTCGACAAAGCCGTCGAAGATACGGCCCTGCGGCATCAAGCTGGCGACTTCTTCGGCATGCACATCAGCCACGGTACCAGGCAGGCTACCGTGCTTGATATGCCCCCATTGCGCAATGCAATGTTCCTCCAGCCAGACGTTCAGGGCATCGATATTGGGGAAGCTGGGCCCAGAGGTACTAAGGGGCTGCCACAGCCGTCGCCGCGCATCCTGCACGTTCTTCTCGACCTGTCCTTTCTCCCACCCCGAGGCCGGGTTACAGAAGTCTGCTTCAAACAGGTAATGGCTCGCCATAGCGGCAAAACGCGCGTTGACCTGTCTGACCTTGCCCCGGCCAATGCGATCGACCGCCGTCCTCATATTGTCAAAAATACCCCGCTGGGGAACACCGCCCAGCACCCTGAACGCTTCAGCAAGCGCGTCGAAGAGCATCTCGTGGGTCTGAAGTGGATATGCCCGAACAATGAACGCCCGGCTGTGTGACAGCTTGGTATGCGCTACCTGCAACTTGGTCTGCCTGCCACCTATAATGGCCCAGTCTTCGCTCCAGTCGAACTGGAAGGCTTCACCCGCCGCAAACACCAAGGGCACAAAAGTGCCGCGTCCGCTGGTCTGCTGCTCGCGTTGGCGTTCAGCCTTCCAAGCGCGCACAAAGGCTGCAACCCGCTCGTAGGAGCCGTCATAGCCCAATACCACAAGATCAGCGTGCATCTGCTTGGCTGTGCGCTTCTGCTTGCGCGACTTGCCAACCTCAATCCGCAGCCACCCCGACAGCTTCTCTGCAAACGGATCAAGCTTGGTCGGCCGAACAGAGGCCCTGAATACCGGTTCTAACGTGTCTGCACGTAAATACTTGCGGATCGTGTTCCGCGACAATCCTGTCCGCCGTACAATCTCACGGATCGGCATCCCTTGCCGAAAACGCCAACGACGTATCACACTCAATAAATCCATGTTGATCACTCCTCATCCCCCCAACCGGTCGGTCAGGGTGTGGTTCAAACATGGGTCAAATCTCAGTGAAAACTTATGCCGCTAACGGGTCACTTCTCAACGACAATCAACACGTCTACTTCATTGCGTTGGCCGACTTGCTGGGAGCCTTGGCCAAGGCAGAGCGTGAAGGAACGCTTCGTGAAAAGATCCGGTTCTACTGCAGGCCTTCGCTGCTCATAGTCGACGAAATCGGTTACCTCCCGATCATTCCCGGCGGCGGCAATCTGTTCTTCCAACTCGTCAACGCACGTTACGAAAAGACCTCGATGATCCTCACCTCTAATCGCGGCTTTGCAGAGTGGGGCGAAATCTTCGGTAGCCCGGTTGTCGCCACAGCGCTGCTTGATCGGCTGTTGCATCACGCCATCGTCATCCAGATCGACGGCTCAAGCTACCGCCTGCGCCGCCACGCCGACCTTCTGCCCGAGCATGTTCGCTCCACCGCAAACCTATCGCCGCCTGCGCCCGAGGTGCCGAAACGGCGCGGGCGGCCACCTAAAGACGGAGGCGCCATGCATCAGACAACATGAAAACGCGCTAACGCAAAAGTGGGGAATTTTACTTTGCCAATA
The DNA here is from genome assembly GCF_049240505.1 of Novosphingobium sp. GTDB lineage: Bacteria > Pseudomonadota > Alphaproteobacteria > Sphingomonadales > Sphingomonadaceae > Novosphingobium. The sequence goes on from NZ_JBMLSM010000174.1 coordinate 3,063, forward strand.
GTGGGGATTTTTACAGTGTCATTGACAGGCCCCCCGACCATAAAGGTCAAGGATGTGAGGCCCGCGTCGGGCAGGCCAAACCGGTA
>NZ_JBMLSM010000175.1:0-9498 GCF_049240505.1 Novosphingobium sp.
TAGGCATCGCAAGCCTCGCGGCTGATGCCGAAGTCCTTCGCCAGATTCTCCGCCGTCTCGATCATCCCGCTGATAACGCCATAGCGCTCGACCGGCTGGCTCATCACCCGTCCGCGCGAAAGCCGGTCATGCAGCATCAGCCCGCCCGCACGCACGCCCTTGCGAACGTCGGTGGTGTAGTGCTCCACGTTCGACATGGACTCCACGCCGCCTGCTACCACCACGTCGGATACCCCGGTCTGCACCATCATTGCCGCATTTACGATGGCCTGCAGCCCGGATCCGCAGCGTCGGTCAAGCTGGTAACCCGGAACCTGCTCCGGCAGGCCTGCCAGCAACCAGGACCAGTGCGAAATGCACGGCGCTTCACCGTTCCCGTATCCTTGCGCAAAGATCACGTCGTCCACGCGCGCCGGATCGATCTGCGTGCGCTCCATCAGCGCTTTAAGGATCACCGCGCCCAGTTCGCCTGCGGTCAGCGCGGAAAGCGCGCCGCCGAACTTGCCCACAGCGGTGCGGATGGGGGCCACGATGGCGGCGCGACGTAAAGTCATATCTTGTCCTTATCTGAAGCGGCCACCACGCCGCGATCGATCAACGCGGCAATCTGGCCCGATGACATGCCCAGTCGTTCGGCCAGCACCTCTTCACTATGCTGGCCGAGGTATGGCGCGGGCAGCGGGTCGCCCGCCTCTCGATCCGGGATATGGGCAAAGCTGCGCGGCGCGGGATAGGCAAAGCCGCTGGGGTTGGCGGGCGAGGGGCCGAACAGCGGGTTGCCGGTCACCAGTTCAGGATCGCGCGCCATTTCATGCATGGTGCGATAGTGTTCGAATGTCGCCCCGGCCTGCGTCAGCCGCGCGGCAAGATCGGCATAGTCGAACTGTTCCGCCGCCTGCTGGAACAGATCGAACAGCCGCTGCCGATGAACGAAGCGCCAATGGTCGCTGGCCAGGAAGCTGACGCCCAGTTCCGCTTCCAGCCCCGCCACCGCATCGCCAAGGTCAAAGGCTTCCACGGTGGCCTTCCACTGCTTCGGCGTCAGCGCGGCGACCATGAAGCGCGTGCCATCCCGGCTGCGGAAATCGCGCCCGAATGCGCCCCAGATGGCATTGCCAATGCGTTCGCGGTCACCCCTGCGATAGAGCATTTCCGCTGCGGCCCCGGCGTTGAACGCCGTGCCTATGGCTACATCGCCCAGCGGCACGCGCAGTTCGCTACCCTGTCCGGTCGCATCGCGGTGGCGCAGCCCAGCCAGCAGCGCGAAGGCGCAATAGGCACCGGTGATGAAATCCCAAGCGGGCAGGATTTGGTTTACTGGTTGCGCCGTTTCCTGATCCCATGCCTCAGGTCCGGTCATCAGCGGATAGCCTGATGCAGCATTGACCGTGAAGTCCATCGCCTGCCGCCCATCGTGCCACCCCATGATCCGCACCGAAACCAGATCGGGCCGCCCTGCCGCGATCCGGTCGTGCGCCATGAAGCTGTCCACCGGAAGGTTGGTGATGACCTGACCCGTCTTCTGCGCCAGCAAGACCGCCAAATCGCGGCCCTCTGCCGTCTGCAGATCGATCGCCACGCTCTTCTTCGCGCGGTTGAGGTTCTCCCATGAAAGCGAGCGCCCCTCGCGCGTCATCATGTAGCGGCGATAGTCCAGCCCGCCGCGCTTGTCGTCGATGCGGATCACTTCCGCCCCCATCTGCGCGCAATAGAGGCCCGCTGTGGGGGATGCGACGAAGGACGAAACCTCGACGATCGAAAGGCCGCTCAGCAACTGGTACATAGGATTACCAGACCGTCCCTTCGCTGGCGAATTCGCGCAGCAGGTGCTTGGCGATCTGCAACTGCATGATCTGGCTGGTGCCTTCGTAAATCCGCAGGATGCGCGCATCGCGGAAGAAGCGCTCGGCCGGATATTCAGCCAGATAGCCCGCGCCGCCGAACACCTGAACGCAGCGGTCCACCACGCGCCCGCAGGCTTCCGATGCAAACAGCTTTGCCGCAGCGGCCTTGCGCTGGATGTTCTCGCCCCGGTCGGCGCGGGCGCAGGCATCTGCCACCATGCATTCGGCAGCATAGAGTTCGGCCTCGCTGTCGGCCAGCATGGCCTGGATCAACTGGAAATTGGCGATCGCCTCGCCAAAAGCCTTGCGCTCGGTGGCATAGCGGATTGCAGTGTCGAGTGCGCGGCGCCCCATGCCCACGCCCATGCCCGCCACGGAAAGTCGCCCGTTATCAAGGCTCTGCATCGCGATCTGGAAGCCGCGCCCTTCCTCGCCGCCGACCAGTGCCGATCCGGGAATGTGCACGTCCTCCATGATCACATCGGCGATATGCGCGCCCGATTGCCCCATCTTCTTGTCGGGCTTGCCCACCGTTATGCCCGGCGTCGTCATGTCGACGATAAAGGCCGATACGTGCGCGTTCTTGGGCAGCGCCTCTTTCGATGTGCGCGCCATGATCAGCCCGATCTTTGCGCTCGGACTGTTGGTGATGTAGCGCTTGGTGCCGTTCAGCCGATATCCGTTGCCATCGCGCACGGCGGTGGTCTGCATCGCGGCGCTGTCCGATCCCGATCCCGGCTCGGTCAGGCCGAAACACGCGATTTCGCCGCTGGCAATGCGCGGCAGCCATTCCGCCTTCTGCTCTGCCGTGCCGAAGTTCTTGATCGCGCTCCCCGTCATGCCGATGTTGATCGATACCGTCGAGCGGTAGGCGGGCGAGGCATAGGCCATGTGCATCACCGTGGTGATGTATTGGCTGATGTTCATGCCGGCCCCGCCGAATTCTTCGGGGATGGTGATGCCGAACAGGCCCATATCACGCATCTCGTCGAGAATGTCGTCCGGGATGCGGTCATTGGCGATGACCTCTTCTTCTGCCGGGATCAGCCGCTCTCGCACATAACGATGCAGTTGCTCGATAAACTGATCGAACACTTCCGGGTCCATTCCGGGATTTACAGTGGTCATCGCAGAAGTTCCTCAGACTGGATCGTAAGGGAAAACGTGCGCCGAAACTTCGTCAGCGCGCGCAAAGGCGGGCTTGAACGCAGGGATCAGTTCCTCGGCTATCGCGGCGGGCGTCCAGCCTTCCAGCTTGACCATAGATCGCACCGGGCGCGGCTTGTTGAACAGCAGGATCTCGTTCTTGCGGACCGAGAACACCTGATTGGTCACCTCTGCCGAAAGGTCCGACGCAAGATAGGCCACCAGGGGCGCGATCTTGTCCGCGCTCATCGTCTGCAACCGCGCCACGCGCTGCTTCTGCTCAGGTGTTTCGGCGGGGATCGAAGCGGTCATCCGGCTCCACGCGAATGGCGCAATGCAGTTTGACCGCACGCCCCAACGTGCCATGTCCAGCGCGATGGATTGCGACAGCGCCACCAGCCCCAGCTTAGCCGCCGAATAGTTCGCTTGCCCCACGTTGCCGATCAGCCCGCTGGTGGAGGTAAAGTGGATGAAGCTGCCCGAAGCCTGTTCACGGAAATAGGGCGTTGCCGCCTTCGATACGTTGAACGCCCCGGTCAGGTTGACATCAATGACGCTGGTCCAATCTTCATAGGACATCTTGTGCCAGATCGTGTCGCGCAGGATGCCTGCGTTGTTCACCACCGCATCGATCCGGCCAAAGCGCTGCACCGCATCTTCCACGATGCTGGCCGCACCCACCGGATCGGCCACGCTGGCAAGATTGGCCCATGCCCTGCCGCCCGCCGCCATGATATCGTCCGCCGTGGTCTGCGCGGGGTCGCCATCGCCGCCATCGCCAGCCTGCGCCACGCCGGGATCGTTGACCACCACCGCTGCGCCTTCGCGCGCGCAGAGCAGGGCGATTTCGCGCCCGATCCCGCGCCCCGCACCGGTCACGGCAACGACTTTGCCTTCCAGAACCCCGGCCATCCGAATCTCCAAACCGCTCATGCTTTACGCGAACGTTAATCAAGCGATTAAAAACTGCAACCGTCCGCAGCGATTTTCTTGGGCCAGTGCATTGTGCAGCGCACCTTGCGGTGCCCGGCAAACCGGGCTAGGGGCGCGCGCAAAGAAATCCCCATAAATTGCAAGGAACGTCCGATGGCGGTTACCCGCACCTTCTCGATCATCAAGCCCGATGCCACGCGCCGCAACCTGACCGGTGCAGTCACCAAGATGCTGGAAGAAGCGGGCCTGCGCGTTGTCGCGTCCAAGCGCATCCACATGAGCCGTGAACAGGCCGAAGGCTTCTACGCCGTTCACCGCGAACGCCCGTTCTTTGGCGAACTGGTTGAATTCATGATTTCCGGTCCGGTGGTCGTGCAGGTTCTCGAAGGCGAGAACGCCATGCAGCGCAACCGCGACATCATGGGCGCGACGAACCCCGCCAACGCCGAACCCGGCACGATCCGCAAGGAACTGGCTGAATCGATCGAAGCAAACTCGGTTCACGGTTCGGATTCGGACGAGAACGCAGCGATCGAAATCGCCTATTTCTTCAAGCCCGAAGAAATCGTCGGCTGATCATCCGATCACGTTGACGGCAAAAAGGCCGGGGCAGCAATGCTCCGGCTTTTTTCGTTGGCGATTACCCAGGGTGCAAACACACCGGCCGTAAACCCACCCCCGGCCCCTCCCTTAAGGGAGGGGAGCGAGACTTATTGAGCCAAAGGCGAAGTTAGTCGCAGCGGGGAGGGTTTCCGACCTGTCGTTTGCCCCCGCAACACCGACCAAATGCCAATGTTGCCTCCTTGCAACGCTCCGTTGCAAATCGCTTGTTATCCGGGATAACAATAATTGTAGGCACCGCATACGACTGCTAACTAAAGATCGTCCCATTTTTGTGGGGACGCTGGGCCGAAAACCGGCCCTTCAGGGAGGATACCTGATGCTTACCACTCGCGCATCCGCGCGCCTGCTCGCGCGCACCAGCCTTGTTGCTGCCGCTGCTTTTGCACTCTCGCAGCCTGCTTTCGCCCAGGATGCCGCCGAACAAGCTGCTGAAGAAACCGCTGGCGGCGAAATCATCGTCACCGCGCAGAAGCGCGCGCAGTCGCTGTCGGACGTGTCGCTTTCGGTTGCCGCTGTCGGCACCGAACAGCTTGCCGCCAACAACACGGTCAACCTCGAAGGCCTGCAGGCTCTCGTGCCGTCGATCAGCTTCGGCAACGATTTCAACTTCGCCAAGCTGTTCATTCGCGGCATCGGCCTGTCCAGCTCGCTTCCGGGTGTCGATCCTTCGGTCGCGCTGCACGTCGATGGCGTGGTTGTCAGCCTCGCGCAGGCGCAGCTTGGCTCGATGTTCGATCTTGAACGCGTCGAAGTGCTGCGCGGGCCACAGGGCACGCTCTATGGCCGCAATGCCACCGGCGGTGCGGTCAACCTGATCACGGCCAAGCCTACCGAAGACCTCAGCGGCTATGTCCGCCAGACCATCGGTGGCGATGCCCTGCTGATCCAGACGGACGCTGCTGTCAGCGGTTCGCTCACCGAAGGCGTGCGTGCGCGTCTGGCGGTGCAGCGCATCAAGCGTGATGGCTTCGGCATCAACGAATTTACCGGTAACGAGATCGACAACGCCAACCAGTGGTCGGTGCGCGGTCACCTGCAGTTCCTGCCGACCGACAAGCTCTCGATCCTGCTGACCGGCGAACTCCACACCGAAGATGATCGTTCGCTTGCGGTGAAGTTCCGCGAAGTGTCGTTCCCCGGCACCACTACGCCCAGCCTTACCGCGCTGGGTCAGCGTACCAATGCCGATGGCAGCCGCGCCGCTTTCGCCAGCAACGTGCGTAACCTGAACACGAACTTCGATCCGATCAACGATCGCAAGCAGTATGCCTTCACCGGCATCATGGACTATGCCGCATCGGATGTCGTTTCGCTCAAGTCGTTGACGACGTATCGCAATTTCCGCGCGATCTTCTTCCACGATTTCGACATGTCGTCCTATCTCGGCTATCGTCTGGCGCAGACCAATGCGGTGCAGACCAGCGCGAACCACTGGCAGCCGGTTTTCCAGCACCAGTTCAGCCAGGAACTGCAGGCCAACGTCGATACCGACAAGCTGCACGCCGTGTTCGCGGGCTTCTATCTCAAGGAAAAGATCCGCGTTGAAAACCACATCGGCTTCGATGTGCTGACCAACACCGATCCCTACCGCGTGCAGTTCGATGGCAAGCTCGATGTGGAAACCTGGGCGGTCTTCGCCAACCTGACCTATGATCTGACCGATCAGTTCTCGGTCAAGGCCGGTGGCCGCTATTCGTGGGAAAAGCGCAAGATCCAGAACAACAGCGGTATCGGCACTGCCGCCACCGGCTTCGTGCTTGATCCGCTGCAGTGGAACACGTCCAAGACGTGGGACGATTTCTCGCCCTCGCTGGGTGTGGAATTCCGCCCGAACGACGATGTGATGGCCTATTTCAACTGGTCGCGCGGCTTTAAGTCGGGCACCGCCGAAATCGGTTCGCGCCGTTCGGCCACTGCCACCACGCCCTTCGTGAACCCTGAAAAGGTCGAAGCTTTCGAAGGCGGCATCAAGTACAGCGCAGGTGGCGTGCAGACCAACCTTGCGGTGTTCTACCAGAAGCTCAAGAACGGGCAGTTCCAGCGGACTTTCCCGATCCCCAACCCGCCGTTCTTCGCCAGCGCGCTTGAAAACGCAGCAGAATCGCGCGCCTATGGTGCAGAGTTCGAACTGCGTTGGCGCCCGGTCGATGGCCTGTCGATCGATGCTTCGGCAGCTTATCTGGATTCGGAGTTCACCAAGTTCTTCTCGAAGAACCCGCTGAACGCCGCACTGTTCGGCCCCGGCGGTTCTTCAATTCCCGACGAAGATCTTTCGGGCAATGCCACGCGCATGTCGCCGAAGTGGACGCTGAACTTCAACCCTGCCTACACCGCCGATCTTTCGAGCGGTGCAAGCGTGACGCTGGCCACCAACGTGTCCTATCGTTCGAAGCAGTACCACACCGAGTTCAACGACGACCGCATGGCCGCCGATGGCTATGTGATGGTCGATGCGAACGTGAAGTACCGCCACTCGGACGACAAGACCTCGATCAACCTGTGGGTACGCAACCTGACCAACGAACTGGTCTGGGCGGGCAGCTATGCCGTGGCCACCAGCCGCACCATCGGTGGCACGCTGATGCCGCCGCGCACTTATGGCGTGACGCTCGGCTACGAATTCTGATCCACCCCGCTACTCTCCGTCCGGGGAGTAAAGGGAACCTCATCGGGCCGCCGGTTCACTCCGGCGGCCCTTTTTGTTAAGCGTGCGCTTAAAGGAGATTCGGATGCAGGGGATGGGTGGCGAAGATTGTCCGTTCGAATTCAATTTCGATGCGCAGACGTTCAAAGTGGGGGACACGGTATCTTACCGGATCGTTGGAAACCCGATGTTTCAGGATATGCCCTTCGTGGGCGAACTGCTTGAAGTGCATCAGGATTTCGTGGTGATCGCGGGTGATCCCAGTGATGCGTCGGTGCGTTATCGCGCCACGCGGGAAAGCCGTCCGCAGGTCGATTCCAGTCAGATTTAATGGGCAATCCTGAAGTGCACCTAGATGCACCTAACTGCACCTAGGTGACGCTGGGTTGCCTGTACCACTGCGCAAGGCCCCACCAGATAGCCCCTATCGCGCCAAGGCCGAGGAGGATGGGCAGGGTGTACCCGAAACCCATGTGGAGGATCGCAGCGGCGACCAGCGCGGCAGTCGAACAGCCAAGATCCCAGCCGCCTTCGGTCGCCATGTTGAACCGCAGCGTGCATTGCGACCGCTGCGCCATCGCATAGAGCGGCGATAGCATTGCAGTGGCGAGCATCGGCGTTACCAGTGCGCCGAGTGCGGTGGCAACGAGGGCGGGGAGGGGAAGTTCCCATGCCAAGGCCTTGATTCCAATGACTATTGCGCCAAGGCCATAGGCGAGGGTGAGCGAGTGGTTGGCGTGGCCACCATCGATCAACTTGCCGATCAGCAGGCTCCCCGCCGCTGCGCCAAGGCCCGCCAGCGCAAGCGCACCGCCGAAATTTTCGAAGCTCTGCCCGAGGGTTACGAACAGCGCGAGGTTCCACACAACCATGCCGCTGCCCGATTGCAGCCCTTCTGCAAAATAGACGCGCCGCCCGAAGCGGACGATGGCGGGATCGGCGCGGCTGCTGGGATCGATCGCAGGATTGGGCGCGCTGAGCAGTGGGGCGGCGGCAAGCAATTGAATTAGAGCGATAATTGTAAAGCCAGCCATTGGCCCGGCCCAGCCAAGCAAGAATCCACCAGCGACCGGCGCGACGATTCCGACCGTGGCGGTTACCGCCTGCTGGATCGAAACCTGCCGCCCCATCGCGGCATTGTCTCCAGCGGCGGAAACATAGGCGTGGTAACCGGTCCAGTAGAGGACGCTGCCAAGGCCCGACACGAGGATATAGGCCACCAGCATTGGGCCTAACCCGCTGACAAATGGCAACATTATGTACGAGACTGCGCGGATCAGCACGCCGAGCAACAACACGCTGCGCAACCCGTATCGATGGGCGAGGGGCAGGACGGCGGTGCGCAGGGCGAAGCGCGAGAGCAAAACGAGCGCAAAACTCGCCAGCGCGAAGGAGGGGCTAAGCCCTTGTTTCACGAGGAAGCCGACGACGAAAAGGCCGCCGCTTGCCTCTACAAACGATTGCAGTCCCGCGTGCGCGTAGATGCGGCGGATCGTGGTCAAGCCCATGATTTCCCTAGAATTCCATCATTGCGGCAAGGCGGCGCGGGGCGACGGCGGCCCAACTGCGGCGCAGCCAGTCTGCGGCGTGATCCCAGTCGACGTCCGGGCGGTTGAGAATCAAGCCAGCCCAACCACTTGCGCCATAATAGGCGGGGCGGAACCAAGTGTCCTCATCCTGTTCGATCAGCGCGGAAAGTTCATCCTGCCCGCTGGTTTTCACCAGCAGCGCGATATGCGGCGTGCCGTGGTGCTGATCGTTGAAATAAGCGAAATATTTGCCGCCAACGCGCCAGCCGGGGGAGCCGTGGCTTTCGCGCTCTTCCACTTCTGGCAAGGCGGCGGCAAGCGAGCGAACCTTGTCCAGCAGCCATTCCGCGCTGTTTTCCCGCGCGACGAAGGCGGCGAGGGTGCGCGAATAGAGCTGGTGTTCGGCAAAGAGCACGCGCGCGGCGAGGCTGTCGCCGGTGTCGCCGGGAATGATCGCCACCGGCGTCTGGCCGAGGATCGGGCCATCATCCAGTTCGGCGGTGACCAGATGGACCGTGCAACCACCGTGGCTGTCGCCCGCTTCGATCGCGCGGTCGTGGGTGTGCAACCCTTTGTATTTGGGCAGAAGTGAGGGGTGGATGTTGAGCATCCGGCCTTCCCAGCGACCCACGAATTCGGGGCTGAGAATGCGCATGTAGCCCGCCAGCGCAATATACCGTGCGCCCGATTTCAGCACTTCGGCTTCCATCAGCGCGTCATGCTCGGCGCGCGGGATGCCTTTGTGGGGCAGGGCGAACGTGGGCACGCCTTCGGCCTT
>NZ_JBMLSM010000176.1:0-5604 GCF_049240505.1 Novosphingobium sp.
CCCGCGCCCGCATCCCACAGCTTCTGCGAAACGGTGGATTCGTACTGCGGCTTGAAGCCTTCGAGGATTTTCGACGCCGCGGTGGTCTGCGTGCCCTTGGTGGCAAACAGATCCTTCATGCCGATGGGGACGCCCGCCATCGTGCCAAGCGGCTTTCCGGCGGCGCGATCCGCGTCAACCTTTGCCGCAGCTTCCAGCGCCTTTTCGGGCGTGGTGACGATGAAGGCGTTCAGCGAGCCTTGCGCCGCCTCGACCGCCGCGTTGAACGCGTTGGCGACTTCGGTGGCGGTAAAATCGCCCTTGGCCACGCCATCACGGAGGGCGGCAATGCCGAGATCAGTAAGGTCTGTCATTTCAGGACTTCCAGCTGCGTCCCCGCGAAGGCGGGGACCTCAGGCAGTATAACGGGACGGTCAGCAATATGGCACGAGGCCCCCGCCTTCGCGGGGGCGCGGCGTGCTGTGTCGCCTGCGATCCCCGCCTGCGTGGGGATGATCGAATGATCTGCGTAGGCGATCATTCGATCACCTTGGGCACGCCAAAGAAGCCATGTTCGGGCGCGGGGGCGTTGGCCAGCACCGCGTTGCGGATATCGCCGCCGGTCAGCGGATCGGCGTTCACCACGTCATCGCGCAGGCGCTGGGTGTTGGGAATGACGGCGGTCATCGGTTCGATGCCGGTCACATCGACTTCGCCCAGTTGTTCGACCCAGGCGAGGATGCCGTTCAGTTCGGGGACCATCGCGTCAAGCTCGGCCTCGGTAACCTTGATGCGGGCCAGCGAGGCGATCTTGGCCACGGTGGCGGTATCTACGGACATGGCGGATACTCTTATCGGAAAGAAAAAAGGAACGCCGCGCGCTACCAGAGCGCACGGCGTGCTTCAAGCCGAGGTAGCCCCGAAGGGCTTCCCGGCGCGGATCAGGGTTGCGGTGCGCCCGGAGCGCCCGGCATCGGAGGCATCGGCATACCGCCGGGAGCAGCGCCGGCGCCGGCGCCGCCCTGCATCTTCTGCATCTGTTCGAGCATCATGCGCTGCTGCTCCAGTTCAGCCGCGCTCTTGTAATCGATCAGTTCGATTTCGAACACGAGGTCGGAATTGGCGGGGATCACCACTTCGCCAGTCTGCGGATTGCGCTTTTCGTCCGCGCCGTAGGCCTTCTCTGCCGGGATTTCGAGGACGTACTTGCCGCCCTTCTGCATCTTCGACAGGCCTTCGGAGAAACCGGGGATCACGGTTTCGAGCGGCAGCACCGCACGTTCACCACGATCGAACTCCTTGCCGCTGGCCAGACGGCCGACATAGTTGATCAGCGCAACGTCAGCCTTGGTGGGCGAACCGCCGGTGCCAGCCTTGACCGTCTCGATCTCGATCCCCTGATAACGGGTGGCGTAGGCAACGCCTGACCCCAGCACGACAGCGGCGACAACGCCAAGCCAGATCTTGCCGACCGAGCCTTTGGCAACCGGCTGGAGCGGAACGCGGGTGATTTCCGACATGCTTTCCCCCTGAAGCGCGATTCGCCCGAATCGCGCCGGATGATTCGAATGACTGGCCAGCGCCCAAGAAAAAGGGCGCCGATTTCGGCGCCCTCCTTGGCCCATAAGGGCGCTAACGGCAAGTAGCCAGATGGGGCGTTTGCAGCCCCATCCATCTTACTTCGCGCCGTCACGCTCCTGGCGCTTGCGCTCAAGCTTGCGGGCGCGGCGAACGGCAGCAGCCTTTTCGCGAGCGCGCTTTTCCGAGGGCTTTTCGAAGTGGCGACGCAGCTTCATTTCGCGGTACACGCCTTCACGCTGCAGCTTCTTCTTGAGAGCACGAAGAGCCTGGTCGACGTTGTTATCGCGAACGAGAATCTGCATAAACCGCTACACCTCAAACTGTCGGCAAGAGCCCGCAAAACCGGCGGGAGTTGCCCTGATTCTGGAAATACAAAACGCGCCGAATCCGTACAGGACCGGCCCGAACGGGTGCGCCACTAGCCAAATCGGGCAGCAAAGGCAAGCAAAGTCGTGCGTTTTATGGCTGAGCCGGAACTGCCGTTCCGTCAGCGGCGCGTGATTGCTCCTTGGCCCACTCCCCCGCCCGACCACCCAACGGTAGTATCCTGCGGGTGGTCGGGCGGGGGAGTGGGCCGGTGCCGCGTCAGGAATTACGGCTTTCGTAATTCCGGTCCAGACACTAAAAGCCCCGGATGAACTCTCCCAATACATTTACGGCAACCGCCATCGTCGCCATTGGCGGCGGCATCGGCGCGATGCTGCGTTATCATGCCGGGCGCGCGGTTACGACCGCTGCCGGTCCCAATGCCGTGTTTCCCTGGCACACTTTCCTTATCAATGTGGTGGGAAGCCTGCTGATGGGCCTGCTGGCCGGATGGCTGGCGCGCGAAGGCGGCAGCGAATCACTGCGGCTGCTGCTGGGCGTTGGCGTGCTGGGCGGCTTCACCACATTCTCGGCCTTCAGCCTTGAAACCGCCATGCTTATGCAGCGCGGGCTTTACGGCATGGCTGGGGCCTATGCACTGGGTTCGGTGCTGGCAGGCGTGGTCGGGCTGTTCCTTGGCCTTTCATTGATGCGGGGTGCGGCATGAGCAGCGTAAAGACCGGCTCTGGCCGCAAGGGACAGGGCGCGCTGTCCGACGTCAACGTCCGCCAGTTCACAATCGGCAAAGACGATGAAGGCGCGCGGCTGGACCGCTGGTTCAAGCGGCACCTGCCGCAAGTGGGTTTTGCCACCGTATCGCGCTGGGCGCGCACCGGGCAGATTCGGCTGGATGGCAAGCGCGCCGATGTGGATACGCGGCTGGAAGCAGGGCAGACCCTGCGGGTGCCGCCGGGCAATGCCACGCCGGTGGGCACGCCGGGCAAGGGCGAGCGTCCGCGCGCACCGTTGACCGAAGAGCAGATCCAGCTCGCCGAATCGATGGTGCTGGAAAAGGACCGCGCCGCGATCGTGCTGAACAAGCCGCCGGGCCTTGCCACGCAGGGCGGCAGCGGCACGTATGAGCATGTCGACGGTTTGCTGGATGCCTATGCCACGGATGGCGGTCCGCGCCCGCGTCTGGTTCACCGGTTGGACAAGGACACGTCCGGCGTTCTGCTGATCGCCCGCACGCCGGGCAGCGCAGCGTTCTTTTCCAAGCATTTTTCCGGCCGCTCGGCGCGCAAGATCTATTGGGCGCTGGTGGTGGGCGTGCCAGAAGTGAAGGACGGGCTGATCGAACTGCCGCTGGCCAAGCAGCCGGGCACGGGCGGCGAAAAGATGATGGTCGACGAAAGCGGTCAGGGCCAGTCCGCCCGCAGCCGCTATCGCGTGATCAGCCGCGCCGGGAATGCCGCGGCATGGGTGGAACTGCAACCGCTGACCGGGCGCACGCACCAGTTGCGCGTGCACATGGCCGCCATCGGCCATCCTATCGTGGGTGACGGAAAGTATGGCGGGCAGGCCGCGTTCCTGACCGGCACGATCAGCCGCAAGATGCACCTGCACGCGCGCCGCCTGCGCATAGAGCATCCCGAAGGCGACCTGATCGACGTGACGGCGCCCCTGCCCTCGCACTTCGAAGCGAGCATGGCCAGCCTTGGCTTCCACGAGGAAGACGGCGATCTGGCAATCGATCCGATCAAGCCGATCCCCGAAAAGACCATGCAGAAGCGGGCTGCCAAAGCGCACGCCAAGGAATATCGCAAGGAACGTCGGGGCGAACGCCGCAAACGTGCCGATAGCGAAAAGGGCGCTGGCAGCGCGGGCCGCAAGCCTACTGGCAAGCGCGCCGGGGCGAAGCCGGTGGGCAAGCCTGCTGGAAAGGTCGTTGCCAAGGCCGGGCCGAAAGTGGCCGGCAAGCCCGCCGCGCGGTCTGGCCCGAAGCCTGCCGGAGCGCGCCCTGCTGCGCGCACGCCTGCCGCTGGTCCGCCCAAGGGCAAAGCGCGCTGATCGGGGATGGCGGGATGAGGCTGGCGATCTTCGATTGCGATGGCACGCTGGTTGATAGCCAGGCCGATATCTGCGCGGCGATGGACGCGGCGTTCACGGCGGCGGGACTGGTTCCGCCAGAACGCCACGCCACGCGCCGCGTCGTGGGCCTTTCCCTGCACGAGGCGATGCGGCAATTGCATCCGGCGGGCGAACATCACGATCACGCCAGCCTGACCGAGCTATACAAGGACGCCTTTCGGGCGCGGCGGGCAGCCGGCGCCGTGGGCGAACCTCTGTATGACGGCATAGCCGCGCTGGTGGCAGACCTTGCGGGCGATGGCTGGCAACTGGCGGTGGCGACAGGCAAATCGGACAAGGGACTGGCCCACTGCCTTGCCGCGCACGGGCTGACAAAGCACTTCATATCGTTGCAGACGGCGGACCGGCATCCTTCGAAGCCCGACCCATCTATGATCGAACAGTGCATTGCCGACGCCGGGGCAGACCGGCACCGCACGGCGATGATCGGCGATACCGTCTATGACATTCACATGGCGGTGAATGCAGGCGTTACCGGGATCGGCGTGGACTGGGGCTATCACGAAACCGACGAACTGATCGAAGCCGGGGCAAAGGCCGTGGCGACGAGCATGGCAGACCTGCGCGCGCTGCTGGGGGCAATTGCATGAGCGATCCGGCGGCGGGACGGTTCTTTGCCTTGCAGGCGGTGCGGCTTTCGGGCGCGATCATGGTGCTGCTGGGCGTGATGATCGGAACGGGGCGTGCGCCTTCGTTCCTTGGCAGCGTGCCGCAGGAAGTGGGCTATGTGCTGGCCGTGCTGGGCATGGCCGAATTCTTTTACGTGCCGCGCCTGCTTGCGCGGAAATGGCGGACGCCGGACGGACGATGAAGCGATTTTACAAGGATGTAACGGTCGAAGCGGTTGATGGCGGCTTCGGGGTGCGGCTCGACGGGCGGGCGATCAAGACTGTGGGCGGTAGGCCGCAGATTGTGCCGACACAGGCGCTGGCCGATGCACTGGCAGCCGAATGGGCAGGTCAGGGCGAGGAGATCGACCCGGCGCTGTTCCTCTATCGCGATATGGCGGACTATGCGCTGGACGTGGTGGCAGGTGACCGGGCAGGCGTGATCGCCGAAACGCTGCCTTATGCCGAAACCGACACGCTGTGCTATCGCGCCGAGCCGGACGAGGCCTTTGCCGCACGGCAACGCATGATGTGGGAGCCGCTGCTGGCCGATGCGGAAACGCGGTTGGGCGTGGCGTTCGTGCGCGTGACCGGGATCATCCACAAGCCGCAGCCTGTAGAAACGCTGGCGCGGTTGCGGGTGGAACTGGAAGGGCTGAATCCGTTCGAACTCGCCGCGCTGCGCAACACCACCAGCCTTGCCGCATCGCTGGTGATCGGTCTGGCCGCGCTGCTGCCGGGCGCAGACCTCGACGCGCTATGGGATGCGGCCAATCTGGAAGAGGATTGGCAGGCCGAGCTTTGGGGCAAGGATGCCGAAGCGATGGACAGGCGCGAAAAGCGCGCGGCGGCTTTTGCTGCGGCGGCAAGGTTTGCGGGAATGGCGCGGGGTAGGCGCGCCGCATAATAACTGTTGCGCCCCCGCGCAGGCGGGGGCCTCGGTGTTGCTACGGAACGTCGATGTCAAACGACTGAGGCC
>NZ_JBMLSM010000177.1:0-8472 GCF_049240505.1 Novosphingobium sp.
GCTGGCGGACAGGGTGGGATTCGAACCCACGGTGAGCTTCCACCCACGGCGGTTTTCAAGACCGCTGCCTTAAACCACTCGGCCACCTGTCCGCGCCGCGATGCGATCAGAATCGCAAGGGCGGATTCCATCGGTCGGAGCCGGGGAACGGTTCGCCGTTAGCGCTTTCCGCTTCGGACGCAAAGGGGATTCCCATCGCTATCGAACCGTGCGAGACTCACGTCATGGGATTGCTGAGAAGGATAGGTGGCCTGCGGGCTGCCGGTGTTGTGGCTCTGGCGTTGCTTGCTGCCGGGCCTGCGGTGGGTCAGGTGGACGCCGAGGAGCAAGGGTTTCAGGGATATCTGCAGCTTCTGGCCGCACGTGGCCGGGCAGAGGGCGTGCGGGAATCGACCATCACGGCAATGACGCAGGGGCTGACGCTGAACCGCCGGGTCATTCAACTGGATCGGGCGCAGCCGGGGTCTTCATCGGGAACGATTCCAGCGTTCGAACCCTATCGGCGCAGCCATGTGGACGCGGCGCGAATCGCGCGGGGGCGGCGACAGCTGGCGGCGGCGGCGGGGCAGGTCGATGCCATCGAACGGCGCTATGGCGTGCCCGCCAAGATGATGCTGGCGATCTGGGGGCATGAGACGGATTATGGCGGCTATACCGGCGATTTCGATCTGGCGCGTTCGCTGGCGACGTTGGCCTACGAAGGGCGGCGGCGCGAACTTTTTGCCGATGAATTCATTGCGGCGATGAAGATGGTTGATCGCGGGGTGCCGCGATCGAAACTGGTCGGAAGCTGGGCGGGGGCTTTTGGCAATCCGCAGTTCCTGCCATCGGTCTATCTGCGCGTGGCCGCCGACGGCGATGGCGACGGTTTTGCCGATATCTGGAGCAACCGCACCGATACGCTGGCTTCGATCGCCAACTATTTCCGTGATGCGGGGTGGCGCACGGGCCAACCCTGGGGCGTGGCGGTTTCGGTTCCGGCCGGACTTGATCGGGGCAGCTTGGGCACGACGATGGTCAGCCCGCGCTGTCCGCGCGTGTTCGACCGGCACTCTGGCTGGAAGACGATGGCCGAATGGCGAGCCTTGGGAATCGTGCCCCGATCAGGCGCGTGGCCTGCCGACAATGTGATGGCCAGTTTGCTGGAACCGGATGGGCAAGGGAAGACCGCCTATCTGCTAACCGGAAATTATAGGGTTATCCTCGATTACAACTGCTCGAACTTTTACGCTCTGTCCGTGGGACTTCTTGCAGATGAGATCAGCCGCTAGCCTGACCGCGATTGCCGCCACTTTGGTTCTGGCCGCCTGTGGCGGGGCCAATGCCGCCGTGAAGCCAAGCGTTTCCGGGGCTTCCGAAGCCGCCGTGCGTGGCCCCGCCGGAGACTATCCGATGGTTCTGGGTGAACCGTTTGTGGTGGATGGGGTGACTTATACGCCTGCCGATACGCTGAATTATGATTCGGTGGGCTATGCACAAGTTGCCGGTGGAGATGGGGTTAGCGGGGCGCATCGCACGCTGCCTTTGCCGAGTTATGTCGAGGTGACATCGCTCGAAACGGGCCGGACGATTCTCGTGCGCTTGACGCAGCGCGGGCCGATGACGGGCGGTGATCTGGTTTCGCTGTCACCGGGGGCGTGGGCGGAACTGGGCGCCTCAGCGGGTGGACGGGTGCCGGTGCGGGTACGCCGGGTCAACCCGCCCGAAGCGGAGCGTGCCTTGCTGCGCAGCGGGGCCAATGCGCCTGCGCGCATGGATACGCCGCCGGGCCTGCTTTCGGCATTGCGGCGGAAGTTGGGAATCGCGGCGGTGGCGAGTCAGCCTGTGCTGGATGCTGCTCCTGCGACCAAGACGTTACCCGCTGCACCAGCGGACAAGATGGCGGTGCCTGCTGCCAAACCTGTGACTGCGCCTGAGAAACTACCGGTAAAAACTTCTCCTGAAAAGAAAATTTCTCCCGCCAAGGCTGTATCCTCACCAGTTGTTGAGAAGCCCGTCCAGAAGGCTCCTGCCAAAGCCGAAGCGGCACCAGCCAGGGGCCTGTTCGTGCAGGTGGGTGCCTATTCCACCAAGGCGCGGGCAGAAGCGGCGGCCAAGGCGGTGGGCGGCGTGGCGTCACCAGCAGGCAAGCTGTGGCGTGTGCGGGCTGGCCCGTACAAGGATCGTGGACAAGCCGATGCGGCGCTGGCGAAGGTGCGCGCGGCGGGCTATGCCGATGCACGGGTCGTAACCGCGCCGTGATCTGACACTCGATCTGCGTTGCACGGGCGACCCGGATATTCCGGGGACGATAGTTGCGCGCGAAAATCTTGACGGTTCTGGTAGTTGGTTCGGCGGGGATGATGCCGGTCAAAGCGGCTGCGCCTGCGCCTGCCACACAGGCCGCGTTGGCCTCCATGCCGCAGATCGACGCGCCGATCGCGCTTTTGCTTGATGTGGGATCAGGCCGTGTTCTCTATGCGCGCGATGTGCATCGCCGGTTCGTGCCAGCCTCGATTACCAAGATCATGACGAGCTATGTCGCGTTCGATCTGATCACCAAGGGCAAGCTCAGGCTCGACCAGCGAATCCCGATCCGGCGCGAAACGTTCCGGCAATGGCGCAACGTGGGCAGCACGATGTTTTTGCCCGCTGAAGCGCAGCCGACCGTTGCTGAACTGATCGAGGGGATCGTGACGGTTTCGGCCAACGATGCCTGTGTGGTGCTGGCGGAAGGCGCAGTTGGATCGGTGCCCGCCTTTACCGCCCTGATGAATGAAGCTGCGGCTGAACTCGGTATGCGCGACAGCCATTTCAACACGCCGAACGGGTGGATGGACGAGGGGCAGACCTATGTCACCGCAGCCGACCTCGCCACGTTGAGCGGCGCGTTGATGACGCGGTTTCCCGAGTTGTACCGGCGGTTCTATGGCCATGCGGAGATGACATGGGGTGGCATCACGCAACCCAACCACAACCCGCTTTACGGTGTCGTCGAAGGGGCGGACGGGGTGAAGACGGGATTCACAAACGAGGCCGGTTATGGCTTTGTTGGCTCTGCTGAACGGCGCGGACGCAGGCTGGTGATGGTCGTGGGCGGGTATGATCGGCCCAATCTGCGGGCAAAGCAATCGCGCGAGTTCATCGAATGGGGCTTTGCCGCGTGGGAAGCGCAGCCGCTGTTCGCCAAGGGCACCCCGGTGGCGAAGGCTGTGGTGCAAGGCGGGGCTGAGCGGGAGGTTTCGCTGGTTGCCCCCCGCGCGCTCACGGTAACGGTGCCGCGCGGCTCGAAAGCGCGCTATTCGCTGTCTGTGCGCTACAAGGGGCCGGTAAAAGCGCCGGTTGCCAAGGGCGAAACGGTGGCAAGCCTGATAGTGCGGGTGCCGGGCGAGCCGGCTCACACCTTGCCACTGGTTGCAGGCGCGGACGTGCCCCGAGGTGACGTGCTGGACCGGTTGCGCAATGGCGCGTTCGGGATGTTCGGACTGTGAGCGGGCGGTTCATCGCGCTGGAAGGTGGCGAAGGCGTTGGCAAATCGACGCAAGGGCGGCTGCTGGTGGAGGCTCTTCGCGCGCGTGGCATCGAAGTCGTCGCCACGCGAGAGCCGGGCGGGACCGCCGGGGCCGAAGCTATCCGGGCCATGCTGCTTTCGACTGAAGGCGAAGGCTGGGGGGCCAGGGCCGAAGCCTTGCTGTTCGCCGCCGCGCGCGCTGATCATGTTGAAAAGCTGATACGGCCTGCCGTGGCGAGAGGGGTGTGGGTGGTCTGCGACCGGTTCGTCGACAGCAGCCGCGCCTATCAGGGCGGGGGCGGGGGGCTTTCTGACGATGACGTCATGGCGCTCCACAGGATCGGCAGCGAAGGCCTGCTGCCCGATGTGACGGTGCTATTGACCGTCGCGCCAGAGGTGTCGGCATCGCGCCTTGCGCTGCGCGATGGCGATACCGCCGACCGGATTGGTGGACGTGGGGCGGAATACCACGCCCGCGTGGCCACAGCCTTTCGAAGCTTTGCGGAAGCTGAGCCGATGCGCTTTGCCGTGGTGGACGCCCAAGGAACGCCGGACGAGGTTCACGCCCGCATCATGGCGGCGCTGAAAGGTATTCTGGCGTGATCGGGCATGATGAAGCGTGGCGCGCATGGCGCTCTGCCATGAATGGTGCGCGAATGCATCATGGCTGGCTACTGGCCGGACGCGAAGGCTTGGGGAAGGCGAGCTTCGCGCGCGCTGCGGCGGCGGAACTCGTGGCCGAACCGGGTGTGCCACAGCCCGCCGTTGAGGCGCACCCCGATATCTTGACGCTTTCGCCGCTTCCCGCGAATGACGACGAGGCGAAAAAACGTGACGAGGGTAAGCCCTACCTGCTCAAACGCAGCATATCGGTCGATCAGGTGCGCGCCTTGCAGCGCCGGCTGACGACGCGGCCAACGCTTGGGGCACGCAGGGCGGTGATCATCGATTCTGCCGATCTGCTGGAAAAGAGCGCGGTCAATGCGCTGCTCAAAAGCCTGGAAGAGCCGCCGCAGGGCACCTTTTTTCTGTTGGTCGTTCACGCTTTGGGACGCTTGTTACCGACAGTCCGTTCTCGGTGCCTGATCGTGCGGTTTCATCCGCTCACCGATGCAGAAGTAGCGCGCGCACTTGATGAGGCAGCACCCGAACTCGATGCCGAAACACGGCGGGCAGCGCTGGCGGTTTCAGGCGGGTCGCCCGGCGCGGCGCTGGCCTTTGCCGAACAGGATCTTGGCCGGGCGCAGGCGATATTTGAAAAGCTGATCGAATTTGGTGACCGCGATCTTTCCTTGCGCGGCGCACTGACCGGTGCAATCGGCGCAAGGCCGGACCGCGAACGCATTGGCGCAGCAATCGAGGCGGCACGCATGACCGTGGTTCGCGCGCTTGATCGGGCGGATGATCCCGCAAGACTGCGGCTGGCCGAAACCCACGCGCGGCTGGTAAAGCTGGCAGGCGAAGCGCCGATATACAACTTTGATCCGGCAATGCTGATGATGGAAATCGGCTCCTTGCTGGCATCGGCCGCGCCGACTAGGGAAGGCGCGCGATAATCACGCAGATTCCTTGCAAGAAAGCGACCGGCCCGATGGGCGAACCCTTCTATATCACCACCGCCATCTCCTACCCCAATGGCAAGCCGCACATCGGCCACGCTTATGAAGCGATTGCTGCCGACGTGATCGCGCGGTTCCAGCGGGCGATGGGGCGCGATGTTCGCTTCCAGACCGGGACGGACGAGCACGGTTTGAAAATGGCGCAGAAAGCCCGCGAACTGGGCGTGACACCGCGCGAACTTTCAGATGAAATGTCATCGCATTTCATCAAGATGTGTGATGAATTGAATATTTCGTATGATGTTTTCATCCGCACAACCGAGGAGCGCCATCACACATCCGTGCAGGAATTGTGGCGCCGGATGGAAGCGAACGACGACCTCTATCTGGACCGGTATGAAGGCTGGTATTCGATCCGCGACGAGGCCTTCTACGATGAGAGCGAACTGGTAGCCGGAGAAGGTGGTGAAAAACTGTCTCCGCAGGGCACGCCGGTTGAATGGACGGTCGAGGAATCCTGGTTCTTCAGGCTTTCGAAATATGCCGAGCCACTGCTGAAGCTTTACGAAGAGCATCCCGAATTCGTTCAGCCCGACAGCCGCCGCAACGAGGTGATGCGCTTCGTCGAAGGGGGATTGCGCGATCTTTCGGTTTCACGAACCAGCTTTGACTGGGGAATCAAGGTTCCGGGCAGCGACGGGCATGTGATGTATGTGTGGGTCGATGCTCTGGCCAACTACCTGACCGGTTTGGGATTCCCTGACGAAAGTGGTGATTTTGCAAAGTATTGGCCTGCAAATCTCCACCTGATTGGCAAGGATATCGTCCGGTTCCACACTGTCTATTGGCCTGCTTTCCTGATGAGCGCCAATGTGGCGCTGCCCAAACAGGTGTTCGGCCACGGTTTTCTGCTGAACCGGGGACAAAAGGAATCAAAGTCGCTCGGCAATGTGACTGACCCGCTGGAACTGGCCGAACGGTTCGGCGTCGATCCGCTGCGCTATTTCCTGATGCGCGAAGTGGCATTCGGACAGGACGGCTCCTACTCGCCCGAAGCCATCGTCATGCGATGCAATGCCGAGTTGGCGAACAGCTATGGCAATCTGGTGCAACGCACACTCTCCATGATTTTCAAGAACATGGGCGGTGAACTTGCGAAGTTTGAGACGACCGAGGCAGATGATGTTCTGCTGGCGACGGTGTTCAATGCTTGCCGAGAGGAACTGCCGCGCGAGTTTGAGGGGATGAACTTTTCCGCCGGGATCGAGGCGTGGATGCGGGGCGTGTTCGCCTGCAACGCCTATGTCGATGAACAGGCACCGTGGGCATTGCGCAAAACCGATCCCGAACGGATGAAAGCCGTTCTGCTGACGCTGTTCATGGCGATCCGCGATCTGACCATTGCGATTTCGCCTGTGGTGCCAAGTGCAGCGGCCAAGGTGTTGGACCAACTGGGTATTCCGCCTGAAGGGCGCGGTTTTGGTGCGTTGACCGATGCGGACTGGTATATGGCGCGCGTGACCACAGGCGAAAATCTGGGTCAGCCACTTCCGGCGTTTCCCCGTCTCGAACTGCCTGAAGAGCCTGCCTCGGCATGATGCTCATCGATTCACACTGCCACCTGAACTACAAGGGCCTTGTCGAAAGTCAGGGGCAAGTTCTTGATCGCGCACGTGAAAGCGGCGTGCGAGGCTTTCTCAACATCTCGACACGCCAGCGCGAATGGGCCGATATTATCGCCACCGCAGAGCAGGAAAGCGACGTCTGGGCAAGCGTGGGTATTCACCCGCATGAGGCCGACGAACACGCAGATCTGGGCGAAGCGGTGCTGCTGGAAGCCGCAGCGCATCCGCGTGTGATTGGTATCGGCGAGACGGGCCTCGATTACTACTACGACCATTCCGACCGGCAGGTGCAGCAGTATCTCTTACGGGTGCATATCAGGGTAGCGCGCGAAACCGGACTGCCGCTGATCGTCCATACGCGCGATGCCGAAGATGACACGACGCGGATTATCGAGGAAGAAATGGGGAAGGGGGCCTTCCCGGCGCTTATCCACTGCTTCACCGCCTCTGCACCTTTTGCGGCGAAGATGCTGGAACTGGGCCTTTCGATTTCGCTTTCCGGCATCGTGACATTCAAGAATGCCAAGGACTTGCAGGCGATAGCTGTAGAGTTGCCCGAAGATCGGCTATTGGTGGAAACCGATGCACCGTTTCTGGCACCGGTGCCCCATCGTGGAAAAACCTGCGAGCCGGCGTTCGTTGCCGATACCTGCGCCTTTGTGGCCGGGCTACGCGGGACCAGCACGGAAGCGCTGGCCGAAACCACGGGCGCAAACTTCTTCCGGCTGTTCAGCAAGGCCGTTCTGTGAAACTGACCATACTCGGTTCAGGCACATCGACCGGGGTGCCGCGTATTGGCAACGACTGGGGCGATTGTGACCCGAACGAGCCGCGAAACCAGCGCACACGTGTGGCGATCATTGTGGAAGGCAACGATGGAAGCCGTTTGCTGGTGGATACGCCAACGGACTTGCGCCAGCAGTTTCTGTCCTGCGGAATCGACCGCGTGGACGGCGTTCTGTGGACCCATGATCACGCAGACCATTGCCACGGTATAGATGACCTGCGCCCGCTGCGTTACGGTCGCGGTGGGCCAATTCCGGGCTATGCAGCAAGCGAAACGGTGCGCCGGTTGCGCCAGCGCTTTGGCTATGTCTTTGCCGGACAGCACGGCTATCACACAATCTGTGAGCTGGACAATCTGGACCGTGTCCGCATGATCTGCGGGATTGGCGTAGGCCACTGCCAGATGCCTCATGGCCCAGCGCAATCGACCGCTTACCGCTTCGATCAGGGCGGAAAAACAATCGGTTACGCAACAGACTTCAGTGAGATTACCAACGAGATGATCGACCTTTTCTACAAGGTCGATGTGCTGGTGGTGGACTGTCTGCGGCGGCAACCGCATCCGACGCATTCCCATCTGGGCATGGCGCTGGAACTGATCGGCGCCACACGCGCAGGGCACGGTGTGCTGACGCATCTCGACAAATCGATGGATTACCGCACACTCTGCGCCGAGACGCCGGATCACATAGAGCCGGCATACGATGGACTGGAGATCGTGGTGTGAACGGCGACGAGATTGTCAGGCTGATCGGCATTGCGATGGCGCTGGTCTTGCTCATGGCCAACTTGCGCGGGCGACAGATAGGACTTTCCGATGGACTGAGAATGGGCGCGCTTTGGGCGTTCCTGTTTGTGGCGGTCGCGCTTGTGTTCACGATGATCGGATGGTGATCCGACGCTCCAGCGGCACCTGCAATTTACATAATACTTATTATCAAATCAGAATAGAAACACCGGTGGATTCTACCTTGAAGTGCGAAATTCGAGGATTTCTGAGGCTTCAGCCCCA